>JAKLDH010000016.1 GCA_022703625.1 Cyanobacteriota bacterium | reverse complement strand
GCAGGCAAAGCCTGCGAGCCGCATGCCCTTAAAACGGCGTAGCGGCTGGCTTCGCCAGCCGCTACGCCAAATATAAAATTATTTATTTAGCAATTCAAGTTTGTAAACTCTGCTTTTTTGAATTCATTTTTTTATATGTTATAAATAAATACAGGCAAAGTAGCAGAATGGTAAAGTGGAGTTTAATAAAAAATGAAAACAATTCAAATATCAGAACAAATTTCACCCTTACAAAAAGCGAGAAGCGCTTATCAGCCAAAACTTCCAACAGCATTAAAAAATGGAATTAAAAGTTTAAAAATTGTTGAAGGAGCAAAAACAACAGCAGCAGACAATGCTGATGAAATAAAAGAGATGTTTTCCAACCTTTACGGCTTAAATATCGTAACTTTTGAACAGGGAAACCACGCTGTTCAACAAAAAACTCTTAATGTCGGCGTAATTTTATCAGGCGGACAAGCTCCCGGCGGACATAACGCAATTGCGGGAATTTTTGACGCATTAAAAGAAGCAAATCCTGAAAACAAACTTATAGGATTTCTCGGCGGACCTTCAGGGATTATTGAAGGTGAATATATTGAAATCTCCGATAATTATATGGATGAATTCAGAAATACCGGCGGATTTGACATAATAGGTTCAGGCAGAACCAAGCTGGAATCAGAAGAACACTTTGAAAAAGCGCTAAAAGTTTGTCAAAAACTTGATTTATCAGCAATAATAATCATTGGAGGCGATGATTCAAACACAAACGCCGCCATGCTTGCCGAATATTTAAAGCAAAAAGACGCGGGTATCCAGGTTATAGGAGTTCCTAAAACCATAGACGGCGATCTTAAAAACGAACATATTGAAACCTCCTTTGGGTTTGACACAGCAACGAAAGTATACTCTGAATTAATCGGAAATATTCAAAAAGATGCCAATTCAGCAAAAAAATACTGGCATTTTATTAAGTTAATGGGCAGAAGCGCATCGCACATCGCTCTTGAATGCGCATTAAAAACTCATCCGAATATAACGTTAATTTCAGAGGAAATAGCTAAAAAGAATATGTCCCTGTCTGAAATAATTGATTATATGGCTGATATAATCGCTAAAAGAGCTGAAAAAGGCAAAAATTTCGGAATTGCTCTTGTGCCTGAAGGTTTAATAGAATTTATCCCGGAAATGAAAACTCTTATTGCTAATTTAAACGATCAACTGGCAAAAATTGGCGATAAAGAGGAATATAATTCAGCATGCGGCTGCGATCAAAGAGTTGAGGATATAAAAAACGCGCTTCAGGCGGAAGACTATAAATTATTTGATTCTCTGCCGAATTCAATACAAATTCAATTGCTTTTGGATAGAGATCCTCACGGAAATGTTCAGGTTTCACGGATTGAAACAGAAAAACTTTTAACCGAAATGATTGAAGAAAAACTTGCTGAAATGAAAAAGAATGGTTCATACAAAGGTAAATTTTCAACAATGACTCATTTTTTCGGTTATGAGGGAAGATGCGCCGCCCCGTCAAATTTTGACGCTGATTATTGTTATTCGCTTGGATATAATGCATTTGCGCTTATTCAATTTGGATTAAGCGGATATATTTCATCTGTTAAGAATTTGACAAAACCGACAGAAAAATGGGTTGCAGGCGGAATTCCTCTTACTTCCATGATGAATATGGAAAGAAGACACGGCAAAATGAAACCTGTAATCAAAAAAGCGCTTGTAGAACTTGAGCATGCTCCTTTCATGGAATTCAGCAAAAACAGAGAAAAATGGGCGTTAGAGGATTGTTATATTTATCCGGGTCCGATTCAATATTTTGGTCCTTCAGAAGTAACTGATCTTGCTACAGAAACAATACAGCTTGAACAAAACTAATACCAAGTTGCAATCAAAAGAGTATTATTTTTTGATAAGGATTTTGCCGGCTACGCCGGCAAAATCCTTATCAACTCTTCTTCCCCTCCCTTGGGGAGGGGGCAGGGGGAGGGAGATTTAATACTACATTGATTGCAACTTGTTATAAGCATTTTTTATGTATTGTGATCATTAAAAGAAATCGGTAAATGAAAAAATGATTTCTGTAAGCCTTTAATTAGCGGAAGTTTCGGCTTCGCTGAAACTTCCGCTAAACGCTTTACTCAGCCCGCGCCGCCCTGCGGACGGCGTGGGCTGTAAATATTAGCTTTTTTACTAATTAACGAAAACTTATTTAACTCGAATTGCTAAATAAATAATTTTATATTTGGCGTAGCGGCTGGCTTCGCCAGCCGCTACGCCGTTTTAAGGGCATGCGGCTCGCAGGCAAAGCCTGCGAGCCGCATAAAAAATTAAAATAAAATTTCAATCTATTTCAGCGTTTCGACTAATTAGCAATTCGAGTTATTTAAATTGATCTATTTTAAAATCGGCATTACAAATCGCTGCTGTTAGTGGGGTTTCGCCGCAGAAAAAGAAAATGTTAGCTGGCGATTTTATAGAAAATAAAGAATGGGCCCGGATGGATTCGAACCATCGACCAACGGATTATGAGTCCGCTGCGCTACCGCTGCGCCACAAGCCCTAATTATTCTTTATCTTTTGGTATACTTAATATACTATCATCATTACTTACGGTCAAGTTTAACGCCAAGGAAATTTATAATGAATCATATTAACTTAATTAAAACCGATTTTCTCGCCAAAATAATTCTCTCAAAACCTCCTCTGAATATTCTTGAAGCGCATGATCTCGAAAAGTTAGCGGAAATTCTTGATTCTATTAAAAAAGAAAACACTTTAAGAGCAGTAATAATAGAATCTGATCAAAAAATTTTTTCAGCAGGCGTAAATATTTCCAGCCATGCTAAAGAAAAAATCAATGAAATGCTTAAAGCGTTTCATAGCGTATTTTTTAAATTGCTTGATCTGGAAATTCCCGTTATAAGCCTTGTTAAATCAGGCTGTATAGGTGGCGGGTGCGAATTGGCATTGTTTTGCGATTTTGTTTTAGCGTCTGAAAAGGCTTATTTTTCTCAGCCTGAAATTAAAATAGGTTGTTATCCTCCGGTATCGCTTGTTTATTTCCCTTATTTAACAGGGAATAAAAAATCTCTCGAGATGATTTTAACCGGAAATAAACTATCTGCAAAAGATGCGCTTCTTTGCGGATTTATAAATCACGTTTTTAATGATGAAGAATTTGACACAAAAGCTGAACTATTTATAAATTCTGTAATTGGAAATAGTCAGGCTGTTATAAAAACTGCTTTAAAAGCTTATAAACGACTTCATTACGCTGAAATAAAGGATAAGCTTAAATTTTCAGAAAAAATATACCTAGAGGAGCTTATGCGGCTTGAAGATACAGAAGAAGGATTGAAAAGTTTTTTAGAAAAAAGGCAGCCTGTGTGGAAGGGAAGATAATATCGGTCATAAGTTTTAAAAAATTTTGCTTAAAAACTTCTTTGGATTGGTATAATATAGGTGAAAGGCATTCGGAACGATTCAGGGGAAATAAAACTTGAAGAAAAAGACAAAGATCGCATTCATAAAGTATTTGGGACTTATCACGGCGGGAACTGAAAAATTTTTGCAGACAATAGCCGCAGGACTGCCTAAAGAAGAGTTTGAAGTTGACTATTACTGGTCGCATCCTGAAGAAATCCCTCCTGATGAAGCTAGAAAACAATATTTAATTGATAATGGAGTAAATTTAACTGAATTTAAAGCCTCAAAACCAAGAATTCACAGAGGCAAAATCTAGATTGATAATACTAACTTTTTTGAAGTGTTTAAAGGAGCAGATTTAATCCAGACAGGTCGCTGCGGACTTTTTGAAGAGCCTTTCTGCTCTATTAAGGATATTCCGATAATTGATTCGTACCATTATGTTGTGGGAGTTGATAATCAATATAATACTTCCCGTGTAATGCATATTTCAGAGTTTTCAAAACGCAAATGGATTGAAGCAGGCGGCGATAAAGACCGTATTGTTATGGTTTCGCACCCCATGATTATTCCTGAAATCAAGTTTATAGACTATAGACAGAAATTAGGACTGCAAGACAAGTTTATATTCGGTTTTCATCAGAGAAATGATGCGGCAATCTTTTCTGATATACCGCTAAAAGCCTATAAAGAAGTTGAAAACGACAGTAACGCCTTTGTTTTGTTAGGCGGCGGGGAGAATTATAAAAAGCAGGCAGAGGATTTAGGCATAAAAAATATTCATTTTCTCTCTCATACAGGAGATGCAAATAAAATTCACAGCTTTTTGCAGACGCTGAATGTATATGCGCATGGAAGAAGGGACGGAGAGCTTAATTCCACAGCAATAGCAGAAGCCATGTATTATGGAAAGCCTATAGTTTCTCATATTTCGTCCGAATTTAACGGACATGTCGAATGTATTTCCGATGCCGGATTTGTTGTTCAAAATTTCGTCGAATATTCGGAAATGTTAAGAAATATTGAGCAAAATCAGGAATTATATAAAAAGTTATCAAAAAATGCTCTGATACAGTTCAATAAAATGTATGATTATCAGACACAAATGAACAACATTATGACAATATATAGAGATGTTCTTAAGAATCCGTATCCGAACAAGCTCAAAAGGCTGTATTTAGACCTTAAACAACAATTTCCGCTAAGAAGACACAGGAGATTTAAATGATTTACGATTGTTTTATTTTTTATATGGAAAACGATCTTCTGGAAGTCAGGCTTAATGAGCTTTACGATATAGTTGACAAGTTTGTCCTTGTTGAATCAAAATACACGCATTCCGGCTTGCCAAAGCCCTTATACTTCGGGGAAGACAAGCAAAGATTTTCTAAATTCCTTGATAAGATTGAGCATATTATCGTTGAAGAGTTTGAAGGCTGTAAATGCAACTGGGAAAGAGAAAAATTCCAGCGGGACGCAATTTCTCGAGGATTAACAAACTGCAAGCCTGATGACATAATCATAATTTCAGACAGTGATGAGCTTCCGAAGGCTAAAACGCTTTTAAAATGCAAAGATTTGCCTGGAATCAAGGTGCTTGAACAGTTTCAGTATAATTTTTTCCTGAATTATATAAATGACAAGGAAAAAATATGGAGAAGAGGACCAAGAGTTCTTTTTTACAAGGATTTTAACAATAATGCCGATTCAATCAGATATACTCAAGGAGAGCTTATAAAAGACGGCGGCTGGCATTTCAGCTTTTTGGGCGGTCTTGAGTCCATAAAAAGTAAAATCAGGAATTTTTCGCACCAGGAATACAATAACGACTACTATTTAAACGATAACCGCCTTCAAAAGACGATTTTAGACGGATTAGACATCTTTGAAAGAGGCTATAAATATAAAATTGTCAATATTGACGGCTCTTTCCCAGTCTATTTAAAGAAAAACAAAGCTAAATTCCAACATCTTATTCTTAAACCTTCTTCTATTTTAAATAAAGTTAAGAATGCCCTGTCTTTCACAAATACAAAGAAAAAACGGCATGTTGAAACGCATAAACCTATTAATGAAAACCCTATACTTGATTTTATAGCTTCAACCTCTTCAAAAATACTGGAAATAGGAGAAAGCGTAGGGCTAAAACATCTGGTAGAGAATAAATTTCACCCTGAACAGCATCTCAACGTTACTTTTAAAAACATTCATGAAATTGATAATCTGCCTGAAGACACGTTTAACTGCGTTATTCTCGATAAAACCCTGAATGAGCTTTACAATCCGGAGGAAGTTTTATCTAAATTAAAAACAAAGTTAAACCGCAACGGTTTTATAATAATGACAGTCCCCAATTTTAGGCATATAAAGGTTTTAAACCAGATTTTATTTAAAAAAACATTTATATATGAAACAAAAAACATAAGACATTTTACTATGAAGAGCCTTTCTGAGCTTATATCCCGATCAGGCTATTATATAATTACTTTTAAAGGATTAAACCCGACAAATTCCTTTGATTATAAGGTTAAAAACCTGTTTTTTGTCGGGAATTTATATGACAGCAGGCATGAAGAGTTTTTAGTTGTTATTAAACATTAGTTGGAACAGCTTGATTTGCGCTTAAATCAGATATTGTTTCGGGTTTTAAAGAAGATTCAACTCTTTTTTGCCTGAATCTTTCGACTGGGTCTGCTATAAGCTTATTAAGAATTATTGATAAAGCGATAGATAAAACCATTGCCAGTAAGGGGAAATACTTGGGAGGATCGGGAAAAGCAAGCGAGAGTAAATTTATTATCAAAACATGACAAATATAGACAGGATAAGATAATTCGCCTATGAACCTGTCAAATTGATTATTTTTGGAAATTTTAAACAAAATTGGAGCTAAAGGAATCATAGCAGCATAAAGAACCCATTTTTTAACCCCTAATTCAACAGGGATATACTGGAACAGGATTATATACGAAAAGACCGACAATAATAAAATTGAAGCTGATTTTTTTGATATTTCAATATTTTTGTATTTTTCATAAAGCCTGAAACAGATTATTCCAAGCAAAAAGAAAGCTATTTCAAACGGGAAAAATCTATAATTCCAAGGCTCATGACTAAATCCAAAACTGTATGCAAAGAATCTTAAGGCTAAACTAACCGCTATCATTAAAAGAATATATCTGTTTTTCAAATTTATCAAAAATGGGGCTATAAAATAAAACATTAATTCCAGGCTTAAAGTCCATGCCTGTGGAATAAACATAAATTTATACGGCTGAAAAGCTTCGCTTAAAAAATTTGTAGATAAAAATAAAGCCCCTGTTTCAGGATTTAAGCCGGTAAAACAAAATATTTCCTGTCCAAGTAAAGTAATGGAAGTAATTGCAATTAAAATAAGACTGAATAAGTTTATTGTTGAGGCATTATCGTTCCAGTAATCCAGCGCAAACCCACTGCCTGTAAGTTTATAACTAAACATATAAGCTGTAACCGCTAAAATTAAAACAACCAAATAAACAGGAAATAGCCTTAACAGTCTGTTTGAAATAAATAGCCCGTATTTATCCAGCCCCTTATATTTGCCGGATAAAATCAGGCTCATGTAAAACCCTGAGATAATAAAAAAGGTTTCAACCGCTATTATCCCGCCAACTGATGTCAATTTAAATATTTGACCGCCGGCATGCGCAATTACAACGTTTAACGCTAAAATTAACCTTAATAAACCCATCTATTGTTGATCCTTAAATATAGTATTTGCGGTATTTTCAAAAATAGCTTTATATCCTTGTTTTTCCATAAAAGAATATATATTTTCCTTATTTTTATTTACTGTTTCAACCAGAACAAATTTTGGTCTATATTTGCTCCAGTCATTGCTTTTAAGCACTTCTAAATCAAAACCTTCCGTATCTACAGACATAAAATCGATTTTTTGCCCGCTTAATTTCTCATCCAGAATTTTATAAAGGGGAATTACAGGCATCTCAACAACTTTAGAAATTTTATACCCTTTTCTCTCAAGCTCTTTTGCAACTTCAGGATCAAAAGTAGAGCCTGCGGTTCCCGCAACTTCGTTTACCTGATAAAATTTAAGAGAAGTTTCTTCCTGCGCGACTCCCGCATTAATATTAGTGTCCCGCTCTCTTAAACTGCATATTTTTTCAAAAAGCGTCGGATGAGGTTCAATATTTATGCCGTTCCAGCCTCTGTCATAAAAATATTTTGTATTGCTTATAATTTCAGGATCGTTTGCCCCGACATCAACATAGAACCCCTTTTTTAAGCCTTTTAAAAGCAAAACAAATATAATATCCTCGCCATGCTGACTATAGGAACCTAAAAAGTGTCTGGAAAATGATGTAAAAAGGTTTTGTGCCGCCACTTTTATTGCATACCAAGGGTGTCTTATATTTTGTCTTATTCTGTCAGGTAAATAATTTGTTAAAGAAACCATTATTTTTTATCCTTTTTAATAAATTGTATTTAATCCAAATTTTGCAAGCTTTTTTCTGAAAGAAATTTTGCTTATTTTTCTTGAAAAAAGGCTGTTTAAAATCTTAAAAATTTTGATTTGCTTTTGAGAAAAGTATTTTTCCTGAATTTTATTTCTTTCAGTCTGGTGAATTTTGCCGTGTTCTTCATTGGAACTGAGTCCGCTCATCGAGAATACGCTTATAGGTTTATCCAGATAAGCATAATTGCCGTTATTTTTTCTGAAATAGTTTACATACCATTCATAATCGCTGGTGATTCTGTTTTCTTCATTATATAGCCCGTATTTCTCAAAAACTTCTCTCTTAAAAAAGGTTGCGGGATGGAATACCGTACTTTTTAAAAGCTGTATATCATCAATTAACTGCTGTTTTTCGTGATAAACTTTTCCTGTATATTTGTCCAGCAGGATTATATCGCCTAAAATAACCTCTTCAGTCCTATTTTTAGTAAAGTTTACAAACTGCTCAACAACAAGTTCGTTTATAAAAACATCATCAGCGTTTAAAATAAAAATCAAATCTCCTGTAGCCGCTTTTATACCTTTGTTTTGAGCGTTAAAAACGCCATTATCAGGCTCGCTTATTAGTTTTGAAATTTTATCTTTGTATTTTTCAAGTATAGACAGAGTAGAATCCTTTGACGCTCCATCCACTATAATATATTCAATGTCTTTATAGGTTTGCCCCGCAACGCTTCTTACTGTTTCTTCAATTGTTTTTTCAGCATTATAACAGGCTGTAATTATAGATACTTTCATTTTTTTACCATATAATTTTTATAATAAAATTATACATAAAAAATTAGTGAATATATGAAAAAAATAGCTGTAATCTCAAACACATTCCCGCCATATTCAGGTGGAGGCGTAGCAACCGCCCAGTATAATATTTTAAAAAAATTTCAGGAAGCCGGTTTTGAAGTAAAAGGATTTACTTTTTACGATCACGGCAAAATCAAGCTAAAAGAACAGAATATTGTTCGTTGCGGCTCTCCTAAGCTGATTTTCAGAACTATAAACACTTTAACTAAAAATTATTTTGCTAAATCTTCAAAAAAAGATTGCGCAACGTCGAATGAATACGCCTGGCAATGGAATTTTACGGTCAATTCCGCCATAGGCTGTTGGAAAATCAACCGTGAATTAAAAAAATTCATGCCGGATATCATAATTATGCCGGATTTAGGAACGCCGAATTACTACATTAACAAGCCTCATGAAAACTGTAAAATAGTTATGATATCTCACCACAACGCAATGAGGTTTATAAATAATCCTTTAATCGATAAACATTCAGTATTAGATGCAAAATTGGTTAATAATCTTGAAAATAAAGGCATGAAAAATATTGACAGTGTTATTTGCCCGTCCAATTATATGAAAAAGGTCTTTATGGAAACGCATGAAGGATACAACAAGCCTATAGAGGTAATTCCAAACTTAATTAACGAGAAATTAATACAGCATGCCGAGCCTGTGAATATAAGACAGGAACTAAATTTGCCTGCTGATGCGCCGTTGATCTATCTTCCTGCTGCTAATACACCTGTAAAAGGTCCTCGTTATATGTTCGAGATTATCAGACGACTTGCAGGGCATTATAGAGAGCCGATCGGATTTTATTTATCCGCACTGAAGAGCTAGCTTATGAGCTTCAATACAAGCCTGAAAACGCAAAAATATATGCTCCAGGATTTTTGGAATACAGTAAAAATATTGGCATAATTAAATCTTGTGATTTTGGTATAACTCCAACACTTTTAGAAAGCTTTGGCATGGCAATATTAGAAGCTAATTTTTCCGGAATACCTTTTGTCAGCTTTAATTGCGGAGGCAATGCAGATATAATAAATAATGAAGAAGACGGTTTTCTTGTTGATTATTTAGATATTGAAAATCTTGTTGAAAAAGCCAAATTATTGTTATCAGATCGCAATTTAAGACAAATGATGGGGCAAAAAGCAAGGAATAATGCCTTTGAGCAATACAGTTCAGAAAAAATACTCGCTAAATTAATTGGTTTTGTTTCTTAGCCTAGTGTTTAAAGCTGTTTTAGCTTTGTTTATAAGATATTTTAAAAACTTGCCTGTCTGCCTTAAGGGATTAGGGCAATCAGGAAATATTTTGCGAAATTCTTTGAAAATCCAGCTTGCTTTAGGTCCTTTATAGGGAGTTCCGCCCATTTTTAGCCATTTTTTATTGTTTTCATTCCATTCTTTAAAATTATCATAGTAATTCCAGAACTTTTCGCATCCGTAAGAATGCAGAATAACAGCATTTTTTGCCTTCTCATGAGTTGGATGGCAAACATAGACTTCTCTTTCAAGTTTTGTTATTTGAATATCAAACGCCTGAAACATAATATTAATTATTGCCTGATCGGGTAAATGCAGAAGTTCAGCGTATTTAACCGTCTTTTCATAAAGCCAGTCAGCGATTTCTTTATAGCGAGGCATTGTATCCTGAATGATGAAAGTGCCTGAGTCATAATAATTCAGGTCTAAATCAAACTCACAGTCAAATTTGCGTTTAAAAACAGTCCAAACAGGGTAATATCCCTGAGAAAAGCAGGCTCCTGTCGGCGTATCGGCGCACATTTCAGTAATATCTTTTTGAATAATGATATCAATATCAAGCCAAACGATCTTTTTATATTCATCGAGCATATCAAAACATTCATACCTTGAGAAAGCAACCGGAGTAAACCTGCCGAAATACTCGTCTTTCATTGTTTTTCTGAATTTATATTCTATAAACCGGCATGGCAGAATGGCTTGCATTAACTGCATATCTTTTTGAAGCATGCCCTGTTGAAAAATTATTATGTCATCAGCAAGATTCGGCGAGTGTTTTTTGAGCTGCATAAGAACATTAGCAACGGCAAAAGCCATATTGCCCGACGCTCCCAAAACTATTGCCACTTCTTTTTTATTCTGCATTATTTATCCTTTTGCCTGAAAATCTTTTGATTATATAATAATACATTATGAATAAACAAAATATAAAAAATCTTATAGTTCATGCAGGTTTTCAAAAAACAGGCACATCTACCTTACAAAGCAGTGTTTTTCCTTTTCTAAAAGATGTATATCTTACCGGATATATAGACCCTGATTTATATGAAACTCCTTTTGGTCATTTAATAGGGTTGATAAATTCAGTAGATGAAGCTAATCAGGTTGAAAATCGTATTGCGGCAGAATATAAAATATCTATAGAAAATTTTATAAATAACAGAAAAGAAAAAAATATTATATTTAGCGATGAAGACCTTGTTGGTCTTGTAGTTCCGCACAGACAGAAAAAATATTTTAATAATGATAAATTTACTAAAATATTAAAAAAAACTCTTCCTGAAAATGTGAAGATATTTTTAGTTTTTAGAAAACAATCAGAATGGGTTGAATCCTTATATTTTCAACATGTTGCTAAAAGCGGCAAAAATATTACTATAAATGATTATGTTGGCTATAAAAATGGAAAATTTGCCGAAGGCAAGTATTTATCAGCCGCCAATTTGGATTGGTTTAAAATTTATCAAAATTATATAGAAACTTTTGGCAAAGAAAATGTTTTAGCAGTTCCTTTTGAACTATTTAAAGAAGATTTAAACGTCTTTTTGAATCTATTTTATGATTTTACCGGCATAGAAGCATATTATCCTGAAAAACTGCCTCTTATAAATACTCGAACAAAAGAAGTAAAAGGACATTATAAACCTTTACTTGATGCTTATGAACAACTTTTGCTGACTTTTCCCGGTTATAAACTAAGAAAAAAATTCATGAAAAATGATAAAGGATTAAGAGAAATCCTTGTAAAATTTCATTATTTAAAAGATTATACAAATCAAAAAATGACTGAAGATCAGAAAAATCAACTAATGGCAGCGCTTTCGGAAAGCAATAAAAAATTGTCTGAAGCATTAGGAACGAATTTAGGACAATACGGTTATTATTAATGGAGAATAAATCATTATGGGCTTAAAATCATTATTAGGAATAAAAAAAGTTAAAATAGATAAAAATAAACTTGCAATGCAAAAACGTTGCGCGCCTTGGTTTCAAATTAACGGCGATAAAACTCTTAGGATTGATTATGATTTAAACGAAAATTCTGTTGTATTCGATATGGAAGGATATCATGGGGATTGGACTGCTGATATATTCTGCAAATATGGTTGTTTTATTCATATATTTGAGCCTGTGCAAAAATTTACAGATATAATTCAAACAAGATTCAGTAATAACAATAAAATTATTGCTCATAACTATGGTTTAGCGGAAGATGACAAATTTATTTCAATAACAATGGACGAAGATGCTTCTTCAACAATAAAATCCTCTGAAAATACAGAGGAAGTTAAACTTGTTGATACGCTAAAATTTTTTAATGAATTTAATATTGAACAGATTGACCTGATGAAAATCAATATTGAAGGCGGAGAATATGATCTTCTCGAATATTTAATTAAAACAGGTTTAATATTAAAAATTAAAAATATTCAGGTACAATTTCATAGTTTTGTTCCAAATGCAGAAGAAAGAATGAAAAATATTCAGGAAAAATTATCAGAAACGCATGAATTAACTTATCAGTATGAATTTGTATGGGAAAACTGGAGATTGAAATGAAATTTATAAATAATATTGTAAAAAAATTCAAGAAAAAACTTACGGTTGGCTTATATAATGATCAGCCTAGAGAACAATGGGTAATAAATAAAATTAAGGAACTCCCAAATGGTTATAAACTTTTAGATGCCGGAGCCGGTGAATTAAAATATAAAAAATATTGTGGACATTTAAATTATATCTCCCAAGATTTTGCCCAATATGACGGAAAAGGAGATGGAGTTGGTCTGCAAATCGGTACTTGGGACAACTCAAAGCTTGATATTATCTCTGATATAACTAATATTCCAAGAGAAAACAATTCATTTGACGCTATAATGTGCACAGATGTTTTTGAACATTTACCTAACCCTATAAAAGCTGTGCAGGAATTTTCAAGACTTATAAAAAAAGGCGGGAAGCTTATTATAACAGCGCCGTTTTGTAGCTTAACTCATTTTGCTCCATATCATTTTTGTACGGGATTTAATAAATATTTTTTTGAACACCATTTATCAGAAAATGATTTTGATATTATTGAAATTAGTTATAATGGCAATTTTTTTGAATATATTGCTCAGGAGTTAAAAAGAACAAGAAGCGTCGCAGAAGAATATTGTTCATATAAACTTAATAAAAAAGAAAGCAAACAAATAAAAAATGTTTTAAAGATATTACAAAATTTGACAGAAAAAGATACTAAATCATATGAACTTTTAAATCATGGTTTGTTTATATATGCAGAAAAAAGGAATTAATAAAATAATGCGGATATTTATTAGCGGATCAACCGGTCTTGTGGGGCGAAATATATTAGAAAAACTTGCCGCAGAAAAATTTGAATTATTGACCCCTTCAAGCTCAGAGCTGAATTTGCTGGATTACACAAAAGTTTTTGAATATATAAAAACGCAAAAGCCTGATGTAATAATTCACTGCGCCGGAAAAGTCGGTGGAATACAGGCAAATATGAAAGACCCTTATGGATTTCTTATGGAAAACCTGGTTATGGGAACAAATTTAGTAACTGCGGCAAAAAATGCAGACGTTAAAAAATTCCTGAATTTAAGCAGTTCATGCGCTTATCCAAGAAATGCCCAAAGTCCTTTAACAGAAGACCTTATTCTTAAAGGTGAACTAGAGCCGACCAACGAGGGTTACGCGCTGGCTAAAATTACTATCATGAAGATGTGTGAATATATTACACAGGAAAATAACGGTTTTTATTACAAAACAATGATTCCATGTAACTTATACGGAAAATGGGACAAGTTTTCGCCGGAAAATTCCCACATGATTCCTGGTGTAATAAGAAAAATTCATGAAGCAAAACGTAATAACCTTGATAAAATTGAAACATGGGGAGATGGAACTGCAAGACGGGAATTTATGTACGCAGGCGACCTTGCAGACTGCATTTGTACGGCAATTAAGGACTTTGAATCCCTGCCGACAGTTATGAATGTTGGCATTGGCGATGACTTTAGCATTAATGAATATTATGAGATAATTGCAAAAGTTATAGGTTATAAAGGTTCATTTACGCGCGATTTAACCAAGCCAGTCGGAATGAAACAAAAACTTCTTAATGTGGAAAAACAAAAAATCTGGGGATGGAAAGCCCAAAACACATTAGAAGAAGGCATTAAAAAAACCTATGAATTCTATAGAGAACAGGAGCAAGCCTATGTATAAATATCCTTTGGCGGTAAGCAGCTGGGATGACGCCGAAATAAAAGCAATTCAAAAGGTTCTTGAAGACGGTATAACCACTATGTGGGATAAGGTGCGAGCCTTTGAAAGCGAATTTGCGGCATATACAGGCAGTAAATATTGTGTAATGGTCAATTCCGGTTCGTCAGCCAACTTATTAGCAGTTGCCGCATTGTTTTACAGAAAAAATAACAGGCTTAAAGTTGGGGATGAAGTGATTGTTCCTGCGGTTTCCTGGCCCACAACTTATTACCCGCTTTATCAGTACGGTTTAAAGTTAAAGTTTGTTGATATTGACCTTAAAACCTTAAATTATGATATGGATGCTCTCTCAAAAGCTGTAAACGAAAATACAAAAATCATTATGGCGGTAAATTTGCTTGGTAATCCTAATAATTTTGATCAAATAAATAAAATTATCGGAGCAAGAGATATAATTCTGCTGGAAGATAACTGCGAATCAATGGGAGCTTTGTTTAACGGAAAACAAACAGGCGCGTTTGGAATAATTGGAACATTTAGCAGTTTTTTTAGCCACCATATTTCAACAATGGAAGGTGGAATGATAGTTACTGATGACGAGGAGCTTTATCATATAATGCTTTCACTTAGAGCCCACGGCTGGACAAGGAATTTGCCGAAAGAAAATAAAGTTTGTTCCACAAAAAGCGATGATAAATTTGAGGAATATTTTCGGTTTGTGCTGCCCGGTTATAACGTAAGACCTGTCGAAATGATGGGAGCAATCGGCACAGAGCAGTTAAAGAAGCTGCCTGGTTTTGTAAAAACCAGAAGAGAAAATGCGGCATATTTTTGTGAAATATTTAAGGATAGCCCATATTTTATTATTCAGGAAGAAACCGGATTAAGCAGTTGGTTTGGTTTTTCTCTTGTAATAAAAGAAGGGACAGGGCTTGACAGGAAAAAAATCGTAAATAGCCTTATAGAAAAAGGCATTGATAGTCGTCCTATAGTGGCGGGGAATTTTACAAAAAATGAAGTTTTAAAATGGTTTAATTATGAATTGTCAGGCGAGATGAAAAACGCTGAATATATTGATAAAAACGGCTTTTTTGTCGGCAATCACCAGTTTGACATTAAAGAAAATATTGATTACCTTAAAAAGGTTTTGGATGAATCTGTAAATGCAGTAAAATTAGCAGAGGTTTAAAATGATTATTGTAAATATTTTGGGAGGAATTGGAAATCAGATGTTTCAGTATGCTCTTGGAAAACATCTGGCAACAAAGCATAATACACAGGTTAAACTTGATCTTACAGGATTTGAAGAATATAAACTGCATAAATACAGGTTAAATGTTCTTAACCTTGAGGAAAATGTCGCATCTTTGGAAGAAATTGAAGCTATAAAATATAAAAAATTAAATTTCATTTCAAAAGCAATTTACAAAATTAAAGGCAAAAAAAATACTAAACCTTCAAAAAGTTATATTTTGGAAAAGCAATTCCCTTTTGACCCTGAAATTTTAACCTTGCCGGATAATGTTTATTTAGAAGGTTATTGGCAAACGGAAAAGTATTTTAAAGAGATATCACAAGTTATAAAAAAAGATTTCGGTATAAAAAATGAATTGTGCGGTAAAAACAAGGAATTTGCCGAACAAATAAACGATAGCAATTCTATAAGCCTGCATATCCGCAGGGGAGATTATGTTAAGGACGCCAAAACAAAAGCGGCGCATTATGTTGACCTTGATGAATATTATAAAAACGCCATTAATTTGATTAAAGAACGAGTTTCAAATCCTCATTTTTATATATTTTCCGACGATCCAGAATGGGCAAAGGCAAACTATGCAGGCGATTCCGCATGTTCAATAGTTGACTTTAACAGCGCTGACAACGGATATGAAGATTTGCGGCTTATGTCTTTATGTAAACACAACATAACAGCGAACAGTTCTTTTAGCTGGTGGGGGGCATGGCTTAACAATAATCCGGATAAAATTGTTATAGCTCCGCAAAAATGGTTTAATGACCCTCAAAAAGACCCTAAAGATTTACAGCCGGATGGCTGGATAAAGTTATGAACCCTAAAATATCAGTATTAATGCCGGTTTATAATGGCGCAAAGTATTTAAAAGAAGCGATTGACAGTATTCTTGCTCAATCTTTTAAAGATTTCGAATTCTTAATAATAAATGACGCTTCAACCGATAACAGCGCGGAAATTATTAAGTCTTACAGCGATAATCGCATTAATTTCCTGAACAATGAAAAAAATATCGGCTTAGCCGCAAGTCTTAACAAGGGACTAGATATCGCAAAAGGTGAATATATAGCAAGGATGGATCAGGATGATATAAGCCTGCCTCAAAGACTTCAAAAACAGATTGAATTTATGAATAAAAACCCTGAAATCGATATATGCGGAAGCTGGATAAAATTTTTCGGAGAAATGAATTTCGTCGCAAAATATGCGCAATCGCATAAACAGATCGTCAGCAATATGTTTACAAGCTCTCCTTTTGCTCATCCTTCCGTTATTATTAAAAAAGAGCGTTTTGATCAACATAATCTCAGATATAATCCTGATTTAAAAACCGCCGAGGATTATGAATTATGGACAAGAGCTTCAAAATATCTTAAATTTGCAAATATTCAGGAAGTTCTTTTGAATTACAGAACAAGCCCTTCTCAAATGACAAAATCAACCTCTGCTCTGGATGAAGCAAATAAAATAATCTGGAAAACGCAACTGAAAAACCTTGGTGTCAATTTTTCCGATAAAGAACTTGATATACATTGGCTTTTATTGACCGAAAAGTATCAAATAACTGATACAAAAGAATTTATAATAAATTCTAGTAATTGGTTTGATAAAATTATTTTTGCAAATAAGGAAAAACAGATTTACGATACCAAAACGCTTATTAATTTATTTAAACATAAATGGTATGTTGCTTTTAAAAATAGTCCCGAATGCTGTATTATAGAATTGTTTATAAATCAAAATAAATATAAGTATTTAAATTTTAAAAATAAATTCGGTTTTTTATACAGGTTTTTAAAGAAACAAATAAGGAAAAAATAAGTTTATGGACATCTCTAAAAACAAAGGAATTTTATTTTTTATATCTACCCCCCTACCCCCCTTCAAAGGGGGGAGAAATTTTGGCGTAGGGGCGAAGCCCCTACGCCAAACCCCATTAAGTTTTATGATTTTTTACGCAAACAGCGAATTGATAGAGGTATCTTTATGAATATTGGCATTACCGGCGGAACAGGTTTTTTGGGGGCATATTTAATTAAATACCTTCTGAACAATACGTCATATAAAATTTGGGGTTTGACAAGAAACCCGGTTGAAGAAACTCACGAGAACTTAAACTGGATAATAGGCGACTTAAATTCAGAATATGACTGCGTAACACTGATTAAAAATATTGATGTCCTCATTCATCTTGCCCACAACAACTCCCCGTTAATTTCAAACAACAACATCTTAAGCGACTCTAATCTTAATTTAATTCCGAACTTAACCCTGCTTGAGGGCATAAAAAAATACGGCAAAAAAGTTCACGTTGTCTACATTAGCAGCGGCGGAACGGTTTACGGGCATTTAAACAATTATATTCCGCTAAAAGAAACTGATTTATGCGCTCCTGCGTCTTCTTATGCGATTCAAAAATTAGCTGTGGAATATTATTTGCAGTTATGGAGCAATTTATCGCATATATCAGCTACAATATTAAGGCTTTCCAATCCTTACGGGGTTTTGCTTCCTTCCAGCAGAAAACAGGGGCTAATAGGCGTTGCCTTAAATACCTTAATTAAGGGAGAAATTTTGAAAATATACGGTAATCCTCAGAATATCAGGGATTATATACATCTTGATGATATGTGCAGAGCAATAGAAAAAGCGGTTAATCATAAGAAAAAATATGAAATTTTAAATATAGGTTCAGGAAAGGGGCATTCTGTCGAGGAAATAACCGATTTACTTGAAGAATATACTAATCTTAAGTTTAAAAAAGAGTATATTAATGATGAAAATTCCAGAAACCTGATAGACTGGAATATACTTGATATAACCAAAGCCGGAAATAAACTTGGCTGGGAGCCTGAAATAGAATTCAACAAAGGATTGCAGGCATTGTGTAAAGAGGTAATTCAATCTAATGCTAAAAACTCCGATTTTATTTTTAATATTTAACCGTCCTGAAGAAACGAAAAGGGTTTTTGAGGAAATAAAAAAACAAAAACCTCAACGCCTCTACGTTGCGGCAGACGGCGCAAGAGCCCATAAACAGGGTGAAGCTGAGCTTTGCGCGCAGACTAGAGCTGTTATTAACAATATTGACTGGGACTGTGAAGTCAAAACGCTTTTCAGAGAAGAAAATCTCGGCTGCAAAAAGGCGGTTTCCGAAGGTATAAACTGGTTTTTTGATAATGTGGAAGAAGGAATTATCCTTGAAGATGACTGTTTGCCGTCGAATAGTTTTTTCAGGTTTTGTGAAGAAAATCTTGAAAAATATCGGCATGATAACCGGATAATGCATATTTCCGGCGAAAATCCGCTTGATATGGAATTTGGCGACGCAAGCTATTATTTCTCGAAAATCCCTCATATATGGGGCTGGGCAAGCTGGCGGCGGGCATGGGCTTTATATGACGCTGAATTTCAAAATTTTGATTATTTTATCGAAAATAATATAATTCAAAATATTTTTGAGCAAAAAGAAGCTCAAAAGTATTGGAACAAAATACTTATGCGGGTTAAAAACGGTGAAATCAACACATGGGATTATCAATGGACGTATAATTTATTTGTAAACAACGGATTAAGCATTGTTCCCAATAAAAATATGGTGTCAAACATTGGCTTTGGACATGCTGAAGCCGCTCATACATCAGAAAATGCCAGCTGCGCTAACAGACAGGTTCATGAAATAAACGAGATCATTCACCCCGAATTCATAATTCCTCAAAAACAGGCAGTTAACGAAATCCTAAAAGTCAGGTACGACATTCATAAAAAAACCGTTCCCTTTATAATAAAACGTGAAATATCAAGGACATTAAAGAAATTTAAATGATACAAAATCCGCAGGAGCATATTTTCCCAAATTTTATCGAACGCAATTTTAAAGCAAAAGAAATTGCGAAAAAAATTTATGATGATTTTGTGTTTCAGTATTTGAAAAAATATCCAAAAATAAAACCTGAAAAACAAAATTTGGAAAATATATTGCATATAAATACAGCTGTAGGCAAAGGTGGAGCCGCAAAGGTTGCTTATGATTTTTTATGCCGAAATTTGAACAACAAAGGTTATAATTCTGCTGTTTTAGCAGGCGCTAATTATGGAAAACCTGCCGACAATATTGAGGCATTAAAAGTTTCCAATATCAGACTGCATAAAATGCTTCACAGATATTCCAAAAAGCAAGGTATGCTTGATTTTTACAATCTTGAAAGTTTTAATATTCCAAATCTTGAAATTTTTAAAAAAGCAAATTTAATTCATTTGCATAATCTTCATGGAGCTTATTTTTCGCCTTTTGTTCTGCCGTATTTAACTTCTTTAAAACCGGTGATATGGACGCTTCATGATGAACAGGCTTATACAGGACATTGTTCTTACGCTTTTGACTGCAATAAATGGCAGACAGGCTGCGGAAATTGTCCTGATCTTGACTATTATCCAAAAATCAAAAAAGATACGACTGATTTTTTATTGCAAACAAAAAAGAAAATCTATGATTTTTCTGATTTTACAGTTGCCTGCACTTCGCATTGGCTTGCCAACAGGGTTAAAAAGAGTATTTTAGGCGATAAAGAGATTAAAGTTATTTATAACGGCATTGACGAAAAGGTTTTCACGTCAACAGCAAAGCTATATGCCAGAAAAATGCTGAATCTTCCTCTGAATAAAAAAATACTTTTGTTTAGCGCAAGCGGTTGCATTAAAAACCCTCAAAAAGGCGGGAAGTATATTTTAGAAACCTATAAGCGGCTTAATAACAACAAAGACTACTTATTCGTTAATCTCGGAGCGGAAGAAGCTAAAAATAAAGGTAACTGGATTGACGTTGCATATATTCAGGATGAAAAAGAGCTTGCCCTGTATTATTCTGCCGCTGATTTATTTATTTACCCTTCGCAAGCAGAGGTCTTTGGGCTTGTAATAGCAGAATCCATGTCGTGTGAAACCCCTGTAATCGCTTTTAGGAACACTGCGATTCCGGAGCTTGTAGATCATATGGAAACAGGATACCTTGCTGAAAACAAGAATATTGAAGATTTTCTCAATGGCATAAAAACCTTTTTAGATAACGATAACCTGAGAAAAAACGCCAGCATCAAATCCAGACAGGTCGTTCTGGAAAAATTCACGCTGGATAGGATGATTAATAAGTATATTGAACTTTATCAGGAAATTTTCAAGAAATTTAATTAAGTTTTTTTAATTCCATCTTCTGTGCCGTCTTAGGGGAAATTGTTGTTTTATATCCAAGTATAGCCGTTTTAACTTGTTCGGGTAAGGGTTTTTTATCACATCTCTGTATATTTTAATTATGTTCTGCATCTGATTTTTGTAGTCATACATTTCATTAAACTGTTTTTTAATGAGAGGCTGTATTGCTTGATATAGACCTGGATCAATCTCAAGCTCATGAAGTTTAAAGGCATATTGCAAATAATCTTGCTCAACCCATCCGGCATTGCCAATACATTCCACATGCCCGTTAAAAGAATCAGAATAATGAGAAACGATAGGCTTGCCGTAATACATGGCTTCGGCGATGGCTGTAGAGTTAAGTTCTCCATCCTTCCTGCCGTGCGCATATACGTCTATTATTTGCAGGAAGCTGTGTATTTTATTAACATCCCCTGTATGAGGCAGGAAATAAATATTTTTCAACCCAAGTTCGCTCGCCTGCTTCTTATAAGCTTCTCCGCCTCCAAGTAAAACAAAAGCATTGTTGTCGTTTTCAACTTCTTTGTAAGCCTTTAGAGGAATATCTGAAAATATCGCATCATCATTTCTCTGGTGGAATCCGAATACAAACTTGTTTTCCAGCCCTAATTCCTGTCTGTAATTGATAAATTCTGTCTTAGGAATTATCATAGGATGTGAAACCATAACTATTCTTGACTCATCCCCGCCCATTTCAATCCATTTTCTTTTTGAAAACTCGGAAATATGCATAACACGGGAAGTATTATACTGGTTGTCAACGCCTACAACGTAATGATAGGAATCAACTATAGGAATATTTTTAATAGAGCAAAAAGGTTCTTCAAAATGCCCGCAGCGTCCTGTCTGGATTAAGTCAGCGCCTTTAAATACATCGAAAAAGTTTGTTTCATCAAGCCATATCTTGCCTCTGTGAACTCGAGGCTTTGAGGTTTTAAATTCTATTAAATTAACGCCATTTCCCTGAAGATATTTAATCCTGCCTTCGTCTGGCGGTATTTCTTCTGGGTGCGCCCAGTAAAAATCAACCTCAAACTCGTTTTTTGGCAGCCCCGCAGCAATTGTCTGCAAAAACTTTTCTGTGCCGGCTGTTATAAGTCCCAGATATTTGATAAAAGCTATTTTTGATTTTTTGCGCATATTTTCATTCATAAATTATTGTTAATATATTCTATCGCTTCTTGTACACTATAAAACTTTATCTTTTTATTATCAGAAATTCCACTTAAAAAATTTTTCATTTTTAAAAAATTCTTTCTTAAATGAAAAATTTTTCTAAAAGATAAATATAAATTTAATAAATTTTCTTTTAATTGTACAAATTTATTTTTAGGTTTATATCCATATTTTTTCAGAATCGAAAAATAATATTTTTTTAATTTATCATTATTCATTAAATTAATATTATTTGCTAAAAATTCAAAATATTTATTTAAATTTATTTTTTTAAATTTAGAACTATTTGTTTCTTTAGCAACATAACAATATTCATTTATTAAAGCATTTTCAGAAATTTCAATTTCAGGAATCATCGCATCAGGAAAAAGAACATCTTTTTTATAAAAAGATGCGAAATCTTTTGATGTATCATTTTTTTCTCCGGTCATATATGAATAATTATTGCTTTTTGATAAAGCATAACTTATATTAATAGCTTTATCATATTCCAGATAATAATCATATTCCGCAAGTATTCTATAAGCAAAACAAGCATCTGGACTGGTTGATGCAAAAATATTATTATGCTTTTGCCTTAGTCTGTCCAGCATATATCTTGGCGCTGCTGAAATCAGATTTAATGGCATTATTGCTGTCGGATATTTTACATTTGTGTAAATTTCATATAAAAAATCTTCGCTGTAAATCTTTTTTACAGTGTTTTCAAACTTTTTTATTCGACTTATTGTTACTGGTTTTTTAATATCGTTTAAAGTTAAAAAATTATAGCTGATTAAATCAAGAGGATTTTGGACAATAATATTTTTTAAATTAACAATAGAATTTTTAATTAATACATTTCTATCTGCTAACCAAAGAAAATGAGTAATATTATTAAACTTATCATTATCTAAAATATATTTAATCGCCCAGTCCCAGTGATTAGTCATTGACATTGATTCAGGCGATCTTATATAAGTTAAATTCGGATGGTTTAATTTATCACAAAAACTCTTTAATTCCTCAACTTCTAATTCTTCCGTTGAATTATCGGAAAATATTACATAAACATCATCCTGCCCTTGTTCTAAAACTGAATTTATAGCGTTTTTCGCAAGTTCTGCTCTGTTTCTTGTCGGTATTATTATTGCTAATCCTTTATATGGAGGCATTTATTATTTATCCTTTCTTAAATTAAATCAGGTATTTAATTATAGATTTATCTAAATCAGAAAAATTATTATAATAAGCTAATAAATTCGACAATTTATTTGAGGCGTTCTCGCTAAGATTTTCGCCTCTTCCGGCAATGCCTTTATTAAAACGGGTTAATTTATGATTTTGGGGCTTTGTATTAAGAGACAGGTTAATTTCATTTTCAGTTATCTCTAAATGTCCGGCAGCGCGCAAGATAGACATAATAGTGACTGTTTTATCAGTCATTAAATCCTCATACCAGACAAACTTTGTAAATTGTTTATCAGCAGCCCTGCTCCAGCCCGCAAAGAAATTTAAATACCAAGGCATAATTATATCAACTATAAATTCTTCTTTTTTATGTTCTTCCCATGTAAGATATTCTTTAGGCACGTTTCCCATAGGGAAAACTGTTGATTCATTAACAATATGGTCTTTTAAGGAAAAAATTATATCTTTTAAATTTCTGCATAATACAACCCTGAAGATTGAATGCCTTGAACAAATATTATCAAGTAACTGCGAATGTCGGACATGATTCTGCGATACAAAAAATTTAGGCTTTGGAATTTTATAATTTGGTTTAAATAATTTTTTTATTTTAAATTTAGGCTTAGGGTTATATTGTAGATCAAAGTCAAGAATTCTTTGTTCTTCTATTTCTTGCTCTCTGGTACCATAACACGGGACCAGCGCATAATTTATACAATCAGGAAGATTTGCAATAACATTCGCTAAAAAAGTACTTCCGGATTTTGGCATGCAGGCTATTAAAATTGAAGATTTATTTGGCATATTTTCTACTCACATTTCTTTTTTGATTTTTTCAAATATCATTATTTAATCCTCCTTAAATAAGCTCCCGGCCAGTGTGTAATATTTTTATCCAAATTACTTTCGTTAAAACTCCAAGCAGGTTGCTCAATCATAAAGTTATTATTTTTCTCTACAAAATCAATAGCCGCCTGAGTCGGATTACTTGTTTTCCAGTCAAGATGTCCACCCGGAACATCATATAAATTTTTCATAACCCCGTCTGTTGCTACAATATAAGAATCCTTGCTGACTAATTCAGAATATAAATTAAGTTCGTTCAGAACATGTTCTCCTGTATGGCAGGAATCCAGTATGACTAGAACCTTTTCCTCAGGTTTAATAAGGGATTTAACCTGCTCAAACGTGCTTTTATCTATTGAACTGCCCTCTACCATAGTTATATATTCAAAAAGTTCGTGTTCTTCTATTGCTTTTCGGTTATATGGTCTTATTTCAATATCAACGCCAATAACTCTTCCTTTACCCATTGATTTAAATAAGCTTGCATAAAATATGAGCGAACCTCCATGCGCAATTCCGGTTTCAACAATCACATCAGGTTTTATATTGTAAATTACTTCCTGAATCCTTATCATATCTTCAGGTAGCTGAATTACAGGACGGCCAAACCAGCTGAAGGTATAAGAATATTTTTGGCTCCAGCCTGTTTTTACCCATTGTTCGCTAATTAATTCAAAAGCTTCCTTTGAATACAATTCAATTTCTATAGTTTTATCGTCAATTTGATATGATAATTTCTTTTTTTCTGTATCAATATTAATTAACATTTTATAACTCCATTTCTATTAAATCTAATTTTAAATTTAAATCATCAATTATGCTAATTATTTCTTGTTTATAATTCGGGTTCATAATTATTAAAGTTTTAATGCCATATTTGTTTATGGACTCGGGAGAAACAACCTTATGTCCAGAACCAACAATATATTTGTCCTGTTTATCAGGGTTTATATCAACCAAAAAATCAACTAATTCAACATCAGGATCAATTAAATTTAAAAAAGTAACTCCTTTGGCTCCTGCGCCCCATACAGCGGTTTTACCTTTTGATTTTGTATTTATAAGCTGTTGTTTAAACTTATCTAAAATTTGTTTTTCAGATTTCGAGAATTCTACAGCTAATTCTTTAAATTTAGACTCTTTTTTTATCGGGGTAAAAGACTCTTTTTTAGTTGAAACAACAGCTTTAATCCACAAATACTGACTTCCAAATATCTTTTCCACCTTGTCTACTTGAAAACCAGCCATTTCAAAAGCTGTTTTTAATGAGTTTTCGCTAAAATAAGAACAATGTTCATAAAAAAAATCCCATATTACTTTATTTTTTAGTATCCATTCAACGCAAGGGGTTTCAAAATAAACTTTTGCTTCAACTGTATCCTTTAAGTTTTTTCTAAGTAGTCTTAAAAATTCAAGCGGATTCTGAATATGTTCTATTACATGCCTAGATATTATAATATCAGCATTTAAGCCTGAATGTTCATCACAATAATATTCTGTTTTAAAAATCAGTTTATTTTCTATTTCTTCAGTCTGTCCGTTATAACTGGGGTCAAAACCTACTCCCGTATTGTTTAATTTCTGATTATCCACCAGTTTTTTTAAAAAAATCCCATTACCTGAGCCAATTTCAATTATTTTGCAATTCTGGATATTTTCTTCATAAAGTAAATGATTTACTAATTTATCCATATGTTCCTTAAAATAAGCTGAACACGTCTGGTTATTATCATAATTATTCCCGTATTTTAGTTTGGAAAAATCAAAATCCATATTAAAGACAAATTCGCAGTTATTACATACTGCCAGCTTTAAATTTTCTTTTTCTATATTTTTTGCGGCATTAGAATCTTTTAAAAGAAAATTCTGAACAACCGGAACATTTTTACGTTCTAAAAATATTGTTAAGTCTTTAGATCCGCATATTGGACAAATTTTAGCTGTTGATTTCATTTTTCCACCATTTAATAGTTTGCTCTATGCCTTTATCTATGCTGTATTTAGGTTTCCATCCTACTTCCCTGACCAGGCGATTATTATTCCCCAGTATAACATCAGGCTCATTCATGCTTGTTTCTCTTGCGCCCAGTCGAATTAAATCGTTTTTCCCCATTTGTTCACCAATTTTATTTATTAATTGGTTTATTTTTATTGGTTCCCCTGAGCAAATATCTATCGTTCCATTTACAGCTGACTCTAAAATATCAACAAAAGCCTGCGCAACATCTTCAACATGTAAAAAATCACGAGTTTGGTTTCCTTCTGTACATTCTGCTTCACGATTATTTAAAAGGGAATTTATTACATATGGAATAAGCCTCTTAGGGTTTTCATGCGGTCCATAAAGAAAGAATATCCGACCCCACGAAAAGTTAATGTTTTTTAAATCACAATATGATTCCATAATATCTCTTAAAGCCTTCTTTGATATACCATATGGTGTCTTAAAATACTCTTCAAAACATGTCCCCGCAAAAACAGCCTTTTTACCGCCATTTTGCTGAAATTGTTTTATTATCTCGATGCTAGCCTGCACCCACTCAAAATTCTGGTCAGAATTTAAATATTTTCCAGATGTAACATCCCAGGCTAAATGTAACAAATAATCAGGTTTTACTTTATTAAAAGTTTCTTTAACTTCCTCAGGATTAAGTAGATTAGCTTTTATTTGTGAACAATTACTAAAATTATTTATATCCGTCGAATTGACTAGTCCATAAACATCAAATCCCTTGTCCATTAAGGGTTTTAATGTATGCCTGCCTATAAATCCTGATGCTCCTGTTACTATAACTTTTTTCATTTGGTTACCTATTTTAAAACAGCATAAGACACATAGGAATCAAATGAAAATCTCTTTATTTCAAGATTTTTAAGCCCTAATACTTCATTAACAGCCTGAGTTTCTCCGGGGAATATTTTTGCGTTTAACTCGTCAAAAACAATAATTGCCCCTTTAGGCATACGTGGAACAAAAACCTCCAGGGCTTTTTTAGTGGGTTCATAAAGATCAACATCTAAATATAAAAGGCTGACAACCAAATGAGGATTTTGTTCAATATATTCTTCAGATGTCTTGCATAAATCTCCTTTAACCAACTCAACTTTAGGAATATGGCTTATAGGTCTGTTCATATCATAAATCCGCACTGCCTTCTGAACATCATCATATGAACTGCCCTGAAGTCCGCCTTTATTTAGATCATTAAAAGTCCCAGTTGCTTTATCTTTTATATTGACTGAAGGAAACCCTTCAAACGTATCAAAACCTATAACTTTTCTTGGGTGATTAGCAGGCTCAAACAAACTACTAAGTTTTGCCCACGTTAAAAGTCCTGCCCCATGAAGAACTCCACATTCAATTATTGAGCCATTTACATTTAAAATTTGTTTAAAAATTTCGTATTTTGTAAGAAATTTGCCGATACTTTGCCTGCTTGCGTATTTACCAAAGGCTTCTATTTTTTCAATTAGTTCCTGATTTTCATTCTCAAAAAGTTCAGTTATTGCTTCAAACTGATTAAGATCATTACCTGATTGACTTTTTTTATCGCGTGTTCTCATAATTATACCTTTCTATTTGTAAATATTTATCTTTAATTTATTTTTAATTTTTCTTTTT
The DNA here is from genome assembly GCA_022703625.1 of Cyanobacteriota bacterium. Lineage (GTDB taxonomy): Bacteria > Cyanobacteriota > Vampirovibrionia > Gastranaerophilales > UBA9971 > JAKLDH01. Next base: position 3,753 of record JAKLDH010000016.1, on the reverse strand, counting down.
GTTTATCAACTTCTAATAATGAAAGTACTTCCTGTCCACCAGAATGAACTAATATGGAAGATTGTTTCAGTTTATTGTATGCGTATTCAACTCTTTTTTTAATTTCATTTTCATCATAAAAATCAATTGGGAATGAAGAAATCATTGTATTTTTTTTGTATTCATACCCATATACAGCCACTTCATCAAAATTATTCACAACAAATTCAATTGACGCATCTAGCTCTGCCATTGTTTCTGTAGGAAACCCAACCATTAAATCAGTGCGCATTAAAACTTTCGGATTTTTTTCTTTAATAAGATTAATAGCTTTTTCAACATCAGATAATAAATAATTTCTGTTCATTAATTTCAAAAGTCGTGGGCTTGTAGTTTGTATTGGAATTTGAATATCAATAATTCTAAGATCCTGAAAATATCTAATTAATTCATTATAATTATCTTTTAAGCCTTCAGGATTAAATTGAGCTATACAAAATTTTATACTGGTTGTATTTTCCAGAACTTTAGACAAAAGATTTGAAAAAGAAGATCCGATATCTTTTCCGTATGATGCGGTATCAATGCCTGTCAAGATAATTATCTCAGGATTTTCTTTTGATATACTGTTAATTTGCTCAACAATTTCTTTTTCAGGTCTGCTTTCGATACTTCCTGCCCCAATTTTATGCGGACAATAAGTACAATTAAATGCGCAACCTGTCAGTATTCCTACAAATCTTTTCTTTGGATTGTATATCCTGTAATCTTCCTTAACTCTAAATTCTGAAGGCAAAGTAATATCATCCCAACCGACTTTAGGATCAGTTACTATTTTTTCTACCAGCGCTTTAGCTCTCCAGGAAGCAAATGTATTTTTATAAGGAATTTTATGGGGACTTACCTGCGTAAGACACCCATATACATATACAGGTGCGTTTATTCCCTGGACACTTTTTAATAAATTAACGGAACGATCCTCATCAGCCTCGAAAGCAGCGCATGTTCCAATTACAATCACATCACACTCATTCGGCGAATTAACTATTTCGTGTCCATTTTGAACAAAAAATTGCTGTATCCTGTTAAAAGTAAGCTTATAAATAGTACATAGATTATCTTTCAAGTATATTTTCATTTTATCTTTCATAATTTGAATATATCGAGTCCTTTTCTGAAATTGTCCTATTTTCGCACTCAGGCCAGATTATACTAAATGCAGAATCATCCCATCTAACGCCAGCTTCATATTCAGGGTTATAAAATTCTCCCACTTTATAAGAAATTATTGTATCATCTTTGAGCGCCTGAAATCCATGAGCAAATCCCTTCGGAACGTACATCATTTTATGATTTTCCTGTGTTAGTTCCTGCGCAAACCACTGGCAATAAGTTTCCGAATCTTTTCTTAAATCTATAATAACGTCATATATCGCCCCTTTTATACAGGATACTAATTTGGTTTCTTCATAAGGAGGTTTTTGAAAATGCATTCCTCTTAAAGTTCCTGCTTTTTGGCTATAAGATATATTACACTGGCAAATGTCAGGATTTAAATTTCTTTTAATAAACTCTTTTTTACAAAAAGACCTTGCAAAAAAACCTCGCTGATCGCAAATAGGTTCAATTTCAATAACATAAGCATCTTTAAGGGTTGTTTTGATAAATTTCATACCTGAATTATTCCTTTAGTTTTTTTCTCGTAAGCGTCAATCTGGTTAAGCGAAAACTCAAGCATATTCTGGTTATTTTTATAGGCTTTAAACCATTCAACAGTATATTGAACTGCGTCATTAATTGAAAAAATCGGCATCCAGCCCAACTGTGATTTTGCGAGAGAACAATCCAGTTTTAATAAATTAGCCTCATGAAAGGCTTTTTCATCTGTTATTGTAAAATCAAATCCTTCAATCCAATTCGCTTGAATTAATTTAACCACCTCGATAACCTGTACACAATCCTGGTCATCCGGACCAAAATTCCATCCTTGCGAAAAAGTTTTGTTATCGTTCCACAACGCTTCAGCCAACATTAAATATCCTCTTAAGGGTTCTAAAACATGTTGCCATGGTCTTATGGAATGGGGATTTCTAATTATTATTTCCTTATTATTAAGTATAGCCCTGACTATATCAGGAATTAGCCTGTCGCCAGACCAATCGCCGCCACCAATAACATTTCCTGCCCTTGCGGTTGCAATTCCCCTATCCTGCAAAAACGACCTTCTGTATGCTGCTGTAACAAGCTCCGAGCACCCTTTGCTGCAAGAATACGGGTCATATCCGCCCATAGGATCGGTTTCTATGAATGCTCTGCCTGATTCAGGATTCTCATAACATTTATCGCTTGTTATATTAACGCAAACCTTTACAGAGTCCGAACTTCTTATCGCGTCTAACGCGTTAATAGTTCCCATAACGTTTGTGGCAAAGGTTTCAACAGGTGTTTCATAAGAAATTCTGACAAGTGATTGAGCTGCCATGTGAAAAACAATATCGGGCTTAAAGCTGTTTACGGCTTTTTTAAGAGCATCAATATCTCTAACATCACCGTGAATATGAGTTATAGCTGTTTCAATATTTGCTAACTCAAATAAATTTGGCTTAAAGGGAGCTTCAAGCGAATATCCTGCAACTTGCGCGCATTGATTAATTAACCACAAAGCCAACCAGCTGCCTTTAAAACCTGTATGCCCTGTTATGAATACTCTTTTCCCTTTCCAGAACTCGTTCATTTTACCAGACCTTCCATGGGGCTTTGCCTGATTCCCATAATTCTTCCAGCCTGTTTTTATCCCTTAATGTGTCCATGGGCAGCCAGAAGCCTCTATGTTTATAAGCTGTAAGTTTTCCTTTATCAGCAATTTTAACCAGACTTTCGCCTTCCCAGGAAGTGGAATCGTTTTCTATAAAATTAAAAATTTCAGGCTCTAAAACAAAAAAACCGCCATTTATCCACGCTCCGTCGCCTTTTGGTTTTTCTTGAAATCGCTGTACATAATCATTTTCAAGCTCAATAGCTCCATATCTGCCGGGAGGCTGGACAGAAGTCAGGGTTGCAATGCTGTTTTGTTTTTTATGGAATTTAATAAGTTCTTGGAGATTTATATCAGCTACTCCGTCTCCATAAGTAAGACAAAACGTTTCATTATTAACGTATTCCCGAACTCTTTGTATTCTTCCGCCTGTGTTTGAATCTTCTCCCGTGTCTATAATAGTTACGACCCATGGTTCACAGGTATTATTATGAATTTTCATATCATTTTTGCGCATATCAAAAGTCACGTCGGATTGATGGAGAAAATAATTTGCAAAATATTCCTTGATAATATAGCCCTTATAACCTGTGCAAATTATAAACTCATTAATGCCGTGGGCAGAATAAATCTTCATTATATGCCATAAAATAGGTTTTCCGCCTATTTCAATCATAGGTTTTGGCTTAAGATGTGATTCTTCACTTATTCTTGTACCCAACCCACCAGCTAAAATGACTGTTTTCATTGTTCAAAATCTTTTTAATCTATTTCTTACATATAAATTTTATAATAAATACAAACTTTTTAGAATTTTTTTAACTATTTTTATAGCACTCCAAAGAAGTTTTCGTTATACTAAATTTCAAAAATAATTCCGAATTTTAAACTATTTATGGGGCTGTCTAAAAAGTAAATTTTAGCAACCTCTTTGTATAAAAAAAATAAATAAAACTGGCTCTATGCAACAGCCAGTTTTTTCATATTGTGCGCAATGCTCAATAAACCCCATTCTGTTT
>JAKLDH010000159.1 GCA_022703625.1 Cyanobacteriota bacterium | reverse complement strand
GGCGAAGCCAGCCGCTACGCCGTTTTAAGGGCATGCGGCTCGCAGGCTTTGCCTGCGAGCCGCATAAAAAATTAAAATAAAATTTCAATCTATTTCAGCGTTTCGACTAATTAGCAATTCGAGTTATATACTGATCTGAAAAAGAAATTGGTAATTTACTAAAAATAAGACTTTACAAAAACCGTCTTTTTTATTTACCGATTTCTTTAAATGATTGGTATATTTGTTCTAAAATATACTTAAATTAAACAGCTTTTATAAAAAATATGAAAAAATTATCGGATTATTCAGAAGATATATATAAATGCGCAAAATGCGGATTATGTCAGGCTGTATGTCCTGTTTATCAGGAAACAGGACTTGAAACTGCTGTTGCGCGAGGAAAATTTACGCTTTTAAACGGAATTTTAAACGGAAAAATTAAATTTACACCCAAAATATCCGGATATCTGGATATGTGCCTGGGATGCAAGGCATGTTTTGATTTTTGTCCGGCGGGAATTTCTGCGGAAGAAATTATTATAGCCGCTAGAGCTGAAAATTTTAAATTAAACAAAATTAGTTTTATCAAAAAATTTATTATCTGGTGTTTTAAGTCAAATACAAGGCTCAAACTGCTTAAATTTGCTCTGAATTTATATAAAACAACGGGTTTAATAAACATTACTGAAGTTTTTTCAAGAATAACAGGAAAATTAGGCGGTTTTATTTCAATTTTTAATTTTCAGCTAAAACAAAATGTGAAATATAAAAAATTTACGCCGTCAAAACAAAAATCTGCTCTTAAAGTTGTATATTTCCCGGGCTGTATTGGAAATTATATAAATCCTTCCGCTAAAAATGCAGTAATAATGGTTTTAGAGAAAAACGGGATTGAAGTTAAAATCCCGAAAAATTTTTCCTGCTGCGGGATTTCATCCAGAAGCGCAGGTGATTTTAAAACATTCAAAGCGCTTGCCGAATGTAATATCAAATTAATTCCTGATGACATTGATTTTCTTATTACAGACTGCGCATCATGCGGTTGCGCATGGGATTTTTATGCGGAAATCACTGAAGGAGAACTTAAGGAAAAAGCTGAAATTATTGCAAAAAAAGCTGTTAATATAAACAAATTTCTTGATCAAATCGAGCTTTATATCCCTGAAAACGTGAGAATTGAAGAAACTGTAACTTATCATGACCCTTGTCATCTTGCGAGATTTCAGCATGTAACAAAAGAACCCCGAAACATACTCAAAAAAATTCCCGGCTTAATTTACAAAGAGCTTGAAGAAGCTGATAAATGCTGTGGGGCGGCAGGTACTTTCTGTATTGTTAAACCCGAAATTTCAAAAGGCGTTTCTCTAAAAAAAGCAAAAAACATCATAAATACAAATGCTGATTATGTTTCCACAAGCTGTTCCGCTTGTAAAATCGGACTTTCTCAAGGATTAATCGGATTAAACTCAAAAAAAGCAATAATAAGCCCCGTAGAATTTCTTGCAATGCTTTATTTAAAAGAAGAAGCGGATATAAACAAGAAGATTTGATTGTAATATCAAGTTACAATCAAAAGAGCATTATTTTTTGATAAGGTTTTTGCCGGCGTAACCGGCAAAAACCTTATCGCTTATTCTCCCCCTCCCAGAGGGAGGGGGCAGGGGGAGGGAGATTTAATACTATACCAATCCAAATAAGTTTTCGTTAATTGCTTAAAAAGCTGATACCTATAGCCCGCGCCGCCCTGCGGGCGGCGCGGGCTATAAATTTCTGCGTTTTATCAATTAAGGATTATTTTCTGAAAACACAATACCTACTTAACTTGAATTGCTAAATAAATAATTTTATATTTGGCGTAGCGGCTGGCGAAGCCAGCCGCTACGCCGTTTTAAGAGCATGCGGCTCGCAGGCAAAGCCTGCGAGCCGCATAAAAAATTAAAATAAAATTTCAATCTATTTCAGCGTTTCGACTAATTAGCAATTCGAGTTACTTAGAGCCTATCCGACAAATAATAATGTTTCGTCATGTTGAGCGCAGCGAAACATCTCATGGCTTATATACAACAAGATTCTTCGGGCTAAAGCCCTCAGAATGACGAACCTTCATAATTAATCGGTCAGAGCACTAGTGCTCTGACCGAATGATTGCATAGAACAAAATTACGTTTTTAACGTCTTGAAGAAAAAGACGTGAGGTAAGGACATGAAAAAAAGCGTATTAAAATATGAAGTTTGCCTAAATAATGACCA
>JAKLDH010000158.1 GCA_022703625.1 Cyanobacteriota bacterium | reverse complement strand
ATTTTAATTTTTTATGCGGCTCGCAGGCTTTGCCTGCGAGCCGCATGCCCTTAAAACGGCGTAGCGGCTGGCGAAGCCAGCCGCTACGCCAAATATAAAATTATTTATTTAGCAATTCAAGTTGATTGGTATAAAAATTTTTAATTTTTTCCTTAATTTTGGGAAGGTGAAAGAATAAACCTTTTTTTGCCGTTTATATCAAAAAGAAGGATTTTTGACGCGTCTGCGGAAACAGTTGTGTTGTCCGGCATAATTTCAGTTTCAACAGATGTTTTAGCGATAACTTTTTTATCGTTTACGGTAAAATGAATAAGTTTTTCGCTTCCAAGCGTTTCAATAAAATCAGGTATTATTTTAAAAGCATTTACATTATTTTGATTAATTAAAAAATGTTCCGGTCGGATTCCTAAAATTGCTTTTTTTCCGGCAAGGCTGTTTTGTTCAATTAATTTAGCGTTTTTTTCTTCCGGTTCAAGAAATATAGAGCCAATTTTTATTTTTTTGTCTTCTGTAATTTCTGCTTCAAGGAAATTCATTGCCGGAGAGCCGATAAAACCTCCCACAAAAACATTTTCAGGAGAAAAATAAACCTCTTCAGGCGTTCCTATTTGCTGAATAACGCCTTTATCAAGGATAACGATTCTATCTCCCATTGTCATAGCTTCAACCTGGTCATGAGTTACATATATAAAAGTCGTTTTCAGGCTTTTATGAAGTTTTTTTATTTCAAATCTGGTTTGCGCGCGCAATTTAGCGTCAAGATTAGATAAAGGTTCGTCCATAAGAAAGACTTTAGGCTCTCTTACAATAGCTCTTCCAAGCGCAACCCTCTGTCTTTGTCCGCCGGATAGCTGTTTTGGCTTTCTGGCGAGCAATTCTGTAAGATCAAGGGTTTCCGCAGCTTTTTTTACTCTTGCGTCAATGAAATCTTTTTTAAATTTGCGCATTTTAAGCCCAAAAGCCATATTTTCATAAACGGTCATGTGAGGATAAAGAGCGTAGTTTTGAAAAACCATTGCAATATCACGATCTTTGGGGTGAACATTATTGATTTTTTTATCGTCAATAAATATTTCACCGCCGGTAATGTCTTCCAAGCCCGCAATCATTCTGAGAACAGTTGATTTGCCGCACCCTGAAGGTCCGACAAGAACAAGAAATTCTCCGTCATAAACATCCAGGTTAAGATTCTTTATAACCTGCAATTTTTGATCATAAGTTTTATTTATATTTTTTAAAATCAAACCAGCCATTTTAAATTCCATGAAATTCCCGATTTATACTCAAATAAAAATAAATTTCGGATTTTTGTTAAATTGTTATTGTTGCGTGGCGGCGAAGCCGCCGCGCAACAATAACCCAAATTCATTTTGGGAGCAGTATAATAAGAACTTTAAACAGCTTTTTTAACTTTATTTGCTTTAATGCAGGATGCGCAGACGCTTATTTTTTTAACAGTTCCATTTACCATTGTTTTTACTGTATGTAAATTGGGTTGTTGTTTATAAGTGTAGTGTTTATTTGAAAAACACACGCTATTTGCTCTGTTAGCCGTTTTATTACATATTTCACATTGTTTTGGCATATATTTATCTCCTTTTTATTAATATATTTTAGTTCGTGTTTAATATAATACTAAAAACCATGAATTAACTGCAAGCAAAACCTTTTAAATTTCAGCACAAGTAAATTTGGCGAGGGTTTTTATTAAACTCAAAAAAAGCTTTTACAGACCACTATAGCAAGGCGCCGGAATAAGATACACTATTTTAAGGGTGTTATTTTATACAAAAAGTAGTATAATAAAGATATACTTAAAATTAAAAATTTGCGTGATATAAAATGAAAAAACCCTTGGTTCTCTTATTTTCGTGTTTTGTATTGCCTCTCTTTATCAGCGGCTGTGGTGTTTTTAATGTTGTTAAGTTTCCTTTAAATCAAGAAGACGACTTAAAGACATCTGAAACGTTAAGATACAAAAATGGAACTATTCTTATAAGAGAAAACAAGTCAACCACTTCGGAAGCGGATTTTCTCAAGTCGTTTAATTCAGGAGCTTCTAACAAAGATGTAAAAGTAGAACCTGACGAAGTAAAATTTGGACCTCAATAAGCTTATGAAATTATAATTTTTATAAAACCCTTGCCCGCATTGCGGCGTGGGCTAGTGCTCTGACCGATTAATTATTAAGGATAAAGTCTATTTAATTTTATTCTTGCATCATTTTTTGTAAACCTCCATTTAACGCCAATATTCTTATCATTTCGTTCTTTGACCCAGTTTAAAAGT
>JAKLDH010000157.1 GCA_022703625.1 Cyanobacteriota bacterium | reverse complement strand
TCTCCGGAAATTAATATTTCCCCATCTCTCTCTTCGACTTCGCATGCCCTGAACTGTCTGATTTTTAATATTTTATTTATGTCCATCTCTTTATATCATGACACATCACTAAAATCTGCGATGAACCTAAATGCAGGGTAGAGGAAAAGTAACTACAATTTAATTATAACTTATAAAGAGGGAGCGCGGTGCTTTGCGCCGCGCTCCCTAAAATAATAATAAAATTTATCAAAAAGAAAAATTATTTTTTGTTACCCACTTAAATAATGCTAAAATAAATTTTATAATAAAAGTCATTAATATGTTTATATTTAACGAATTTTCCCCATTATCCCGCAAACAATTCATGTTAATTAGTTTTGTCGTTTAGTATAAAATTGTTTTTAAAAGGTTTGATTAAAATTGACTAAAATTGCATTAAATATAGATAATACTTATTTTACAGAGCTTTTTAAAGACTCAGAAGAACCGCTGTTAATAATTGATCAAAATAAAAATATTGTTTATTCCAATACTAAAGCGGTTTTGTTGCTGGAAAATCAAGTTTCCATTACTAAAATTCAACATTTGTTCACTTTTGACGTTTGTATTCTTGATAATAAAAACCTTCTTGAATATAATCCCCTGCTTGAAGCTGTGTTGATAAAGGAAAAAATGAAAGCGGAAATTTTATTTCAAACAGGAGAGAATGATTATAAAAAATTTCTTTTAAGAAGTTTTAAAAATATTGATAACACAGTAATTATTTTGTCTGATATCTATATTCAAGCTGAAATAACACAAAATAAAATCCTTATAAATAAGTATACAGATAAAATTGCAGAACTTGAAACAGCAAATAATGATTACTTAATGCTTAAAGAAAGAGCGCAGAACCTTGCAATAAGAACAGGGCTTATAAACAGGATTTCAAACGCTTTAAGAGATTCTCTGGAGCTGGACAAAATAATAGAAATAGCTTTGACGGAAATATCCAAAACACTTGGACTTGATAAAAGCTATTTTGCTTCTTATGATGAGGATAAAGCTTTATTTTTCATAAAAAATGATTGGAATTTAAACAAAAAAAAGCCTGAAAAAACTGAAATAAATCAAGATTCCGCAATAAAACAGGTTTTAATTAACCATAAAACTTTTGCATCTGTGATTATGACTGATGAAACAACCAATCACCTTCAGCTTAGACTTGTTACACCGGTTTTGTATCACGATAAACTTCTTGGGATTCTCGTTTTTTATCACATAAATAACAATAGAACCTGGCATGAAGAGGAAATAAGCCTTATAGAAGGACTTACATCACAGCTTGCGTCGGCTGTTAATCAGGCAAGACTCTTTGAAACCATATTTGAACAAAAAAATGAACTCGAAAAAGCTATTCTGCGTTTAAAAGAAACGCAGGCGCAGTTGATTCAATCAGAAAAGATGGCTTCTTTAGGACAATTAGTAGCCGGAGTGGCGCATGAAATAAACACTCCGCTGGGTTCAGTAAACAGCAATAACAATATTGTTCAAAAATGCCTGGAAAAAATTAAAGAGGACATTAAAAACCCTGATATAGTTGAAATTTTGGAAGAAGCTTTAAAAACGAACTCGGAAGCTATAAAGCGGATAAACAACCTGGTCAAATCTCTTAAGAACTTTGCAAGGCTTGATGAAGCAGAATATCAGGAAGTTGATATACATGAAGGTTTAAAAAGCACGTTAATGCTTATAAATCATGAAATAAAAAATCGTATTGAAATTATAACTGAATTTGCGGAATTACCTAAGATAAAATGCTATCCTAACCAGCTTAATCAGGTTTTCATGAATATTTTAGTTAATGCTTATCAGAGTATTGAGGGAGCAGGGGAAATTAAAATCAAAACCCAAAAACAGGATAATAAGGTTGTTATAACTATTTCAGACACAGGTAAAGGAATTTCAAAAGAACACCTTTCAAGAATATTCGACCCGGGATTTACCACAAAAGGAGTGGGAGTAGGTACAGGCTTAGGACTTTCTATTTGTTATCAAATTATAGAAAAGCATAACGGAAAAATTTTTGTTGAAAGCGAGGAAGGTAAAGGAACAACCTTCAGAATAGAATTTGCTTATTAACCCAAGTCATACCAAGTTGCAATCAAAAGAGTATTATTTTTTGATTGCAACTTGGTATCAGACTTGGTATAAGAAGTTTATTTTTTTTTAAATATAGTAATTTAAGTTGAAAAAGCTAATAAAATAGGTTATAATTATACAGGAGGTAAAATTATGGCATATTCGTTAGATTTAAGAAAAAAAGTAATTGATTACAGGAAAACACACACTTTAGAGGA
>JAKLDH010000156.1 GCA_022703625.1 Cyanobacteriota bacterium | reverse complement strand
GGACAGCCCCAACAAAAACAATTTAACAAAAATCCGAAATTTATTTTTATTTGAGTATAGTGTTCTGAGAAAATAATCGTTAATTTTTTTATGTATACTTTGCTAAATTTTATTAACATATTTAATTAAGTAATAACTTGAGTTATAATTAATAATTATAAAATATAGTGAAATAAAATTAATTTTTACTAAAAATCTTTGTTAACGTAAAAAAGGCTCGTAAAAATGGCTGAAAAATATAAACGCTGGTACGATCATGACCCTCTTTTAGTGGAAGTAATGGATTTACTTCGCAATTTTAAAGATGATCTTAGAGATCAAGCAGAAATATTTCTGATAAAAATAGAAAATCAGGTTGGAAAAGATGCTATTGAATCTTTTTATGAAAAAGTAAAACCCGCTAATGGCAATAGATGGTACGATTATGATCCTGTTTTGTCAAGAGCTGTTGAACTTTTGAGAATTGTTCCGCAGGATATTCAAAGAAAAGCGTCTGAAAACTTTTTAAAATCCCTGAAAGATCAGGGAATAAGTGTTGATATTATAAAAAATTCTGTTGAAGAATAATAAAATTAAGCATGTTAAAATTTACGCCATCCATAGAAGAAATAAAATCAGGAATTCAAGGAATTGATAAAAAAGTTTTTATTTCTATATGGACAGAAATAATTGCTGATCTTGAAACTCCTGTTTCTGCTTACAATAAAGTAAGTAAAGGCGAAAAATACTCTTTTCTTCTGGAATCAGTTGAAGGCGGCGAATCTGTCGGCAGATATTCCTTTATCGGCTGTGATCCGCTTTTTATAATAAAATCAGAGTCGGAAAAAAGTTTTTTAACAGAAATTTCAAAAAATAAAAAAATATTAGAAGCCGATTCTCCTTATGATTTATTAAAAAAATTCTTTTTTGAATTTGCGGCAATTGATTTTAAAGCCCCTTTACCTCCCGGATTCGTCGGTTATCTTGGATATGACACAATAAGATTCATAGAACCCCGACTTAAAGAGCATTATGAGAAAATTGAAAAATGCGAGAGTTTTCCCGACTCTTATTTTATGTTGGGCGGAATAATTCTTGCGTTTGACCATGTAAAACATAAAATTTATGTCATTAATAATATTGTTGTAGATGATCAAAACAACCTGGAGAACTTGTATAAAGCGGCTACATTAAAGATCGAAGCCGTTTTAGAAAAGCTTTCAGCAGCTCATGACCTGAAACAGCTTTATTTGAAAGCTCAGGACTCTAAAATAGAGGTAGAATCCAATATTACCAAGCTGGAATGGACAGAAGCGACATTAAAAGCCAAAGAATATATAAAGGCTGGCGATATATTTCAGGTTGTATTATCCCAGAGGTTTTGCGTTGACAGAAAAGGAATAGACGAATTTACCATATACAGAGCTTTAAGAAGTATAAATCCTTCTCCGTACCTGTATTATCTTGATTTCAACGAATTCAGCATAATAGGTTCTTCTCCTGAAGCTCTTGTAAAATGCAATAAAGAGGGTTTAATCAGCACAAGACCGATTGCAGGCACAAGAAAACGCGGAATAACTCCTGAAAAAGACACTGAGCTGGCAATTGAGTTAATAAACGACGAAAAAGAAAGAGCTGAACACATCATGCTTGTTGATCTTGCAAGAAACGATATAGGCAGGGTCAGCCAATACGGAACAGTTAATGTTGAAAGACTTATGGATATCGAAAGATTTTCTCATGTTATGCATATAGTAAGCGATGTATCCGGCAAATTAAGAGAAGAATTTGATTCTATCGATCTTATAAAAGCATGTTTTCCGGCAGGCACTGTTTCCGGCGCGCCGAAAGTAAGGGCAATGGAAATTATATATGAACTTGAGAAATCGGCAAGGGGTCCTTATGCGGGCTGTATAGGATATTTAGGATTTGATAATGAAATAAATGTCGCAATTACTCTTAGAACAATGCTTGTAAGAGGAGATAAAGTTTTTATTCAGGCAGGAGGAGGAATTGTTGCCGATTCCGAGCCGGAATTTGAATATCAGGAATCTAAAAACAAAGCCGCTGCGCTTATTCAAGCTGTACTTAGATTAAAAAACCGTTAAATAAAAAAGATGATTTTTGTAAATCCTTAATTAGCGGGCTGTAGATATCAGCTTTTTAACCAATTAATGAAAACTTATTTAACTTGAATTGCTAAATAAATAATTTTATATTTGGCGTAGCGGCTGGCTTCGCCAGCCGCTACGCCTTCTTAAGACATGGGGCTGTCCCAAAAGAATGGACAGCTCCTTTAAATTTTGGTAAAATAATTATACTGAAAGCATTGTAAACAGGGGAGCTAAGCCGGCATGAACAAGAAAGTTGTTTTTAAATACTACAATATG
>JAKLDH010000155.1 GCA_022703625.1 Cyanobacteriota bacterium | reverse complement strand
CCGGTTCCGAGCATCCGCATGAAGCCCAATGCCCTGTTGTATGGAAAGATTTGGAGGTAATTAAATAATGACAATAAAAGAATATACGGGAACAGGACGCAGAAAAACTGCTATCGCTAGAGTAAGACTTGTTCCAGGCAAAGGAAAGCTTATTATAAATAACAGAACAGCCAAAGAATACTTTGGAAATTTACCTGCTCTTGAAATGACAGTATTTCAGCCTTTAGTTTTGACTAAAAAAGAAAGTGATTTTGATATCAGAGTAAAAGTATACGGTGGCGGCATAAGTTCTCAGGCAGGAGCTATCAGGCATGGAATCGCAAGAGCTTTACTTCCGGTAAATGAGGAAAACAAAGCTGTTCTCCGTTCAGAAGGCTTACTCACAAGAGATCCAAGAGTAAAAGAACGTAAAAAATACGGTCAAAAGAGAGCAAGAAAAAGATTCCAGTTCTCAAAACGTTAATTTTATTTTACGTTTATTTGAGATAAATAGTTTTATGCGAGAAAGAGAAAAAAACAAAACATTGTTAAACTCTTTCTCGTAAATATTTGGGAAATATTATGATTATTGATAAGCTTGAAAATGCTTCATTTTACTTTGAATTAAACAATAAAATAAAAACCGGACTTCAATATCTGGCAAAAACTGATCTGTTAAATCTTGAAAATGGGCGTTATGAGATTGATGGAGATAAGATTTTTGTTGTTATCCAGGAATATTCAACAAAATCACAAGACCAGAGCTTATGGGAAGCTCACAGAAACTATATTGATATCCAATATATAATTAAAGGACAGGAAAAAATTGGTTATTTAAACATAAACAAATTTTTCCCTTCCACAGAGTATAATAAAGAAAAAGATATAGTTTTCGGAGATGGAGAAGGCGAATTTTTAACAGCAACAACCGGAGATTTTATCATTTTTACGCCGCATGATGCGCATAAGCCCGGAATTTGTTTACATGAACCGGATTATGTTAAAAAAGCTGTTGTAAAAATATACCGCTCCTGTAAATAAAAAAGGCGGTTTTTATAAATCCTTAATTAGCGGGAGTTTCGGCGAAGCCGAAACTCCCGCTATACCCTTACTCAGCCCGCGCCGCCCTGCGGGCGGCGCGGGCTGTAGATATAAGCTTTTTAACAAATTAACAAAAACTTATTTGGATCACTATAATGATTTTTAGTATAATAAAAGTAATTTTCTATGGCAGTAATTTAAAATGAATAAATTAAAAGGAATAATATTTGATTTCGACGGAACGCTTGCGGATACTTTGCCGGTGTGCATTTTATCTTTTCAGCAGGCTTTTGAAAGAGTTACAGGGATAAAATACAGTGAAAAAGAGATAACACAGTATTTTGGCAGGTCTGAAGAAGGAATAGTTGCGGCATTAGCTCCTGATGATTATGATAAAACCCTTAAAACGTATATAGAAACTTATAAAAAAAATCATTATTTGTGCCCTGACCTATTTGACGGGATTATTGAGGTTCTTGACGAACTTGTCAAAAAAAAATTTAAAATAGCTTTAATCACCGGAAAAGGCAAACACACTATTGATATTGCTCTTGAGTCCATGAATATCAAAAAATACTTTGAGTATGTGGAGCATGGGCATCCTGAAAAATCAATAAAAGCAGAATGTATAGATAAAATATCAAAATTATGGAAATTAAATACCGCTGAAGTTGCGTATATTGGAGATCAGCCGGCTGATATCATTGATTGCAAAACAGCGGGCGCGTTTTCAATAGCTGTAAGCTGGGCAAAAACAAGTAATTACAATAAGCTTTTAAAACATTCTCCTGATTTATTATTTTGTGAAATAAATCAATTTAAGTATTGGATTCAAAATTTTTGAAGTTTTTTATAACATGCCCGCAGTTTTTGCAGGCAAGATATTCTTTTGCGCTGTCAATCGGCAAATATATATGGCTTGCGCAGTCTTTATAAGCTTGTTCTTCACGGTCAGCATTAATACAGAAAACTTTTTTCTTTTTCTCTCTCGATTCTTTTATTTTTTTTATTATTATTTCAAATAAATACATGGTGATACCAAGTTGCAATCAATGTAGTATTAAATCACCCCTCCCCAACCCTCCCCTAAAGGGGAGGGAGTAAAGATTTGATGTGTTTTTCGGCGGCTCTGCCGCCGAAAAACACATCAAATAAATAATACTCGATTGAATGCGAATTGGTATAAATTTTATTATATATTTACTAATCCCAAAAAGAAATCTTTAATTGATTAAAAAGCTGATATAGTGATCTGTAAAAGTTTTTTGGAGTTTAATAAAAACCTGCGCCCCCAAGGGGCTGTCCCAAAAGAATGGACAGCTCCTTTAAATTTTGGTAAAATAATTATACTGAAAGCATTGTAAACAGGGGAGCTAAGCCGGCATGAACAAGAAAGTTGTTTTTAAATACTACAATATG
>JAKLDH010000154.1 GCA_022703625.1 Cyanobacteriota bacterium | reverse complement strand
CATTTGCCGATTTCTTTTTAAAATCAGTATAGCCATTCAGGTTGGTTAAAAAAGTTTTTGAGGAGTTTCACTTATAGCGAAACTCCTCAAAATTAGGGTTTTATAAATTCAAAAATTAAAATTTCACATCAGGAGCCTGTTTAGCGGATTCTTCAACTTCAAAGTATTCTCTTGCTTTAATTCCGGAAATATTAGCTATTATCACGGTTGGGAATGTTCTGATTTTTGCGTTAAGAACTTTGACTGTTTCGTTATAATCCTTTCTTGACACCGCAATTCTGTTCTCTGTCCCTGCAAGCTCATCCTGCAAAGCTATAAAATTCTGGTTAGCCTTAAGATTAGGATAATTTTCCGCAATTGCAAGCAGTCTTGACAATGCGCCGGAAAATTCAGCGTTAGCTTTGTTAACATCGCCAACATTTCCGCTTTTTACCGCTCCTGCAAGTTTCGATCTGGATTCTGCAATATTGGTAAAAATCTCTTTTTCGTGGCTTGCATATCCTTTTACGGTATTAACAAGGTTCGGAATAAGATCATTTCTTCTCTGAAGCTGATTTTCAACCTGTGCCCAGCTTGATGTAACGGTTTCATCCTGTATTTGAAGGCTGTTATATGTGCCGATAAAGCTTCCAAATAATATAACCAATAAAAGAAGAATCCCGCCCACTACAAATAACGCTGTTTTTTTCATTTTTATACCTCCTTACAAGTATTTATTTTATCAACATATTTAAGAACATCATAAATTGAATCAATTAATTTTTGAATAATTAAATCATATTCATTTGACCTGATTGCCTTTTTATTATCCCTGAATTCAAGAATTTTAGCGAAAACTTCAGCGTCCAGTCCTATTAATGACGAAACTTTATTTATTATTTCATTTTTATCATTAGAAACTTTTTCGTCAGAAGTTAGACGTAAAACCGTTTTAAAGATCGCAACAAGGCTTTTTGAAGAATTAACAATTAATTCTCCGGTTATTTTATTGTCGGAACTGTTTGCAACATAGCCCTGTCTTAGCCTGATTAACAAATTTTTTGTTTCTGATTCGCATTGAAGCCTTAAATGACATTTATCTATTTTTAAATCAAGCACAATGTCTTCGCCATATAAAATTGAGTGTCTGTCTTTAATATCCGCATATTCCATGGGGTATACGTCAGATGAAGCAAACCATTCTGTTTTACCCATAAATACAGGCAAACCGGCGCTCGATTTTTGCCATTTTTTTATGGCTGAATGCATTTTCTTTAAGTCGATCGCTGTTAATTGTTCAATAACAACCATTAGGTTTATGTCAGAAGTTTTAGATTCAGTTTGATCAACGTATGATCCGTATAAAATAACGGATAAAAGCCTGTTTCCGACAACATTTTTAATTCCATCAATTAATATTTCAATATTTTTGTTCATTATTACCATCTCCCTGATGCTCCGCCGCCGCCAAATCCGCCGCCGCCGCTGAATCCGCCAAATCCGCCGCTGTGTCCGCCGCCTCCACGTCCTGAACTTAACAATAAAAATAAGGTTAGTCGAGGATATTTTATAGCAAAAAATAAAAATATTGCTATAAAAAAGAAATTAAACAGAGGATTGCTTTGCGTAGAGCTTCTATTAACGTTATTAGCTCTATAACTTTGATAATTGTAATTTCCTGAAATTGTTACGCCGGAATCAACGGCAATAGCATCAACTATTGCGGCTGCGCCGAGTAAAATTCCCATGCCGTAATTTCCTGTTTTAAAGTTGGGAATCATATATTCATCCCTGATTCTGCCTGCTTTAGCGTCAGGAATGGCTCCTTCTACGCCATAGCCTGTTTCAATTCTCATTTCTCTGTCATTTGGAGCTACAAGAATTATAACGCCGTTGTCTTTGCCTTTTTGGCCAACTTTCCATTGCCTGCCGATTTCAAGGCTGACATCTTCTACAGGATAGCCTTCAAGCGATCCGAGAGTTACAACCACAACTTCCGCCTGAGTTTTTTGTTTAAGTTCAAGAATAATCGAATTAAGTTTTGCTTCTTCGGTATCAGCGATGACATTTGCAAAATCATTAACATATCCAACAGCCTGCGGAATTTTAAACCCCGCAAAAACAGGCGTTACAAGTATAAAAACAAAGATTATTGCGGTATATATTGTTTTTTTACGCATATTTATGTATTCGCTCTTATTTTAGTTAATTTAAGTATAACTTAAAATTTAGTTTTTAAAAAAATTTGTAAACGCTAAAAGCAAGTTCATCAAAAATTTTAAAATATAGACCGATAATATTTTTTATGTAAAAAGTCAAGAAAAGACAAAAAGTGAGCATTTGTAAGCGAGGGGGTTCGGGGGCTTGCCCCTGACCGATATGTCAGTTTGTCTTGTTAGTTTTTCTTTCTTTTGCTTCATTTTCTTTCTTTTTTACAAAAAAGAAAAGAAAATGAAGAAACGGTAAGTATTGTATTTGCATGCTGGAAAGATGCTGTTGCGAAGCAGTCGGCGCTGTCCGCATTTCGCAAACAAT
>JAKLDH010000153.1 GCA_022703625.1 Cyanobacteriota bacterium | reverse complement strand
TTTTTAACTTGTTCTTCATCAAGACCTTTAGATTTTTTAGCCGCTTCCAGCGGTTCACAAAAAACAGCAAACTGAAAAACAGCTATTATTAAAAAGATAATGTTAAATAATATTTTTTTCTTCATTTTTTTCCGCATAATTATTTCTTATTTTAGATTACACCATAAAAAGAATAAGAATCGTCGGTTAAATATATGATTATAGCGAAAATTTATTTATACCAAATTCAAAATACAATATTACTTTTCCTCTTCAATTTTTTGTTTTAAAATAGAATTAAATAAATCCTCAAATTAAAGGAAAACTTTATGGAATTTTTGAGAGAAAATAAAAAAACTATTATTTTTGTAATTACAATTTCATTTATTTTATGGACAGTCAGCATGATGCTTATTCCATTATTAATAGGATAAATAAAAAAACTAAAAATGACATTCAATTTTAATTTATCTAACATTAATATAAATGTTTACTTTTCAATGGTTTTAATTTTACTTATATCCATTACTTTTAACATGCCTGTAAAAGCATTTCTAAAGCTGGATGTTGAAAAAGAAAAAATTGAAATAAAAATTAAAGAATTAAAACAAAAAGAAGCTGTTGAAATAAAAAAGCTTACCGTAACTCAAAAAAATCTTGAAAAAACTGAAACAACAATTAAACATTGTGAAAATAAATTAATAAGCTCAAAAATTAATATGTCAAAACTAGAGAACCGACTAACCGGCTTGGAAGGTGAACAAAAATATTTATCTCAAACAGTGGAAAAAAGAATCAGACAAATTTATAAAGGCGAAAGAATAGGGATTTTTCACGTTGTTTTTGCATCGCAAGATATTTCAACCTTTTTTGACAGATTATATTATCAAAAAACTGTTATTAAAAAAGACAAAGAACTTCTGGAGAATCTAAAACGTAAATCTGAGGAAATAAAAAGATCACAGATGTCTATTGCTTATGAAAAGAATAATATTGCTTCGTCATTGCAGGAAATGAATCAAAAGAAAGCTAACCTTGACAGCTCATTACAAACAACTCAATATCTTATAAACAAGCTAAGAACAGACAGAAAAGCTTATGAACAAGCGCAAAGCGAGCTTGCCAGCCTTTCAAGAGATATAGAAAAAAATATATCCCGATCCGCTTCAATAGAAAAATTAATGGATTCAGTTTTTATCCGACCCATTGCAGGGGTGATTTCATCTCCGTTTGGATGGAGAAGACACCCCATTTTTGGCAGCACAAGATTTCATTCCGGCGTGGATATTGCAGGTCCTAACAATGCGGCAATTAAAGCGTCTAATTCCGGCAAAGTGATTTACTCCGGCTGGTATGGAGGATATGGAAAAGTTGTAATAGTTAATCATGGCACTGCAACTACAGGTAGACACCAGGGGCAAAAGGTTTCTACGCTTTATGCTCATATGTCAACCATTTCTGTAAACGTAGGAGATTATATTAAAAAAGGTCAGGTGGTTGGACGTGAAGGTTCTACAGGATACAGCACAGGTCCTCATCTTCATTTTGAAGTAAGAATAAATGGTAAGCCCATGAATCCTCTCAGCTTTATATAATTTGACTTTAGGCGCTTTTTAGAAACATTTGTTAACAAATGTAAATTAAAAGGTAAATTTTAATGAAACTTTGGTTTTAAGTTGTATAGTAATATAAACTGCCTTACGACAATTATACATATTTTTACAGGGTTTATCTTATTAACGGTCATTAAACACGGTATTTAAAGTTAATCTCGGCTTTCTTCTATGCCGGTATAGGGGTCTGACATAGTATGTTAGAAATCATGCGCTATAATCTTTTAAAAAAAGATGTTTTAGCATCTCCAAACAGCAAAAATACGGATTCGGGAAAAAATAAAGAATTAAGTTCTTCTTTTAATTCCTCAAATATTAGGTTTGGGAACAAAAAGCAGGAAGAAATTGAATCTGAACATGCTCCTGAAGATACGCTTATTCCTGCTGACAGGTTTACGCAACTTAAAGCAGGCTGTAAACAGACTTCTAAGCTTCCGGAATATGCTGTGAACGGATTAAAAGGCGATCCAAACGCAAATTTCTTTGAATTTTTAAAACTCGGAAGCATCCCGTATTGGTTAGGCGGTCCTGTTCTTGTATGGGCTTTCGGAGCCGGCGGCAAAGGCGCGGCAAAAATTACAAAACAAAAAGCGGTAGGCGTCGGCTTTTATTATGCCGGAGCTGCCCTTGCAAAAACACTTGTAGACACTCCTGTTTCGCTTTTTAAGGGAATTGATCTTAACAAAAAATATAAAGATATTGTTTATCTTAAAGCTGAAGAAAAAAATGAAAAAGCTCAATATAAAGAAGAATATCATAAAGTTTATGAAAGCGTTGACTTTACAAGATGGGACTTGCTTTATAACCAAAATCCCACAGTTTCCGCAGATCCGGTTAAAATAAACGAAAATTATGACAAACTCGCTAAAAAAATGGGAATTGATTCAAATTTAAACGATTCTGATTCTGAAGTAAAACCATACACAAAGAAAGTTTTAGCTGCATCAAGCGCATGGAAATCTGTTCTTATAATTCCGCTTGCGGGAATAGCAGGCGG
>JAKLDH010000152.1 GCA_022703625.1 Cyanobacteriota bacterium | reverse complement strand
TTATTTTAATTTTTTATGCGGCTCGCAGGCAAAGCCTGCGAGCCGCATGCCCTTAAAACGGCGTAGCGGCTGGCGAAGCCAGCCGCTACGCCAAATATAAAATTATTTATTTAGCAATTCAAGTTATATAGCATTAATTAGGAAGTTTGATATAAAAATTAGCAATTTTTTATATATTTTTGCGTTTATTTATATATAAGAGAGTTAAAAAAATAAATAATTTGGAGGATAATGCTTTGAATATAAGCTTACAGGACATTTTACTTACAAACGCTTTATCAGGTTCTTTAAAGCCTGAAAACTTTAATGCTAACCAACAGCAAAATTTGAATATTTTTAATTTTAATAACACCGGCGATACACCTGATATGAGTGAATTATTAATTCAGGAACTTATAAAAGTGAGTATTGCTGAATTATTTAAAAATGCAATTACAGAGCTTATGGAAACATTACAACTTAAACCGGCTCAGAATGACAAAAAAACAGTAAACTTTAACAGCAAACCGCAAGCAACAACAGAAGTTGACACTGCAAATAAAACACCGGATGAACTTTTTAATATAATAAGAAAAAATTGCGCCGGACTTGGACAAGCAAAAGGTAATTCGCTGGATTGGCTATCAGCAACAATTTTTGACGGTTTTGATAATCGAACTCCTGAATTGGAAAAAGAAATTTATACAAATATTCTTGAAAATTTTGATGAACTTGCGGCTATTTCAACAGAACTTAACGGGCAAGTTTTATTAACAGAAAAAAACAGGGACGGATATATTGAAATGGCAAAAATTATTTGTAAAGACCAACCTGACTTACTTCAAAGTAATATCGATCGTATAAACTTAGGATATGAGCAAGAACAGGCAATTAATGCGGCAAGAAAGGCAAGACCTCAAACTTCTGCACCTCGTTTCGGACCCTGTTAAAATTATTGATTTCCCCATTGTTTTTTAAGATATTGACTTTAAGCCGTAAAACTTTATGGACTATCTGGTGTGTTAATTTTATAATAAAAGAAATTTAAAATAGGGGAAAAATAAAAATTATGTCAGTACAAAATATTAAAAGAGAACCTGTAAATAATAAAAAATTAAATATAGATATAAACTGTGATCTTGGACAGTCTTTCGGGGTCTATAGAACTGAAATTGAACAGGAACTTTTACCTTATGTAAGCTCGGTAAATCTATCCTGCGGTTCACATGCAGGTGATCCTCTTACTATAATGAATATTTTAAAAACTATTTCCGGCAAAAATCTTTCATTAGGAGCGCATGTTGGTTATCCCGACCTTCAGGGTTTCGGGTATCGAGCTATGAGCCTTAATGAAGAAGAAATGCAGTCTGTTATTGTGTATCAAATCGGAGCATTAAGTTCTCTTGCAAAGATTTTTAATTTCAAAATTGAATATGTAAGACCGCACGGCGCTCTTTACAAACAAATATCCGAAAGCTTTGATGTTGCTTTTTCTGTGGCAAAGGCTATTGCGGCTTATGATCCGTGGTTAATTTTAGTTGGTCCGCCGGGAGAAAATCTTATAAAAGCGGGTGAAGCGGCTAATTTGCGCATTGTACAGGAAGTTCAGCTTGATAAAAAATATAACATTGATGGAAGCATTGATTTTGAAGCGGGAGATGTTGTTGATCTTAACTACTCTCTAAACCTTCTTGAATCGCTTGTAAGAAATTCATCTGTGTTAAATAATCAGGGCGGACGCTCTAAAATTGATTTTAAAACCATTCATTTAAGTTTAAAAAGCAATATTTCTCTTGAAATTGCAAAGAAGGCAAAGGAATTGATCCCCTCTGCCGTGCCTGTTGCTGGGACATTGGTAGCTAACAGCGGATGGCTGGATTAAAAACGATATCTTTGCCGCATTTTAGAAATTTATGAGAGCTAATCTATAATGAAAAAAGTAAAGTTGGCAGTTTTAGTTTCAGGAAGCGGGACTAATCTTGAGTCGTTAATTAATGCGGTTAATTCGGGCATTATCAAAGACGGGCAAATTTCTCTTGTAATTTCAAACAAAGAAACCGCCTATGCTCTTAAGCGGGCAGAAAATGCCGGAATTCCCTCTTTTATTATTAAACGTTCAAGCTTTGACAGTAACGAAGATTTTGATAAATATCTTCTTGAAAAACTTATTGAAAATAAAATAGAGATCGTTCTGCTTGCAGGATACATGCGAATTTTAACAAAACCTTTGCTGGACGCTTATAAAGACAAAATTTTGAATATACATCCCAGTCTTTTGCCTGATTTTGGCGGAGCAGGCATGTATGGGATAAAAGCGCATGAAGCTGTTATAAAAGCAGGCGTTACAATAAGCGGGTGCTCTGTGCATGTTGTAAATGAGCATATTGACGGCGGACCTGTAATTGCTCAGTCGCGCATTAAGGTTATGCCTGAAGATACGCCGCAAAGTCTTGCTAAAAAAGTATTAATAGAGGAACACAAATTATATCCGGCAACTGTTCAGAACTTTATTTCGACTCAAGTTCAGCTTTAAATTTTTTCAAATATAAGCTATGACCGATAATATTTTTTATGTAATTTTTTAATTAACGTGAAAATCGTCCCCCTGAACTTGTTTCAGGGTCTATCCAGCATGCAATAGAATGCTTACCGTTTCTTCATTTTCTTTTCTTTTTGAACGCAAAAAGAAAAGAAAACGAAGCAAAAGAAAAGAAAAACTGAACCCCAAGGGGACAAGACTGTCAGGGGCAAGC
>JAKLDH010000151.1 GCA_022703625.1 Cyanobacteriota bacterium | reverse complement strand
GATAAGAATATTGGCGTTAAATGGAGGTTTACAAAAAATGATGCAAGAATAAAATTAAATAGACTTTATCCTTAATAATTAATCGGTCAGAGCAGTAGCGCTTTGTTAAGTTAATTTTATGGAATTTATGACCGATAATATTTTTTATGTAAAAAGCGAAGAAAAGATAAAAGTAATCATTTGTAAGCAAGGGGGTTCGGGGGCTTGCCCCTGCCCGATATGTCAGTTTGGCTTGTTAGTTTTTCTTTTTCTTTGGTTCGTTTCTTTTTCTTTTTGCGTCAAAAAGAAAAAGAAATGAACAAACGGTAAGCATTCTATTGCATGCTGGAAAGATGCTGTTGCGAAGCAGTCGGCGCTGTCCGCATTTCGCAAACAAGTTCAGCATGACATTTTTAGCGTCGTTAAGCGGTTAATTAAAAGATTACATAAAAAATATTATCGGTCTATATATCTGCAAAATTATACTAAAATGTTGTAATAATAACGAAAAACAAGATTAAGATTGTGTGGCTGGCGGCTTCGCCGCCAGCCACACATAAATAGTTTAAATTTCGGAATTATTTTTGAAATTTAGTATAACTTAATATAACACCGGCATAGTATAGAGATGTCCTTTAATAATTCAACTAACGGGCAATTAAATAAATTTATCAAACGGATATTATGATTAATTGATAAAAAAATAAAATACAAGGATACTTTTATAAGGGGGATTTTAAAAATGAGAACTATCGAAAAAAATGGACACAAATTAAAAGAAATGAGCGCAATGTTTAGAAAAGCGGGTCAGGGAATCAGAACCGCCGCTGATGTAGGTTATAAAACAGGCTATTTTATAGCTAAACATCCGAATATTGAAAAAACAAAAGATCAGATCCAAAAAAATTATAAAGTAGGTTTAATAACCCTTTTAGGTATTGGATTAACTTTTTTCGGCATTACAAAAGTTTTATTAAAAATGAAAACACACTAAATAACTTGAGTTGCTATACCCTTACCCAGCCCGCGCCGCCCGCAGGGCGGAACGGGCTGTAAATATCAGGAAAACTTATTTAGATTGGCATAGCATACTCGCTTTTGTTTTAATATTCAATGCCTTGTCTTGCGGCAACTCCCTGGTCAAAATAGTGTTTTACAGGGTTCATTTCCGTTACAAGATGCGCCAGCGAAATAAGTTCAGGATGCGCGCGCCTGCCGGTTAAAACTATTTCAAGATTTTTAGGCTTGTTTATTAAAACTTCCTTAATCTCGGAAATTTTAACCATCCCAAGGTCCGCGCAAATATTAATTTCATCAAGTATAATCAATTGATATTTCTTGCTGTTAATCGCATTTTTAGCGTATTCCCAGCCTTTTCGGGCTTCTTTATAGTCTTCCATCTTTATATTATGAGAATAAACAACTCTATCAAGACCAAACTGGGCAATTTCAAGGTTTGGCATTAATTTTGACGAAGAAATTATTTCTCCGTAATAATTTGCCTGATCGCCTTTTGCAAACTGCGCTATAAGAACTTTCCAGCCATGTCCTATTGCCCGTAAAGCCAAGCCTAATGACGCCGTGGTTTTACCTTTTCCATCCCCTGTGTAAATTTGGATATAGCCGTGTTCAAACACTATTAATCCCTCCGAAATCTAACGCTTAATTAAAATGATTTTACTCTAACTTTCTTCTTTTAAAATAACCGCTTGCCGTAACCTTAATTATAAAGGCTTTCCCCCTTTAACTCCTCCCTTTTTTATATGATTGGTTACATATAAAATTTTTCAGCTCCTACTAAATATAAATAAATTATTTTTTCTTCGAGGGCAAAAATGTAAACATTAATTTATTCAACATATTAATGACTTTTATTATAATAATCCAAAATTCTTTTTTATATTCCAGGTTTAATTTACAAATTTACAATTGTTTTTAAAAAAAAGAAGCGTATTCTTTTAAACACTTATGCAAGGATTTTTTAAAAAAATTAACGTTAATTTTAATTGAGTTTAGTTAAAAATCTATTGCATTAAACACTATGACTTAATATAAAAGACTTTTTAAGATATTTTTATTAATGCGTTAAACGACAAAATTGTCATTGCTGCCCTCTTTTGAATGACAGCCCCAAAAACGCAGTTATAAGCGCAAATCGGCATAAATATAACTTTGAAGGGTTAGCCCTTAAGAGTGTGAAATGTTAAAAAAAAATCACTTCTAATTGTGATTCTTTTTTTGTTTAAATGTTATATATTAATTATATAAAGTTCTGGAAGGAAAGGAAAAGACAAAATGAGAAGTTTAAAATTATTAATGGATGACAGTTCAATTAAAAATCCACAATTTATTATTGAAGAAAATATAGAAAAAGTTAAAAATTATACATATAAACTTGGCAGCTCAATGCTTTATTCTGTAGAAGAATTATACAGTCCAAATCAATTAGGAAGCGCGGCTTTAACAAATTTAGTTATTTTCTAAAATTAACAAATACACTCTCTCATAATATTCCCCTCCATACATAATAAAATACATTACCCGGCTTTTTACAAATATAGACTCAGGTCTATATTTTTTTTTGTTTTTATACCAATCCAAATAAGTTTTCGTTAATTCGTTAAAAAACTAATATCTCCAGCCCGGGGCTGTCCCAAAAGAATGGACAGCTCCTTTAAATTTTGGTAAAATAATTATACTGAAAGCATTGTAAACAGGGGAGCTAAGCCGGCATGAACAAGAAAGTTGTTTTTAAATACTACAATATGAGC
>JAKLDH010000150.1 GCA_022703625.1 Cyanobacteriota bacterium | reverse complement strand
TGTTAAAAAAGATTATTATGGGATTTGAAAAATATTTGGGCGTTGAAAGATTAAATAATGAAGCACAAGATCTATTAAAGACTTTTAAGCAAAAATAATAAACTCTGTAGTTATTTAGACATCAAAAAGGTGCGAGAATAGTATTGCTTGGGGAGCCATAAAATACAAAAGCCCAGCTTTATGCCGGCCTTTTGTTTTTTTGAGAAGTCGACAATCGATAATTGAGAAATAATACAAAGTCGACTTCGGTCGATTCTCGATTTTCGATTTTCGAGTCCTGCCAGTATTTTTCTGGGCTTTTGTATTTTTTATACCCCGGTCGCCATATCGCACTGTTTGACCTTGATTTATGGGAGTGGAATGATAAAATTATAATGACGAATTTATTTTGTGGAGGCTGTTGTGCAAAACGAAAGAAAAGAGACTGCCGATTTAATAATAAAGCAATCATTTATAAAAAGCATTTTTTTACCATTTGTTTTATTTTTTCTTCTTCTATCAAATATAAACGTATTCGTTCTATTGTTTTTAAAAAATGTGAACTTAAATATTATGTTTGTAATTAATTGTATTTGTCTTATAGCTATTACTGTTTTTGTTAGTTTAATTGTTATTTATATTATTAATCGATACTATTTTAAGTGGATATTTAAAGAACAAGGTTTGCAAATAAAAAGCGTTGGAATAAATCTTGTATTCAAAAAAACAATTGTCTTGATTGGGAATTTAAACTGGAAATATTCTGATATAAATACAGTCGCTTTGACAAATATGGGCAGGTATGATGGTTTAGCTTTATAGGACACATTTTAACAGATTTTAAGGTGGATTTCTTGTGGTAAAATTTAAGGACACAGGAGGTCCGCTATGAGGAAAAGATTTGGAGAAGATTTCAAGGCAAAGGTGGCGCTTGAAGCGCTGCAAGGTGATGCAAAGATCACAGAAATAGCTTCAAAGTACGGGGTGCATCCCAATAAAGTCGGAGAATGGAAAAAAGAACTGTTAGAAAACGCATCCAAGCTTTTTGCCAAGAAGGACAGCAAAGAAGAAAAGAGCTGGGAAAAGCGAGAAGCCGAACTATTGCAGATAATAGGCAAAAAGAACGTTGAGTTGGAGTTTCAAAAAAAAAGCTTAAAGAAACTGGGCTTGCTGTAAAGGCGATGATCGAGGCAAATAACACGGAACTGACGGTAAAAGAGCAATGCGCATTGCTTGGGATTTCAAGGTCAGCGTATTATTACAAGAAAAAGCCAATGAGTAAGAAGAACAAAACGATCTTAGACAGGATTGATGAAATATACACAAAGTGGCCTTCCTTCGGAGCGCGAAGAATTGTTGTAATGCTGGCAATAGTCTACAGTATATCTGTCGGCCGGCGTAAAGTCGGAACTATGATGAAAACGCTTGGATTAGAGGCAATTAGACCGAAAAAATTTCTAAGCCAGCCGGATAAACAGCATAAGATTTATCCATACCGACTTCGCGGTATGAAAATAGACCGTCCGAATAAGGTTTGGTGTGCGGATATAACTTATATAAGGCTGAACAACGGCAAGTTTGTTTATCTTGTGGCTATAATGGACTGGTATAGCAGAAGGGTTCTGGCGTTTAGGGTTTCAAGAAACCTTAATGGCGGTTTTTGCCGGGAGGCACTGCGGGAAGCTTTAAGGCGTTTTGGAAAACCGGAATACTTCAATACTGACCAAGGTTCGCAGTTCACCGAAAAACAATTTGTCGCTACGTTGGAGGAAAAGGGCGTTATAATCAGCATGGACGGGCGTGGCCGCGCGTTTGATAATATTTTCGTGGAACGGCTTTGGCGAACGGTTAAGTACGAAGATGTGTACATAAAATATTACGAGACATTTTATGAGTGTGAAACCGGGCTGACGGAGTTTTTTCGGAAGTATAACGATGAACGACCGCATCAATCCATGAACTATCGGACGCCCAAAGATGTTTACGTGAACCCTGAAATCGGGGAGGCAGCATGACCGCAATAGCCACCTTAAATTTGATTAAATCGTGTCTTGACAAACGAGGCCATCATAGTGTTTCACTGGGGATGATATCAATTTTAAGTGTAATGCCAGTCACGCTGTATAATGAGCCTATGGTTGCACAAGCATTGTCCCCAATACAAGAAACACTTGCAGTAGCAATGTATTTAGAAGCGGGAAGTGCTTATTGGCCAAAAGATAAACCCGCTGGCGAAAATTCTATGGAAAAAACTGCAATTGGATATGTGTTTTTAAACAGGGCAGTATATGCGAATAAATTTCCCAGTTCTTGCGGGACAGGAAGTAAATCTCTTAATTTTGGTGACGGAACTGTATATGATGCCGTGAAAAGAGGTTCGGAAGCACAGTATGTCTATGGAAGATTTACAGATTTTTTTGATGGTAGTAAAAAGTTAAAATCCATTAGAGAATTGAAGTCAATATTAAAAAACCCAATAGAAAAAAACCGTTTTAATTTGTGCCTGTTAGCGGCGACGAATCTGCCTGCTGATTTACCGTCTATTCCAGCCGAAGATGCCAATCTAAACTGTAAAGCACCAGTATACTTTAATGCTGAAAATGTTCCTCAATACGAACGCGCTGAACCTACAGGCGCAAATAATAAATTAGGGGCACATTACTTTTTTTCGTTCAAAGAAAATTATTTTAAATTTTAACTGCGAGGTGAATCTTGAAGAAAATTATTATTATCTTTATCGTATTAACTATAATATTTTCCTGTACAAGCAATAACCCAATAGATGTTTTAGATGAAAACAAATTAAGC
>JAKLDH010000015.1 GCA_022703625.1 Cyanobacteriota bacterium | reverse complement strand
GCTACGCCGTTTTAAGGGCATGCGGCTCGCAGGCAAAGCCTGCGAGCCGCATAAAAAATTAAAATAAAATTTCAATCTATTTCAGCGTTTCGACTAATTAGCAATTCGAGTTAATTAACTCGAATTACTAATCAGCCGCAAGCCTTGTTGTATCTAGAGATTGTCATTCCGAGGAGCGAAGCGACGTGGGAATCTATTTTTGGCTGAAAAGATTGCCGCGTCGGGGCAAAGCCCCTCCTCGCAATGACAGCTGGAAAATTAATTAGCAATTCGAGTTAATTAACATAAATTTCTTGCGAAATAATAGGAAAAACTCGTAAAATGTAAACAGATTAATGACTTTTATTATAATAATTGATCTATTATATTTCTCCTTTTAGGGGATTAATTTTGTTTTTTATAAAACAAAATTAAATAGGGAATATAAATTTTTTAAAAGGAGAAATATATGAAAAAATTAACGGAGATTACAAAAGATACTGAAAAAGCAAAAGAATTTTTTGAACATAAACTTGCTTTTACTCTAGGACCTGTTGAACTTCACAGAATGTCTGAAACAGAAGGAAACAGAATTCAGATTATAGATGTAAGAAATTCAGTTGATTATCACAAAGGACATATACCGGAAGCAATATCTATTCAATCAAGTAATCTTGAGTATTCTCTCGAGAATTTATCCCGAGATAAAATAAATATTGTATATTGTTATGATCAACAATGTCATTTGGCGGCAAGAGCGGCTAAAATGCTCGCCGAAGAGCAATTCCCCGTTATGGAGCTTGAAGGAGGCTTTGAAGCCTGGAAACACAAAGATTATGACATTGTAGTTTCCGGTTAATAAGTATTATATACGAGCGCTTTGATTCTTTATACCAATTTAAATAAGTTTTCGTTAATTGGTAAAAAAGCTAATATTTACAGCCCGCGCCGCCCTGCGGGCGGCGCGGGCTAGGTAAGGGTATAGCGGGTGTTTTGCCTTCGGCAAAACACCCGCTAATTAAGGATTTATAAAAACCATCTTTTTTATTTACCGGTTTTTTAAATTGATTAGTATAATTATGAGGGGTTCGTCATTCTGAGGCTTTGCCGAAGAATCGCATGCTTTTGGCAATTGGCTGCGATCCTTCGCTTTGCTTATACCAAGTTGCGATCAAAAGAGTATTATTTTTTGATAAGGGTTTTGCCGGCTACGCCGGCAAAACCCTTATCAACTCTTCTTCCCCTCCCTTGGACAGGGGGAGG
The DNA here is from genome assembly GCA_022703625.1 of Cyanobacteriota bacterium. Taxonomy (GTDB): domain Bacteria; phylum Cyanobacteriota; class Vampirovibrionia; order Gastranaerophilales; family UBA9971; genus JAKLDH01. The sequence continues at coordinate 30,148 of JAKLDH010000015.1, read as the reverse complement.
GGGATAGAGATTTAATGCTACATTGATTGCAACTTGGTATAACAGTAACATTATGTAACTTTATTTCAACTAAAGTATTAAGTATTTAATAAAATTTAACGAAACATGTAATATATTGAATATAAATATTATTATTTTATTTTTTTTGCAAAAGAATAAAGGCTTATTATATACAAATGAAAAACTTTTCATTAAAAACAAAAAAAGCTCAGCAGTTAATAGAGTTCGCTCTTGTCGTTCCTATTTTAATGATTATATTGTTTATAATAATTGAATTCGGAACGGCAATTAATGCCCGCGCAACCGTTGGAGAAGGCGTTAAAATAGCTTTAACAGGCGTAAATAACCTTAGCGGCATAAATGGAAATACCGCAACAAAAATAACTTTTGCTGAAAATTATATAAAAAATGAAATAATAAAATATTTGATACAACATAACATACCGAACTCCGGCAGTGTTGTGGTTAAAGTTAAAGCCACCGCAAATTATGCGGTTGTTTTGGTTAATTATCAGTATAATCCATATTTCTTCGTTCCGGGACTTTTAGGCGGCGCGATTCCTTCCTCGATTAACTTCAGCAGTTCTCAAACTTTAAATTCGCATATTTTTCAGCCGAATGTTTTTTCCGGCGCTGCTCGTTCCACAGCGCAACTGGCTAATTTTCATACCGACGGAGGCGGGAATTTTCTTGAATCCGGCGCGCTTATAAGCGGAGATATTCACGGAAACGGATTTTATGACGTTAGAAACAATACCGCTTTTTTAGTCCATTTTTATGACGGAATCGGAACGCATCCCAATCTTGAATATGACAGAGCTCGTCTTGTAAGCTGGAACGGCGTTGATCTCTTGCCGCCGAATTTGAGAATTAATGTTAAAACCGGCGCTTTAGAAGTAAGATCGCCTTATTATAATAACGCTGTCTGGTTTAACACAAGAATTCCCTATATCTGGGCGGTTTCCGCTCTTGGAATTAATCATCTGCTTTACACAAAATACAATTCATTTGATATGTTGATGGCAGATAATTCAACGTTATATTATAAACTTCTTTTTAACTCTACAGACGCTTTTTATAACAGGGGTATAAGATTTTGCGGAACTACAGGCTCAAGCGGAGTTTGTAACGGAGATCAAAGAGGAAGAGCAACGGTTAATGAACGTACTTTAAGAATGAATCCCCGTTTGGGAGCGCCTGATAATAATCCTGACAATGGAAATAACGATTATATTGCGGGAACAATGGAACCGGTTTTTGTTCCAAGCAATCCCACACATCATTTTCAGCATATAAATTCTTCTTATTTTTCTTATACAACAGATTTTTTAAACTGGAATTATACCACATGGCAAAATCAATTTTTTGTTACAGTTTCTTCTCCCAGAGTTTTAGGCTTGCCGGAAAGACCTTCTGATATGGCGGACGATATTTATCATGCTGATATAACTAATATAAATAAAACCCCTTTTTATAAACCTTATGAATATAGATTCAGAATGGTTGAAGCTCCAGCTGGTCCATTCGTCCCGACACCCGGAAATCTTGGCGGTATTTTCTGGGGAGTTGCTGTTGCGGCAGGAACTAATGACGGAAGAATAGACGCGCATAATACAGGATATGCCTTTGATGCGGTTGGCGGCGTTGAAAATGCAGGCGCATACATAAATTACTATACAGTCGATATAGTTGATATTTATACAGACAGCGACGGTGATGGAATTCCCGACGCATGGGACAGGGACCCCGCTCACTTCGACGTGAATACAAACGGTATTCTTGACGGCAACGAATTAAACATGGCTACTTTAAATTCAGATAACAGATGTAATGACGGCATAGGCAACCCTTTAAAATATCTTCCCGACACTAATCCTTTATGTAGCAAACTGCCTGATACTATAGCTGTAGGAGCTGGCATAGATTATGACGGAGATACGGTAATTGATTATACTCCGGCGGCAGGAGATTTCACAGCCTATAACGCTTCTCCCGGAAAACCTTTCTGGAAAGCAACGCCTTATAAAATTAACGGCGCTATAAACACTCTTGCCTCCGGCGCAAATGTACCCCTTAACGAATCAATGGCGCTTGTTAAATATACAGGCGACGGAACTAATGCTCTTTATTACAATACAGGAGGAGGAAACTATACAAGAAGACATCCTACCTGGTGGCAAGACGGAACCGGAGCCTGCTGGAATACTGGTAACGACCAGTTTGATATAGCTTGCGTCAAAGCCAGAAGAAAGATAAAAGCCGGAACCGGAGGCGGAACAAAATTTATACACGGAACGGTTAATAACGCTGTTAACCCTACTATTATAAATATTGATCCTTCTCAAGAGTTTCAGTATCTTCATACTAACAATATAATCAGCCCTAATTCCCACACAACAAGAACCCCTCCGAATGTCTGGTAAAAAATGAGGAAACAAATGAATCTTCATAAAATTATAGTTAATAAAATTGAACAAAAAAGTTGTCTTGAACAAAAAAGTCATGCTGAACTTGTTTCAGCATCTATCCAATGTGCATTTACAGACATTTCAGCCCCACCTTGTCATTGCGAGGAGGACGCCTTGCGTCCGACGCGGCAATCTATCCAGCAAGCATTTGCAAACATTTCAGCTAGTTTAAGATTTAACAGTCTACCCTCAAAACGTAAAGGCGTTTCTGTAATTGTTCTTGTATTCAGTTTGTTTGCAATTATGGGGCTTGCTTCTTTTGTAATAGATTTAGGCTTGATACTCAACCAACGGTATGAATTGCAAAAAGCCGTTGATTCTGCCGCGCTTATAGCTATTTCAGAATACGAACTTTATGAAGATGACAGAGTTGCGGCAAATGATTTTCGCTTAAGATTGCCTGATGATGCAAAAATCACGCATACTTCCACAGGAGTTACGGCTATAGCTTATAAAACATTAAAAGATTATAACCAAATGCTTGGCGTGGGAACTGACTCAACTCCTACAATTACTTTTAACAAGGATTCAAGAACAGTAAAAGTTGAAGCTCAGGCAACAATGCCTACATATTTTATATCAATACTTGGCATAAAAGAAATTACGCTTAATGCAAAAGCGGCGGCTGTTTCGGCTCCTGCTTTTCTGAGCGGAAAATTCCCAAAACCTGTTGGAAGTATTGTAAATGGAGTTGGGGCATATAAGGATACTGATATAAAACTGCCTGTCGGCTCTGATACCTCTACAGGCGTTCATCCTACCGGAACGGTTTATAACCAGAACAATGATTTTAATAATATTTACGGTCAACCTGACGGCAGAGCTCTTTCTCTGGGCGGCGGCGGACATATTACCATAAGGCTTCCGGCTACAATTTATGACGGAAAAGGCGCTGATTTTATTGTTTATGAAAGAGGTCATGCCGAAGGATATTTTGTATTCGCAGGCGTGGATATTGATCCGAATAACCCTTATATAGACGCTGCGAGTCCAGGAGCCGGCATTAACTGGATTAACATAAGCTGTACAGGAATTCCTCTTTACGCAAGAGTTGATGACGGTGAAATGATGGGCGCTCATCGAACGACTGTTTCATTAAACGGAGCTAATATCACGGAATACAAGTTTTACGGCAGTGGACTTTTTGACATTGGAGCAAGATGTAACTGTCCGGTAAACGGTACAATTTATGACGGAACGAATCCCGTCAACTCTTTTCAAATTAAAAACATTAAATATTTAAAAATAATTGATGACAACAGGGAAGACGGATTCTTTATCCAGCCCCGTCTTGATTTTGTTAATCATCCGGCTGCAACGACTAAAACGCAACATGGAATACCTATGCTTATTCCCGGGGAACATTCATCTTACAGCCCTGGAGCAGATATAGACGCTATAGAAATACTTCATCATTCAAGATTAATCAGTCTTGCTGATTATGCAACAGATACTGACGGAGATCGTCTTATTGATGTTGTCGAACAAATGCGGGGACTTAACCCGAACAATCCTGACACAGACGGCGATGGCTGGGATGATTTTATGGAACTTGAAGGAGATGAGCCTGAAACAGGTTATGGATATCCTGATAGTCCTCAGGATGAAACCACTCAGGATGATTTGGTAACATTAGTCAAAGAATATCCGTTTTCGCCTGTTCATCCGCCTAATATGTCAATTAAGCCTTAGTGTTTATATACTTACTAAGACTGCTGCATAACTGTTTTTTATTTTGCATTTTGCAAAATAAAAAACCCCATACCCCCTTCCCGTGTGGGAAGGGGGCTTTGTTTAGATATAGGGGCGAAGCCCCTATATCTAAACAAAATTTATTTTTGCGAGATTTTTTAGTAAATTCAATGGGTCGAGCGAACCGCCGTTGGCGGTTCGCTCGACCAAAAACAATCTTTAGCCCCCTCTCCCAATGGAAGAGGGGGTTGGGGGAGAGGGGTTTTTGGACTGATACCAAGTTGCAATCAAAAGAGTATTATTTTTTGATAAGGGTTTTGCCGGCTACGCCGGCAAAACCCTTATCAACTCTTCTTCCCCTCCCTTGGGGAGGGGGCAGGGGGAGGGAGATTTAATGCCACATTGATTGCAACTTGGTATGAATTTATAAAAATGTAGGGGAGTAAGGGGCTTCGCCCCTATATCCCCAATAAAATTTATTTCTGATTTTCAAAAACATTTTTTAATTTAAATAAGTTATGCAGCAGTCTTTTACTGATCTTATGCCAATCCAAATAAGTTTTCGTTAATTGTTAAAAAAAGCTAATATTTACAGCCCGCGCTTATTTTTCAATAATTATTTTTATAGGAAGTTCTGAATTTATAACTTTGGGTTCATTTTTTGCTTTTTTACCGTAACTTATAAGATTTTTTAAAATCTGTTCCGCTTTTTTAAGCTGTAAGTCATTTTTATTTTCTATATCTTCTTTTTCGTTTTTAACTTCTATATCAGGAATAATCCCTACTTTATTTATATCTGTTCCATTGGGAGTTAAATATTTTTGAGTAGTAATATTTATTCCCGCTCCGTCAGGCAATTTGTTTATTTCCTGAACAAGTCCCTTGCCAAAAGATTTTGTTCCTACTAAAACAGCTCTTCCATTGTCTTTTAAGGCTCCGCTAAGAATCTCGCTTGCGCTTGCGCTTCCTTCGTCAATAAGGACAACAAGAGGTTTTTTTGTAACAAAATCACTGTTTGCCTGTTGAGTTTCTTTATAGCCGTCCCTGTCAACAGTACTGACTATAAAACCTGAGTCAAGAAACATATCAGAAATATAAATTGCGTTTGAAAGCAAACCGCCCGGATTTGATCTTAAATCAAGTATATAACCGTCTTTATCTTTTAATGCATTAATCGCATCTTCTATTTCCTTGCTTGCGGTGTGGCTCAAGAATGAATTAAGGCGAATATAGCCTATGTTATTGTCAAGTTTACTGTTTTTCGGGTTTTTTATAGACACTGATTTAACGTCAATTTTATCTCTCATAATTTCAAATTTTATTTCTTTATCTTCTCTTTTTATAAGAAGAGTAACTTTAGTTCCCTTTGGTCCTCTTATTTGATCAGCGGCTTTTTTGATGGAAATTCCCTTAGCGCTTTCACCCTGTATTTCCAGAATAATATCGTTTGCCTGAAGACCGGCTTTAGCCGCAGGAGTGTCTTCTATGGGGGAAATAACCACCAATTTGTCTTCTCTTAATCCGATTTGCACTCCTATGCCGTAAAGGGTTCCGCTAATTGATCTGCTTTCTTCGGCGAATTCTTCGGGATCAAGAAATCTTGTATATGGATCATCAAGACTTGACAGCATTGTTTCAATCGCAACATAAGAGTCTTCCGGCGTTCTGACAACGCTGTCATATTTATGCCTCCATCTGTGCCAATCCTGACCGTTTTGATTAACATCAACATATTTGCTGTTAATAAGTTTCCACACCTGGTCATAAGTTTCCTGCGGATTGCCTGCAAATGCGGATTTTGCGCAAAATAGCAAAAAGCATGTTAATAAAATAATTTTTGTAAAATTTTTAGTGTTCATTAAACGCATATCCCTTTCCCAATAACTATAATAAACTGATTGATTATGATTTTTAGTATCTTTTATTTTTTAAAAACGCCTATAATTTATGTTAGCATATTATCTTTTTACCGTCGAAATTTTTTATTCTTTCCTTATAATAGAATTATTGGCATCTCTTAAAACATATGAAAATTTTAAAAAATTGAGTTTTTAGAGGCGCCCTTATTTATTAACTCAGGGAGAAAAATAAATGATTAATGTCGCTCAAAATGCAAAAAAATCTTCGTATATATTGGCTTCTTTGTCAGAAGAGATTAAAAATAAAGCGCTTTTTGCCGTTGCAGAAAATATTGAAAACAATAAAAACTTGATTTTAGAAGAAAATAATAAAGATTTAATCGAAGCTCAAAAGCTTTTAGATAAAGGAGAGATTACAAAAGCCATCTATAACAGGCTTAAGCTGAATGAAGATAAAATAAACGTTATTATACAAGGCATTCATGATGTAATAAAGCTGGAAGACCCTGTTAACAAAATTTTATCTGTAACAGAACTTGATAAAGGCTTTGAATTAAATAAAGTAAGTTGTCCTATCGGCGTAATAGGCGTTATTTTTGAATCAAGACCCGATGTTGTTCCTCAAATCGCATCGCTTTCTATAAAATCAGCAAACGCAGTTATTTTAAAAGGCGGCAGAGAAGCGGATTATTCTAATGAAATTCTTGTAAAAATAATAAACGAAGCTTTAAAAACAGTTAAAAGTTTCCCTGAAAATGCTGTAAGTCTTATTAAAACAAGAGAAGACGTTAAAGAAACGCTTAAAATGGATCAGTATATTGATCTTATAATTCCTCGAGGAAGCAATAGTCTTGTCAAATATATTCAGGCAAACACAAAAATTCCTGTCCTCGGTCATACAGAAGGAATTTGTCATATTTACGCAGATGAATTTGCTGATATAGAAAAAGCGATAAAAGTTTCTATAGACTCAAAAATACAATATCCTGCGGCGTGTAATGCAGTAGAAACACTGCTTGTTCATAAAAATATTTCGGAAAAACTGCTTCCTGCTTTAATAAACAGGTTTAAAGAGGAGGATGTTCTTGTTAAAGGGGATGAAAAAACGCTAAAGATTTGTCCTGAGATTGAAAAAGCAACAGAAGAAGACTGGAGAACGGAATATACAGATAAAATTATTTCAATAAAAGTGGTTGAAAGCGTTAACGAGGCTATAAATCATATAAACCATTACGGGTCAAGGCATACGGATTGTATAATAACGGAAAATATTGAAAACAGGGATTTATTTATGAACTTGATTGATTCAGCAGGGGTATATTGTAATGTTTCAACGAGGTTTGCCGATGGTTTCAGGTATGGATTTGGAGCGGAAGTCGGAATAAGCGCGAATAAAACCCATGCCAGAGGTCCTGTAGGGCTTGAGGGGCTTACTATATACAAATATAAACTTTACGGCAACGCCCAGACAGTAGCCGAATATTCCGGAAATAACGCAAAACCCTTTACTCACAGGAAATTATAATAGTATACTGATCCCAAAAAATTTTCGTTATACTAATCAAAATAAGTTTTCGTTAATTTGTTAAAAAGCTGATATCTACAGCCTGCGCCGCCCTGCGGGCGGCGCAGGCTGAGTAAGGGTCTAGTGGGCGTTTTGGCTTTGCCAAAACGCCCACTAGAATAGTATTTAATAAATTGAAAAATTTATAATTTGGGCTCTTCTATTATCCAGCCGTTTGTAAGGTCAATTTTTACAGGTTGCTCAAGTTTGATTTTGACGATTTTACCTTCTTCAAGCTTGATTTTGCCGCCTTTTATTATCGCTCTGACTATTCTTACAAACCAGTTTTGACTGGTTTTTGCGTCGATATTGCCTAAAAATAAAGCTGTTTGATTTCTTGTGGTGGTAATGGTTTTTGTGTCAAGTCCCAGCTTTCCGTTTCTTACAAAAAGTCTTGCGGGTTTTACGCTTGTAATTTCCCCGTCAATATTACTGCCCTGCGCAATTAATATATAATTTTCGGTTGTTATAAGATTCTTGTCAGCTTGCGCAAGAAAAACTTCTCCTGCAGCGTTCATCTGGGTGGTAAGTGAATTTAATAAAACCACAGGAATTTTTGTTCCTTTAGGAATTGTTGCGACTGTTCCGTCAATTTTAACGCCTTTAATTACAATACCATCTCCCTTTTTAGCCTTCATCGCTTCTGAAAGCTTTTCATTAGGGTTAATTCTTGCTTCAATCTGCATATTATAAAGACTGCTGGCGATTTCTGCTCTGCTGATGCTTTTATCGGGATTAGCATAAACGCCTATGGATTGCTTTGCTTTTTCCATGCCTAATTCGTTGATATTAAGAGCCGCTACCATTATAGACATAGCTTCAGCCTTGGTAATAGTGTCTTCCGGCTTGAATAAACCGTCCGATGAATTTTTGATAAGGTCAAATCCAATTGCTCTCTGGATAATATTAAAAGCCCAATGCGAATATGGAACATCTTCAAAAGAGAATGTTTCTGTAAGCGGCGCATTTTCCTGGCGCAGGGCTTTAATTACCATTGTCGCAAATTCCGCTTTTGTTGCTGACTCATCAGGCATAAATGTCCCGTCGGGATACCCTACAAGAACGTTTTCATCAGTAAGAGCGCTAATTTGTTTATAAGCCCAGTGGTTTTTAGGCAAATCCGGGTAGGTTTTTGCGGACACACTGCTGATTGTTACGCTTAAAAACAACGCTACAAATAAAAATTTAAAAATAAAACTTTTCATTATATACCCTCCTCTTCTTCAAAATATTTTCAATATTCCCTGTTTAATTATTCTGGTTTATTATATTAACAAATATTCTTAACTGTGTAAATATACTCAAATAAAAATGATTTTGGACTTTTATTAACTTATATATTGATCGTGATAAAGAGATAATTTAAAAAAAATGAGCAGAATTAAAAGGATCGTCGTCTTAATAACAGCATTAACCTTTATACTAAACACTAATCAGCTTTGGGCTATGAATAACAAAGCTCGGAAACATTTTAACGCCGGAAATAAATTTTACAAGGCGCATAATATTATAGGAGCGAAAGTTGAATATGAAAAAGCCTCTAAAATAGCTCCTGATGAAGCAATTATTTATATAAAACTTGCAACAATTTTTTCTGAACAGGGAAAATTGGAGAAGGCTCTCGAAAATTACAAAAAAGCCTCTGCTTTAGACCCTAAAGACGCCTCTTTATATATTAATATCGGCAATATACTGCTTGAAAACAAAGATTATGCAGGAGCTTATGAAGCTTACGCGAAAGTTCAGGGCTTTGCGCCGGATTATAAATATGTTTACCTTCATCTTGCCCAAATACAAAACTTAAGAAGCAATCACAGAGAAGCCATTGAACACTATAAATCATTTTTGTCTTTCTATCCCGAGCATATTAACGCAAGAAGAAATCTTGCTTCAATTTTTCTGGGCTTAAACATAGCTGAAGGCGCAATAAACCAATATGAAATCTTATTAAAAGACAATCCCGATTCTTTTTGCGACTGGGAAAATTATGGCAAAGCCCTTCTTTTAGGGGGAAATTATAAGAAAATAGCTGAAGTCTTAAGTCCTGTAACAAAAAACAACCCTGATAATTCAGATTTAAGGGTTATACTTGCAACAGCTTATGTTAATCTTGGCGAAAAGCAAAAAGCGGTTGATGAATTTAAAGCGGCGTTAAAACTTGATCCGGAACTTATTAGTGTACAGTTTAACATAGCAAGCCTTTTAGATGAATTAGGCAATGATGAAGAAGCTATTGAGCATTATCTGGCGTATATTGAAAGCGCGCCCGATAATCCTGACGCATATTATAATCTCGGGTTAATTTATCAGGAAAAAGGCTCTCTTGACCAATCAACCACCATACTTAACAAAGGAAACAGCGTAAAACCAGATGACGCCAATATTTTAAAAGAGCTGGGAAGAAATTATCACCTGGCGGAAAACTATAGCGAGGCTATAAATTATTACAACGAATCTTTAAAATATAACCCTGATGACGCTGAAATATATTATAACATTGCTCTTATCCACCATTCCTCCGCTGATTATGAACAGGCAATCGAATATTATCTGAAATCTATTGCTTTAAATAACAGCGAGAAGGTTCAAGCGGATTTAGCAAAAGTTTATACGGCAAAAGCCAATTTTTTGGCGCAAAATAATCTTTATGCAGAGGCGCTTGTCTATTATCAAAAAGCTAAAGAAACAAATTCAAGAGATTTTTACGCTATAGCCGGTCTTGCTAATGCTTACAAGAGATTAAACCAGCATCAAAACGCTGTTGATGCTTATAAAGAAGCGGTTTCTATAGATCAATCCGATATAAATCTCTATTTGGATTACGGCGACTCCCTAAGTCAGCTTAATTTAAGCGTTGAAGCCCTTGAAGCCTATATGCAGGCTCTTGAAAAAGATAACGACAACGTGGAATTATTAATAAAAATAGGAAATATCCATAAAGAAACCTCGAGCTATAAAGAAGCTCAAAACTATTATGAACAGGCGCTTGCGCTTGAGCCTGAAAATATTAACGCGAAATTTAATCTTGGTCTTGTTTTTTTTGAAACAGGAAATAATAAGTTTGCAAAAGAATGTTTTAAGGCAACAATACAGGCAAAACCCGAATTCCCTTTAGTATATTATGTTCTTGGCGTATTATCGGATAAAGAAAAAAATTATGCTGATGCTATGCTTAACTACAAAAAGTTTACAGCTTTAGCCCCAAATAATGAAAATGTCCCGTTAATCCAGAAAAGAATATCTGTTCTCCAAAAGACAATAAAGAAGCCAGGCAATAAAAAACCGTGAAAACATTAGAAAAAAACCGCGCGGAATATAATCCGTATAAAGACCCTGAATTTTCAGACATATTTATTCCTGAGTTTATAAAACCGGATAATCCGGAAATTTCTTTCCGTGATTCTTTTATCATTTCCACAGCGGCGCATTTTCTTGGAGCGGGCTTCTTATGGCTTATTATTAAGCTAATACTATTTCTTTTATTGTTTTTTGGATTAAATATGCCGTTAAAAGTTAATCCTGAACACAAAATTCAGGATATTGAGTTTGTATTAAAAAAACCTGCAAAAAATCAAATTAAATTAAGCCTAAAGAAATCCTCGCCAAATATTGGAGGATCAAAAAGCAATGTAAAAACACGGGAAACAAACAAAATCGTTAACAGAAATCCGGCTAAAATAACGCCAAAGGCTCATAATGAAACAGTCAGTCCTTCAAAGAAACAACCGCGCAAAGGAAATAAACCTCCTAAAAACGATGAGCCTGACGCATTCTCGATTCCCGTTCCAAAAATTAAACCTTTATCCTCAGATATGGGCTATGGGACACAAGGCGCATCCGGATATTCCTCTCCTGCTTCATCCCCTACAGATGTAACAGCGTCAGGAGAAGGAACAGGAAGCTCCGAAGACGGTGACAGCGCAGGCGCAGGGCGAAGAAGAGCAGGCGGATACGGGAAAGATTCCAATATTAATAACATATTAAAGGATCCAGACCTTACCCCATATATTAATGAGCTTCAAAGAAAGATAAGGTGGAATTGGAAGCCTCCTGTCGGCGAGGAAAACAAAAAAGTTGAACTGTTTTTAAGAATTGCAAAAGACGGTAAACTGGTTATATTAAACATTAAAAAGACTTCTTTGAATCCTGACATTGATAATGCGGCGACAAATGCGGTTAAAAAGGCTATTCCTCTGAGTCCGCTTCCGTCTGGTTTCCGAAAAAGCTATCTGGATGTAGTATTCACGTTTGATTATAATGCGGTTCTTACTAACAGCAAATATTAAGAAAGAAATAGAACTTCTCTAATAACTTTTGCGGCGGTAATTGTAGAAACTCCCGACATGTCATAATGAGGCGAAAGTTCCACAACATCAGCTCCTACTATATTTAAATTTTTTAATAAATGAAGACGATCAATCAATTCGTTAAAAGTTAATCCTCCGGGCTCAGGAGTGCCTGTTCCGCAAAAAATTGAAGGGTCAAGAACATCAAGGTCGACGCTTAAATATACCGGTTTGTTATTTAATTTGGCAATTCTTTCAGCAAAACTTTCTTCATCATTAAAAAGGGTCTTATTTTCTTTTATCCATTCAAATTCTTCTTTCGTGCCTGATCTTATGCCTGTTTGGATAAGATTTTCAGGGGATATTAATTCTAAAATCCTTCTCATAACAGCCGCATGAGAAAGTTTTTGGTTTAAATAGGCGTTAATAAGATCAGTATGAGCGTCAAAATGAATTATATTAAGGTCAGGATATTTTTCCAAACAGGCTTTTACTGCCGGAAACGTAACAAGATGCTCTCCTCCAATGCCAAGCCATTTTTTATTTTGCAAATAAGTTTCTTTTGCGGCTCTTTCGATTTTAAATAAGGAGTCTTCTCTATCTCCAAATTCAAATTCAATATCTCCGGCATCGTAAAATTTTATTTCAGAAAGGTCTTTGTCAAAAACAGGCGAATATGTTTCAATTCCGTACGAAGCAAGACGAATTTCCTGCGGAGCAAATCGAGCGCCGGGTCTAAATGAACAAGTTCCGTCATAAGGCAGTCCTACCATTATGCAGTCAGCTTCATTAAAACTTTCAACCGATCCCATCCAATTTTTTGACAAAAAAGGTCCTGTAAGCAAAATAATTTCCTTTTAAATTTTTATTATTATTTATAAAATTTTTAACACAAATAAAAAAAAACCGGTAATTATAATTTGAGTTAACAGGGTAGAGGAAAAGTAACTACAAATTAATTATAACTTATAATAAAATTTATCAAAATGAACTTTCCTCAACCCTGTTTGAGTTAATTAGCAAGAACAATCGTAAAATCTGAATAAGAATCCGTATCTTCTTCCGGTTCAACTATGTATTGAGAATTATTTAACTCGGGAATATTCTCCCGCAATAAATCTACTTTGCTGAATACCGCTTTTTTAGTGTGCGCAATTATTTGAGAATGATATTTTCTCTCCTGCGACTGAAATTTAACCCTGAAACCTAAATCGTTAATATTTTCAACGATCTCATCAATTTTTTCAGCATGTTCAGGGGAATAAAAAAGATTAATCGTAAGCTCTTCGCCGCCCATATCAGGTCTTTCTCTATAAATAAGCGTATCAATTATTGTTTGAGTTTTATCCGCATCAAGAATCCAGTAACTAATATAACCATGCTTTGAAGGATTACCGGGCAACGTGGCAACTTTAATATTTTCCGGCTTAATTTTAGGCAAAATGCTTATTAACTTTGTAACTTCAACGGGACTTAAGTCTGTTCTTATGTTTTTACTTAAAATCCCCATTAATTCAGGAGCTTTGAAAAGCGTGTCCTGAGATTTAAGTTTATTTAACAAAGCGGCTAAAAACCATTGCTGTCTTTTGATTCTGCCGATATCGCCTATGGCGTCATGGCGAAATCTTAAATAGCCTTCGGCTTCATTTGCATCAAGAACATGATATCCGGGCTGAAGGTCGATTCTTAAGCCTGCTGATCTGTCCCTGTAATACATTCTTTTTTCAATATTTATCGGAACGCCGTCTATTGCTCTTATAAAATCTTTTACTCCGTCATAATTCAATACAACATAATGATTTATATCAATTCCAAAAGTGTCTTTAATTGTATTTATTGTAAGTTCAGGACCTCCAAGAGCATGGGCGGCGTTAATTTTATCAACGCCTTTATCTTCAGAAAGATAAACTTTGCTGTCCCGGGGAATTGAAATAGCGTTAACAGACTTTCCATTTTGGCTGATACTAAAAACGATTATTGTATCGCTTCTTGTTCCCGTAAAAGGGTCTGACATTTTTCCGTTGGAATCTACTCCAAGCAATAATATGTTTTCAGTTCCCGAAAAATTTATCCAGTTTGAATTAAAACCTGTTTTTTTCACGATTTTATTAAAAGACATTAATTTGGGATTTTTTTCAGCTTCTATAAAATAATAAATTATTCCCAGTACAAGCAAGCTTGCCAAAAGCGCTTTTAAAGCCCATTTTACGGCTAATGAATCGCTGGACTTATTTTCTTTCGCTGTTTTAACGATATAATTAAGCCTGTTCTGTTCTTTTAACCGGCTTTGAGAAGAATAATAATTTTTAGTTGATTTTGTATTTTTTTCCATGTTTCATTTCTAATTTTTTTAAAGACTTGAAAATTATATACTAAACGACAAAACTAATTAACATGAATTTTTTGCGAAATAATGGGGGAAACTCATTTTAATGATTTTTATTATAATAATAAATATTTAAATTTATCAATTGTTTATTAAACTGAATAATTTTGTAAATTCTTCGTCAGAATAGTTTGTCTGCCTGCCAAGCTCCCATTCCAGATTTTTCGAGGGAATGTATTTTTGCGGCGAAAGTTTTGATTCGCCTGCAAGATGTTTAATTTGTATAATATCTTCTTCTGAAAGAAGCGATTTTAATACTGTTGTCCTGAATTCATGTTTTATGCCGGAATTTTTTATTAAGTCCATGCTCTTTTTTATTTTTTCTGTGTCAATCTCTTTTTTTATAACGAAAAAATATTTCTCAAAAGGAGCTTTTATGTCCATTGCAATGTAATCAACACAATTAGTTTTTATAATTTCTTTAAGGACATCGGGATTGCTTCCATTTGTATCAAGTTTTACAAGAAAACCAAGGGTTTTAATTTGTTTGATAAAACTTATTAAATCAGGCTGTAAAGTAGGTTCACCTCCTGTTATAACAACAGCGTCAATCTTTTTTCTTCTTTCTTTAAGGAAAGACAATATTTCTTCAGGCGTTACGATATTGTTATATTGTTTTGTTCTGATTAATTCTTTATTATGACAATAAGAGCAGGCAAAATTACAGCCCTGAGTGAAAATTATAGAAGAAATTTTACCCGGGTAATCCAGAAGAGAAAATTTTTGAAATCCGCCAATTATCATACAATTTTATTCTTTTTTTATAATTATACAGTTCTTATATTTTATTTAAAAACATGTAAATAATAAAGGCGCGGTACAGTAGTTGCTGTATTCATTTAATTAACTCCCTTATTATACCAATCATTAAAAGAAATCGGCAAATGAAAAAGATGATTTTTGTAAGCTCTTAATTAGCGAGAGTTTCGGCGAAGCCGAAACTCTCGCTATATCCTTTGCTCAGCCCGCGCCGCCCTGCGGGCGGCGCGGGCTGTAAATATCAGCTTTTTACCAATTAACGAAAACTTATTTAGATTGGCATAATTTTTTAATTAACTTGAATTGCTAATTAGTCGAAACGCTGAAATAGATTGAAATTTTATTTTAATTTTTTATGCGGCTCGCAGGCAAAGCCTGCGAGCCGCATGCCCTTAAAACGGCGTAGCGGCTGGCTTCGCCAGCCGCTACGCCAAATATAAAATTATTTATTTAGCAATTCAAGTTAATTAGGGCTTTAAATATAAAAAAAGTTTGTTATAATATAGGTAAAGGGCTGAGCGGTTGCCAGCCGCTCATTTAAAAGCCCCTTATTTATTTTAGGAATAGAATCAGGAACTTTAGTAGTTCCTGATTTTTAGTTAGCAATAATAAAATTATTATTATCGCCAACCAGTCCCATTTAGAGACAACTACTCTCACATAGCATCACCCCCTTTCTCTGACTTAATCCACGTTTGAAGCGTGTCCAGAGAGGAAGTAATCAGGGGCTTACCCCGCTTTTATGATATCCTGTTTATACTTTTTATGCAATAAAAATAACGAAAAGAGGGCAGGTGTAAGCTGCCCTCCCTTTGGTTTATATAGTTTATTTATTTTTACAGAGCCACCCGCCGGAAACATTTGACGTAATATGCGTTATATTTCTGAACAACATTCCAGGCGGTGTCACAAGTACCCATTGGATGCCTATAAGCTTCTGAATAGGTGCTTTCTGTTGATGACCATAAATTAACATTCGGCAAATAACCTATAGTCATTTTATTTTGGCAAAGATATGTTATTTCACTATAAGCAGGTAAATACCAGTCATTATAACCAAGATAATTATTGATATTTAATGTTTTACAAACCTGCGCCGCCTGATAAGGATTACCCGCATCAACAGAATTCCATAAAATGATACTGTTTGCCATTCCGTCAAATGAATTTGTTCCGCCGACAGTTGTCCATTGAGCAGTGGCGTTATTCCATGGAACAGGATTACTAAGTTGAGTTTTAGGCATATAGAGCTTGTAACCGTTTAAAATTCCCATATACACCGTGCCGTCTGTACATGGATCGCCGATGTTGTCAGCGATACCGTCCTGGCAGTTCACGTTGGGTTTATCTATAGGCGGGGTCGGCGGGGTGAAATCAGCGTCGTTACGGATGCAGCGGACGTAATTAGTGTCAATAAAGTAAGATTCATTAGTTGTACCAAAATATTTATTTCTAATAAGCGCGCCTCTATAGTCAAATTCAGAAGAAGACCAATAATAGTCATTAGTTAAAAAACCTCCTATTTTAACAGCATTCTCAATAAGAAAAACCAACTCATTACTTGCCGGGAGATACCAGTCATCATGCCCAAGGTAATCGCTGTCAGAGAGCGTTTTACATGCTCCAGCCGCATTATACGGCGCATCGGCTATTGTTCCGTAGCTGTATGTTCCGTTTGTATAAGCGTTTATCAGGTATGAATTGTATTCGCCTAAAGAAGAGGTCGGCAAAGGAGTGAAGTTGGCATATCTTGTCTGGTAGTTTGTTGTTCCGTTATTCCATGAATAAGTGCTCGGCGTGGCGGATTGCGGGGCTACGTAGATTTTATAGCCGTTTATACTGCCGCCATAGGTTGAGCCGTCAGTGCAGAGAGTACCAATAGGCACAGAGCCGCTGCAATCCATAGGGGTTTTTTCCTCAAAACCGAATATATCTATGCCGGACGAGTCAAAATCTCCGTCCTTGCGAATACAGCGGATGTAGCCCAAGTAATGTTTTAATCCGCCATTGTATCCATAAACCTGATGACAATCACTAAAATAAACAACATGCTGATCGTAGTTAGAGTCTTCATTAGAATTTTTATAGTATGAATTTTTAAATCCGTATATTTTATTTTTATTTAAACACATATTACTCGTCTCAACAAGCGATGGCAAAAACCAGTCGGTTTTTCCGCCAAAAGTCAAGTTATCACAGGCTTTTGCCGCATCATATGGAGCGTCCTGAATTTTGGCTAACGGGTAATCTCCGTTGCCTATTTCTGTCCATTTATTGATAATATAAGAATTATATTCTCCATCAGAACTTGTCGGCGTTGGAGCAAATCCGGCATAGCGGGTCTGCCAGTTTGATGTTCCGTTATTCCATGTATAACTTCCCGTCAATTCGCTTTGCGGGTGGGTATAGGCTTTTTGCCCGCCTATTTGTCCTATATATGTCGTGCCGTCGAGGCAAAGGGCTCCTATTGCCGGTGTTGTCGCTGAACAATCCACAGCCACACGAGGCCACTCAGGCATGGTTGGCGGAGTAAAGTTCGCATCGTTCCGCGCGCAGCGAACTCTGTAACTTGTGTTTTTCCAACCAGACGAGTCAAAATTAATCTGCCCATTGGCAAAAATCAAATTATAAATTTTATTATAAGATGACTCAGTAGAAGAAGCATAGTTTGTCAGCCACCAGTTCAAATTTGCAAAAAAACCTCCTAATGCTGTTCGGTATGTATACATAAGTTGTAATTCATTAATTGCCGGCAGATACCAGTCTGTATAGCCAAGATACTGGTTTTCAGGGCTATTCAGACTGTTGCAGTAAGCCGCGGCGCTATAAGGCGCGTCAGCTATAATTACTCCCGGTCCATCGCCATTGCCCCATTCGTTCCATTTATTAATTATATAAGAATTTTGTCTTCCGTCTGTTCCTGAATTCGGCAGTGGTCCAAATCCGGCATCTCTGCTCTGATAATTACTCGAACCATCGTTCCATGAGTAGATAGCTTCGCCAGGGGCGTCTTCAAGGGTTGTGAAAAGATGATAGCCGCCTATTGAGCCCGCGTATTTAGTTCCGTCAGGACACAATGCTCCCGGCGTGTCTGTGCAATCAGGGTCTGCTCCTTCGCATACAGTCGGCACTGTCGCTGTCGGAGGAGCGCCGTTTGTTGTCAGTTTATATGTCGCCAGCGGCGCTAAAAGCCAGTGGTTGAGCACATTAGCGCAACTTCTGTTATACTGCTCATTATAGCCGATTAAACAGTCGTCAGAACAGTCATCGTTTTCGCCGGAAGCCGCTGTGCAGTTGTCCCCTCCGCTTGCTACCGCATTGCAGCCTGTTATTGCGGCGCTTGCCGTATTGTACATATTGCAGTAAGCTGTTTCAGGACTTGCCGCTCCGTTATATGTTAATTTATAAGTGTCGCTAGGCGCTTTTCTCCAGTTTGCTTTAATCTGGGAACAGCTTTTGTTGTAATTATTGTCATGAGCTTCTTCGCAGGCTTCTTCATACCCGAGAGAACAGCCTTTTATATACAACCAAGGCTCATCAAGCTCACAGGCGATGCTGTTTGAAGTCGCAGCGCATGCGGCGCGCATTTCATTTATAAGATTTTCCGACATATGCGGAAGAACTTTCTCCATCCGCTCCTTAACAAAGAGTGAGCCCTGATTTACCGTATTCGGTCTTAGGCTTATATAATATCTTAAATCCAAAAAGCTGGCAGGATCACTACAGCTTGTATCTCCTTCTTTCATACAGCTGAAAATGAAGTAATCGCAAGCTAAATCTCCACCTAAATCACAAGCGGTTCTTAAAATTTTCTTTGTGGCAATTTTGTCTTCAGGCGTTCCATGTCCCGCTTTCCATCTTAAACTTTTTATAGCGTTCCCTGTATTAAACTGGGCGGCTTTTATAGCTTTATAACATGCGCCTTGCTGTACCGGAGCGGTGCTATCACCATTTACGTCGCTGATAGTGATATCAGCGGCTTGATTTTTAATACACTCTAAAGCGTTTCTGTCAACGTTTGTCTGCATTTCAGACATTTTCGTCATTATAGGGATTGTAGCCGCTAATGCAAGGCTTACCATCAAGAATGAAATAAGCCCGCCCATCATCGAAAACCCTTTTCTGGATGATTTTTTCATAATATTCCCACTTCTTCCTTTATTACACACAAAAACGCTATTTTAAGAGTTAATTTATATATACCAAATTTCACAATTTTTTATTCATCTAACAAGATGAATTTTAATTAAAATTAATATTTCGTTACAAAATATGCGATTTGTCACTACATAACTCTGAAACAAATTTGGGGCGAAGATTTTTCAAATCAGGACTTTAATTTTAAAAAATATTTGTTATAATAAAACTAAAGGGCTGGGATGCCCTGCGAAGACATCCCATTTAAAAGCCCCTTATTTATTGAGTGTTAAAATCAAGAGCTGTAAAAGTTCTTGATTTTTCGTTAGCAACAATAAAATTATTATTATCGCCAACCAGTCCCATTTAGAGACAATCACTCTCATTGGCATCACCTCCTTTCTCTGACATAATCCACGTTTTGAGCGTGTCCAGAGAGGAAGTATTCAGGGGCTTACCCCACTTTTTATGATATATCATTTGTACTTTTTGAGCAATAAAATCCTGCTCCGTCATTGCGAGCGAAGCGAAGCAATTACGTTTTAAGGCGGGGGAAGATTTTTCAAATCAGGACTTTAATTTTAAAAAATATTTGTTATAATAAAACTAAAGGGCTGGGATGCCCTGCGAAGACATCCCATTTAAAAGCCCCTATTTATTTTGAAGTAAAAGAGTTAGTATATCTACTAGCTCTTTTTTACTTGCAGTTAACAGCAAAAGAATTACTATTATTGCAAGCCAGTCAACTTTATTGACTGCAACCTTCATCCGCGCCACCTCCTTTCTCTGACATAATCCACGTTTTGAGCGTGTCCAGAGAGGAAGTAATCAGGGGCTTACCCCGCTTTTTATGATATCTTATTTATACTTTTTGAGCAATAACTTGTCTTGTCATTGCGAGGGCTTTAGCCCGTGGCAATCTGCTTAACGAACTGCTGCAAGCATTCCAGCCTGGACGGACAGATTGCTTCGCAAGTCAAATTCTCGCAAGCATCCACGCTTTTAGGCTCGCAATGACAATTTAGACAAAAATCTCGGATTCGGAAGGGAAAGAACCTTCAATTACGTCATTTTTATAATTAATTGCCGCATTTTTCACAATAGTGTGAATATCAGCGTATTTTCTGACGAATTTTGGAGTGAAATCGCTGTATTTTCCGATAATATCATCTGTAACAAGAATCTGACCGCTGCAATACCTTCCCGCGCCAATTCCAATTGTAGGTATATTTAAATTTTCAGTTATCGTTTTTGCCGATTCTTCAGGCATCATTTCCAGAACCACGCCAAAAGCTCCCGCTTTTTCAAGCTCAATCGCCTGTTTAAGTATTTTTTCAGTTGCTTCAGGGGTTTTGCCCTGAACATGATAACCGCCGATCGAATAAAGAAGCTGGGGAGTAAATCCAAGATGACTTAAGACCGGAATGCCTGATTCTGAGCATCTTTTGGTAACTTCAACTATATGATCGCATCCGCCTTCAATTTTTACGGCGGTTGCTCCCGCTTCTTTTATAAACCTTCCCGCATTTATTAAAGCGTCCTTTAAATCCGCCTGATAGCTCATAAAAGGCATATCAGCCACGATTAATGACCTTTTAGCTCCTCTTGAAACAGCTTTTGTATGATAAATCATATCTTCCACAGTAACAAAATGAGTTGTTTCATAGCCTAAGGCAACCATTGCAAGGGAATCACCGACAAGAATAATGTCTATGCCTGCTTCATCAAGTATTTTAGCGGTTGAATAATCATAAGCAGTAAGAGCGGTTATTTTTTTCTTTTCCGCTTTATGTTTTTTTATTGCGCTGACAGTTATTTTCTCTGTTTTCAAAGTAAAATTTTATCCTCAAGAGATTCTATTTTTTGGCTTAAAAGATCAGCTTTATGATTATTTTTGACTTTTCCGCTGTTTCTGTACCAGTCAAAAATAATTTTTGCGATTCTTTTTGGGCTATGTCTTACAAGCCCTTCTTCATTCTCTTCAATCAATCTTTTTGTGAGAATTTTTACTCCAAGTTCTTTTAACTTCTCGGAATCAAGGGTTACAGGGAATGAATCAGCCGCTTTATATTTAATGGCAAGGTTTTTAGGCAGGCTGTCATTTACAAGCACTGTATCAATAATATTATTATGTTTTGAATGATCGAAAATAGCTTTCAAATGTTCCGATACAGAATATCCGTCTGTTTCTCCGGGTTGGGTCATTATATTGCAGATATAAATCTTTTTAGCGTCAGATTTTGAGATTGCTTCGGTTATTTCTTCTATTAATAAATTTGGAATTACGCTTGTATAAAGGCTTCCAGGACCCATAATAATTATATCCGCTTCTTGCAAGGCTAAAACAACTTCATCTAAAGCTTTTAATTTTTCAGGAGTGGCTTTTAGCTTTATAATCCTGCCGCCGGCTTCAGGTATATTTGATTCTCCGTAAATAATTCTTCCGTCTTCAAGTTCCGCATACAATTTCATATCATCAAGAGTTGAAGGAAGCACTCTTCCTCTTATGGATAAAACCTTTGAGGACTCTTTAACAGCGGAAATCATATCTCCGGTAATTGCGCACAGCGCTGAAAGAAACAAATTCCCGAAACTATGTCCTTCAAGACCGTTTCCTGATTTAAACCTGTACTGAAACAGCTTTGTTACAAGGTCTTCTTCGTTAGCAAGTCCGGCAATACAGTTTCTGATGTCGCCTGGCGGTAAAATTCCCATTTCTTCTCTTAATCTGCCTGAGCTGCCGCCGTCATCTCCAACCGTAACCACAGCCGTTATGTTGCCTGTAATATGTTTTAAGCCTTTTAGTATTGTTGAAAGCCCTGTTCCTCCGCCTATAGCAACAATTTTAGGTCCTCTGCTTAATCTTCTTTTAACATAAAGATTTTCTAAAAGAGAAGCGTCAGGATTTACAGCATTAATTATGGATGAATTCGTTTTTTTCCAGCCAAACCAGAAGAAAACAAGCCCCACGCCAAGAGATAAAGGTCCAATTATCCATGAATAATGACTTTGCGTTAGTTTTTGTATTAATTCATAAAAATGATACACGGGACGCAACCCAATTATTATTGCAATTCCAAGAACCATAAAAACAGTGCCTGAAAAAGTAAGGAACATCCATCTTTTTATTTCAAGACCCGGCATAAACCATGCAAGAAAGATTGGTCTGTCTTTTCTTCTCTTATTTATCAAAATTTGCCTCTTTAGCAGATTATTAAATTTAGAATTAACTCCTATAATACAAGGAATTATCTTACATTTACATATTTAAATCAGCCGATTTTTTAAAAATAGTTACATAATGATACACAACCAATTTTATAATAAAAATCATTAATATGCTTGCATTTAAAGAGTTTTCCTCATTATTCGCAAGAAATTCAGGTTAATTAGTTTTGTCGTTTATACCAATCAATTTAAAAAACCGTTAAATAAAAAAGATGGTTTTTGTAAATCCTTAATTAGCGGGTGTTTTGTTGCGCCAGCGGGAGTTTTAACTCATTCATGCGCCGAAGGCAAAACACCCGCTATACCCTTACCCAGCCCGTGCCGCCCTACGGGCGGCACGGGCTGTAGGTATCAGCTTTTTAACAAATTAACGAAAACTTATTTGGATTGGTATAGCATAAAAGAAGTTATGGGCGCTTCTAAAAAATCATCAAAAAATATTACTTGTTTGATTGCAACTTAGTATTAAAATATGATTAAATATTTAATAATTCAATAAAAAAAATCAATTTGAGCGCAGAATGTCAAAAGTTGTTAGTTCTAAATCAAGATTCCCAAAAACCTATAAAAAAAGAACCTACTATTTTTTTCTTGGAATAGTTCTATTTATATGCCTATTACAGTTTTTAGGAGGCTCTATATATAATTTTACCCGCTATATTGTTCTTAACAAACAGCTTGATGAGCTTGAAGAACTTAATAAAAAATCGCTTGAAACAAATCATAATCTGAAAAATCAGCTCCAGGTTTATTCTTCCTATAAAGGAATCGAAGAACTTGCAAGAAATAATCTTAAAATGGTTGGAAAAGATGAAGTTCTGGTGCTTATAAAAAATAAACCCGTCGCCCCGCAGGAATTAAAGAAAAAATAAAACGTTGCGCATTTTCGACACAATAAATATAATAAAAGTATAAAATTTTTTGAGTTTTAAAAAGGGGCATATATGCGTATAAAAATAAATAAAAATTTTTTGTATTTTTTGTTTATAGTTTTTTCGTTTTTTATAATTAATTCCGCTTATGCATATTCTTCAGAAGCGATAGGATTTTATAATGAAGGAATAGAGAATGTTAAAGAAAAAAAATACGAAAAAGCGGCGCAAAATTTTGAAAAAGCTTTATTTCTTGACCCATCTATAAAAGACGCTTATTTTAATCTCGGTTCTGTATATAGAGAATTGGGGGAAATGAATAAAGCAAAGGAAATTTTAAGCAATCTTCTGAGAAAAGACCCTTTTGACGACGAAGCCGCATATCTTTTAGCCAAATTATACGCTGAAACCAAAGATTATACTAATGCGTTCTTTTATCTTAATTCGATAACAGAGTCATCTGATAAATATGATAAAGCGCAAAATTTAACTTCCTATATAAATAAAAAATTGCAGGAAAATGAAAGCAATCGGAAAAAAACTTCAAGAAACTGGGAAAAAAATGTTTTAAAAGGTTTTTATGGTCCGGCAGGGGTTACAAAAGACAGCAAAGGCAATGTTTATGTCGCTAATTATAAAGATAATTCCGTACAAAAGATTTTTGCTGACGGAGTTAAAAGAGAAAATTTAACGGGTGAAAAGCTTAAAGGTCCTGTAGGACTTGCTGTGGATTCTCTGGATAATTTATATGTCGCAAATTATGTTTCAGGAAATGTCATTAAAATTTCTCCTGACGGTAAAATTAAAATTATACTGGATAAAATAAAACAGCCTTATTATTTATTTATTCACGATGATATTTTATACATTACGGAACAGGAAAAAAATTCTGTAATAATGCTGAATTTGTGGAAATTATAGGAATACGGCTAAACTGCATTGACAGTGGTCAGATATGCGCTGATAAATTATCCAAGAAGTTTATGACGGGCATAATGCATATTAAGTTTTGTGAAGCGAAATTTATTTTAAACAATAAAGGCTTATAGCCTTATAGAACAGTTGTTTTGCCTTATAGGCAAAACAACATGAAAAATAAAATAACAACTTTTTCACAAAAAACCGATTTTTATATATGCAATATAGCAATTATATTTCCTACAGGGTTTTTAAATATATATATAATCTTGTATTTGTTTAAAAAACAAATATCTATAATTAAAATGATTTCCTTTATAATTTTTTTGAGGTTTTTGTTATGTTTGTAAGTCCTTTTGGAGCCATTAGTACAAATTCTTACCCGACACAATCTTTAAATGGTATGAATTTTTATTCAAATCAATCTTATGGCGGCGGATATTCTTCATATCCTCCATCAAGCATGCCTTTTAGCGGCGGATATTCTTCTTATCCTCCATCAAGTAGTCCTTTTAGCGGCGGATATTCTTCATATCCTTCATCAAGTATACCTTTTGGCGGCGGATATTCTTCATATCCTTCATCAAGCATGCCTTTTGGCGGCGGATATGATTTGTTTAAGCAATCTTATTCTCCTTTCAATTTTGGCTCATCTTTAAATTTCAATATGCCTATAAATTTTAATACCAGTAACTCTCTTAATTTTGATATTTCAAATATAATTGGCAATACTTCAAGTACTCAAAATAACAATCAGGGTACTTCAGATGTGTCATCACTTCTTGATCTTCTGTTAAACGGCAGTGATTCCGAAGATTCAGGCAGTGGGCTTGATCCTGGAACGTTTGATCCCCTGCCGTTAAATCCTATATGGGGAAATAGCAATATTCCTTATAACTGGGCAAATGTGGCAACAGGATTATATGGAAACATTCATGGAATGAATGCAATTCTTGGCAGATATGAAGCGGATACAATGCCTCCGGCATCGGTAGACCCGACGGCTCCCGGAAACACCTGGATATATACATTATTTGGAAATCCACATATACCGGAATAAACTAAATAAAAAAACTCTATAAATAAAAAAGATACAGATGGATTACCCGGCTTTGCCGGGTAATCCATCATCTATACTTAGCCTGCGCCGCCCTGCGGGCGGCGCAGGCTAAGTAAGGGTGTTGCTGGCGTTTCGGCTTCGCCGAAACACCAGCAAATTAAGGTTCTACAAAAACTAGCGCTCTGTTAAGTTAATTCATTGGGTTGAGCGAGCATAGCGAGCGAAACCCAAAAACAAACAAAAGCCCCTTCCCTTTGAAGGGAAGGGGTTGGGGATGGGTAGATAAAAAAATAAAAGCCTTTAAAATTAACTTAACAAGCCACTATCTTTTTTATTTCCCGATTTCTTTTTAAGATCACTATACAATTTGAACATCACTTTTATTTTTAATCTGATATAATTATAAAATGTTATTTAAGCAAAAAAGAAAATGAAATTATGGCAAAAGATGAAAGTTTTGATGTAGTGTCAGAGTTTGATCAGCAGGAAATCGTTAATGCGGTTGATCAAACTAAAAGAGATATTCAAACAAGGTTTGACCTTAAGGATTCAGGCAGCATTATTGAGCTTGAAGAAGGCAAAAATATTATTATTACAACAAAAGACGATTTGAAATTAAGAAATATTATAGACATTCTTCAATCCAAAATGGCAAAGAGAAGTTTAAGTTTAAAAATTCTTGATCCTCAAAAAGTTGAAAATGCGCTTGGAGGAAATGTAAGACAGGTTATTAAGCTGAAAAAAGGCATTTCTCAAGAACTTGCAAAGAAAATTGCAACAGACGTTAAAAATCTAAAACTTAAAACGCAAGCGGCAATTCAGGGAGAACAGCTTAGAATTTCAGGAAAAAATAGAGATGATCTTCAGGAAGTAATAAAATTTTTGAGGGAAAAACAGGAAGAGTATAATGTAGCTTTACAATTCACGAATTATAGATAAAAATATAGTGATCTGTAAAAGTTTATAGAAATTATATACCAATCAATTTAAAAAACCGTTAAATAAAAAAGATGGTTTTTGTAAAGCCTTAATTTGCGGGAGTTTCGGCGAAGCCGAAACTCCCGCAAAACCCGCACTCAGCCCTCGCCGCCCTGCGGGCGGCGAGGGCTGTATACTAAACGACAAAACTAATTAACTTGAATTGCTAATTAGCCGAAACCGTCATCCTGAGCGGAGCGAAGGATCGCAACCAATTGTCAAAAATAGGAGATTCTTCGGGCTAAAGCCCTCAGAATGACGATTAAAAAAAATAATTAGCAATTCGAGTTAATTAACATGAATTTCTTGCGAAATAATGGGAAAAACTCGTTAAATGTAAACATATTAATGACTTTTATTATAGAAATCAGCTTTTTAGCAAATTACCGATTTTTTTTAAAATCACACTATTTTTCGGCGGCTATGCCGGCAAAAGCCTTGTCAAAAAAATTAATTTATATCATGCCCCGAGCCTGAATCAGAATGTTTTTGAGCATTCTCTCTAAGTTTTGCGACTTTAATATCTATTTCACTTTGCAACTGAGCTTGTTTTATGCCATTTATACTTTTTTTATTAAGCTCTTCTAAAATATCTTCATGATATTTTATTCGATGATGCTGCATTCCTCTTAAAGCCCTTTTAAAAACTCCTGCAACTGTTTTAAGGTCTTTTTGCGTTAAAGGACTCTCGGAAAGCTGATTATCTATAAGTCTTTCCCGTATCAATTTGTCAATCATCTCGTCTACAACTTCAGGTTCAGCATTTTTTAAGGTTCTGACAGCGGATTCCACTGCATCAGCAAGCATAAGTATTGCGGCTTCTTTTGTGGAAGGTCGGGGACAACTATATCTAAACTGTTCTTCCTGTATATTTTCAGCTCCTTCAGCTTCAATTGCCTGTTTGTAGAAATAAGCGACAAGGCTGTCGCCGTGATGTTGAATAATAAACTGGTGAATTATAGACGGTAAACCGTATTCTTTCGCCAGCTCAACCCCATCTTTAGGATGAGCGGTAATAACCATCTTGCTGAGTCTGGAAGTCAAATTTTCATGAGGGTTTTCAATTCCAAAATATGATTGGTTTTCAATAAAAAATAAAGGTCTTTTAAGTTTTCCGATATCATGATAAAAAGCCGCAACCCTCGCAAGAATAGGGTTTGCGTCTATTGCTTCCGCGGCGGCTTCGCATAAATTGCTGACCATAAGACTATGATGATATGTCCCGGGAGCTTCAAACTGAAGCCTTCTTAATAACGCCTGATTATGGTCTGCAAGTTCCGCAAGTCCGTAAGGAGTAATTATCTTGAACAGACTTTCGATTAAAGGCAGTATTCCAAGCGCGATTATACCGCTTAAAAGACCGTTTCCGAAGCCCAGAAACATTTTCATTACCATCACTCCAATATCTAAATTTTCTGTATTATTCTGAAGCAAAAACATTACAAGAGCAACGAACATCTGAATAAGACCAACATCAAAACCCGCTCTTACCATATCCATCCGTCTGTAATAATTTACGGAATTAGTTGTAAATATTGCTATAATTGCCCCTAACATAAACACAAAAATGTATTCAACCGAATATTGAAGAGAAATGCCGATCATTATAAGGATAAGCATCGTTATTAAAAGAGCGACTCTGGAAGATGTAAATATAGTAAGTAATATTGCTATTGCAGGTATTGGAACAACATATACAGAAATCGTCTGAGGCAATGAAACCGCAAAAATGCTTATTACAATAGTTAACAGAGCCATAAGAGCCGTATATGGAATTTTGAGAAATTTATCCGCAAAATTTCTAAGATAATAAATAGTTGTAAATAAACAAAGTCCCACAAGAGATAAAATCCCCATAATTCCGATTAAATCCAGTTGGTTTACATTATATCCCAACTGTTTCAGAGCTTTTTTCTGCGTTTCTTTTACTCTCTCGCCGGCAGAAACCACAATGCTTCCTTTTTCATATACAACCATCACAGGGCTAATTTCTGAAAGCACTTTTTGAATAGCAAGTTCTGTTGCTGTTTGATCCTCTTTCATATTTGGTTCCAGAATATTATTTAAAAGAAAAGCGACAGCAAGACTTTGAGTTCTTAAAAACGAAGCCGGAATGTGTTTTTCCAGTATTTCATCTTTATTATCAATAAGATCAGCTTCTATAATGCCTTCTTTAAGCGCATCGTTCAAAACAGCAAGCGCATTTACGGCAAGTTTTGAAAATTCAGCGTCTGAACACATATACAAATAATCTATAGTGTGATTTATAAAATAATCCTGATCATCAATATTAAATAAATTTTTAATTTTGTTTCTTTTTTCGGAAGAATTAGCTTGTAGTTCTCTAATTTGTCTTATAGAATCTAATTCCGCGCCTAATTTTTTCCGCATATTATTATTTATATCATCCTGAATCGGTTTTAAAACAGGCTTAACTTTTAAGGACTCATATCTTTTTTTAGCTTCGGTTTTATCGATGTCTTCAATTTCAATTTTTTTGAACGCAACAACATTTATTCGGCTTACGCCGTTATCTATAATATTTTGAAACAAAAAATTCCGGCTGGAAAGCACAAAAGTAAGTATTAACAAACTTGAAAAAAGAATTAAATAATTTAAAAATTTTTCCGAATAAAATAAACCAACTAATTTAGTTATTAGATTTATGAATTTTTTATACATTAACAATTTAACCAGTAATTATATATACATATTTAATCAATCCTTTAATATTTTATCAACAAATAATTTGAATTGCCAAAAACACTAAAGGAAATTTACAAAAAAAACAAATATATCAATTATTGAAAAAACCTGGCAAATTAAGGCTTTATAAAAACCGCCTTTTTTATTTACAGATTTTTTTCAATGATTGGTATAACGAAAACTTATTTTGATTAGTATAATAGAGTTGGCGATATAATTTTTCTGAATTAAAATAAATATATTAAATTTTTATATCAGGAGATTTTAAATGAGCAATTCAAAAAAAGGAAAAGTCTGGGTTTATGGAGATAATGTGGATACTGACGTAATTATTCCCGCAAGATATCTTAATTCCACGGACGCAAAAGAGCTTGCTTCACATTGCATGGAAGATATTGACCAGGAATTTGTCGGAAAAGTCCAACAGGGAGATATTATAGTAGCGGGTGAAAATTTCGGGTGCGGAAGCTCAAGAGAGCATGCCCCGATTGCGATTAAAGAATGCGGCATTTCTGCTGTAATAGCAAAGAGTTTTGCGAGAATTTTCTTCAGAAATGCTATAAATATTGGACTTACAATCATTGAAAATCCTGATCTTCCAGATGAAACAGAAGCAGGAGATGAAATTGAAATTGATGTAACCAACGGGCAGGTAAAAAACCTGACAAAAAACAAGGTTTACAGCATTAATCCTCTACCTCCGTCAATTCAGGAGCTTATCGCCGTTGGAGGGCTGATTAATTACACTAAAGATAAGCTTGGAATCAAGAGTTAAATTGCGAAAGGAAATATAAATGAGCAAAACATATAAAATAGCTGTACTTTCTGGGGATGGGATAGGTCCTGATGTAATTGCTCAAGGGATAAAAGCATTAAAAGCCGTGTCAGAAAAGTTTGAGATAAATTTTGAATTTAATTACGGATTAATAGGCGGCGTGGCTATAGACGCCGAAGGAACGCCTCTTCCCGATAAGACGATTGAGCTTGCAAAAAATTCTGATGCTGTATACTTGGGCGCGATTGGCGACTGGAAATATGACAAGCTTGATCCTGCTATCAGGCCTGAAAGAGGACTCTTAAAAATTCGCAAAGAGCTTAACCTCTTTGCTAATTTAAGACCAGCGGTTGTGTA
The DNA here is from genome assembly GCA_022703625.1 of Cyanobacteriota bacterium. Classification (GTDB taxonomy): domain Bacteria; phylum Cyanobacteriota; class Vampirovibrionia; order Gastranaerophilales; family UBA9971; genus JAKLDH01. The sequence continues at coordinate 103 of JAKLDH010000015.1, read as the reverse complement.
TGACGAACTTGTTTCTTCTTCTGCGCTAAAAGAAGATGTCGTAAAAGACGTTGATATAATGATTATCAGGGAATTAACCGGCGGATTGTACTTTGGAGAGCCG
>JAKLDH010000149.1 GCA_022703625.1 Cyanobacteriota bacterium | reverse complement strand
CGCTACGCCGTTTTAAGGGCATGCGGCTCGCAGGCTTTGCCTGCGAGCCGCATAAAAAATTAAAATAAAATTTCAATCTATTTCAGCGTTTCGACTAATTAGCAATTCGAGTTATTTATAATCAAAATAATTTTCAAAATCTATATGTTCTGTGTTACAAAGAAGACGCTGGATCGGATCATCTTCACTGATTCTTTCAAAATTATATTCGTCAAAAATCCAAAATTTAGGACTTATGCCGGTTTCCCGCACAAGTCCTTTACCTTGTAAAATTTTTAAATTTTTTTTAACCTGTTCAATTTTCAATTTATATTTTCGTGAAAGCTCAACAGCAGTAACTCCTTCAGAGTATTCTCTTTTTTGAGGGTTACTGAATAAAAGTTCAAACAATATTATCTGAAGTATTTTATCCTTGATGTCCATTTTTTTTAAATTTTATAAAATTAAAGTTTCTTTCAAATATAGTACTACATTGTTAAATTAAATTTAAGAGCGCCTCTAAAAACAAAAGAATTTTATTGTTTATATCTACCCCCCTGCCCCCCTTCAAAGGGGGGCAGGGGGGTAGGGGCTGCGCTGCGAAATGCGGACAGTACCGACTGCTTCGTGCCCCTACACCAAACCCCAGCCCAATTTTTTGAAATTTTCATAAAATTGAGTTTTTAGAGGCACCCTAAAAAAAGACGCCATGCTGAATTTATTGCGCAAAAGAGGCGTTGCTGTCCGCTATGCCAATACAAATAAGTTTTCGTTAATTTGCTAAAAAGCTTATATTTACAACTCCTTGATATGTTACTTTAACCAGGAGCTGCAAGGAGAAATAACACTTAATGAAGGCAAAATCAGCATAAACCTCGAATCGTTGTCTTTTAAATTTTTTAATCTGTGAAGTAAATCTTCAAATCTTTTTTGCTCTTTCATGTCTTCCAATTCCTTTTTTTGTTTTTTTAAAGATTGTATATCTTCCTTAAGTTTATTATAAGCTTTTTTGCAATCTTTCGCCCATTGATAAAAAGCGCAGTTTTCATGTAACAAAACAAAAGGAGAACCGGGAAAATCCCTGCAAAGTTGCGGTCTGGTTTCATAGATAAGGCATTGTTTTTTATAGTGATAGTGTCGGCATCTGTAAAACACCAAATCCTCAACAGGAATTTTATTTATGCCGTCTATACAAGACTTAATCGTTCTTTTAACCAAAGATTCACAAATTTTTTCAGCTTGTTCATGATTTTTATAAGGAATAAAAATTGAAAAAAAATCTCTTGCAAATTGATCCCCTGCCGCCGCTTTTTCAAGAAGTTTTTTGTAAGAAACAGAAGGAGTTGCCAAAAGACAACAAGTTCCGCATTGCGCGCAGTCGGGTAAAGGAATATTAAATTGTTCAGACCATTTTTCCATTTTTTTTAATAATGCACATATTGTTTTGTTTGCGTACTGCTAAGCTGGATTACATCAGGAATAAAGACAATTGTTCTGCCGGAAGGCAAACCCATTTTAAATCCAAATAAAGCAAGCCTGTAATGAAAAATCAACTGGGTTGAAACCCCGTTTCTTACAGGGTCCCTGTAGTCCAGAGTAAAAATTATTACCGGCTCATTTTTCCCTCTATAAGAAATCTGTTTTGTGGAATTAAATTTATACAGGGCAAAAGGACGTTTACCGAAGCCTGAGCCGGAGCTTGCATGTACAAAAGTTATATCGGGCAAGCCAAAAACCGATATTCTTTTCTGAACAATTTGAAGAGCGTGAGAAACAGCCGTATTTTCCGTAAAAGGATCGCCGGCGACAGCGCTTTCATTCACATAATATTTAGAAGCGGCTACTGCCGCTTCAAGCGCAATATCCTGAACAGTTGCCACATTTCTTTGAAATACCGCATATTCCATAATTGCCAGTAAAAGAATAATTAAAAGAGGGACAATAAGCACGACTTCAACTAAATTCTGGCTTCTTCTGCCTTTGTTTAAAACATTTTTATTCATTAATTATCCTTATTTTATATAGTTAGTCTAAATAAATTTTTTAATACTGACATTATATCATTTTTGCCTATTAAAGGGGCGGATTCGTAATATTTTCTATATTCCTGAATTATATTTAGAGGCAAGTCTTCTCCCCTTTGAAACAAATCCGCTATATACTCAAGATAATCCCATTGTTCATCTGCATATTCAGGATCATTTTTTCGGTAATCCTCGTCAGCTTCAAAGTGAAGAATGGCATGAAACGCACATTCTATTGACTCATCTTTAATATCCTGCGGAAATCTTTTTATTGCATTCTGAACACTTGTTTTTTCGGATAAAATATCTAAAATAAGTTCTGAAATAAGCTTTTTCGCTTCTATTATCTCTTTCATAAAATTAACTTAATTTAAGAAATTAACTCTTCAAAATTATACCAGTTTAAATTTATATATACCAATTCTCAGTTAAGTTAATTTTAAAGCTAAGAAAAGATAAAAAGTAAGCATTTTAATACAAGGGGGGTTCGGGGGCTTGCCCCTGATGGATTTGTCAGTTTGACTTGTTAGTTTTTCTTTTCTTTTGCGCGCCTAAGGCGCATTCACATGCAAATGTTACTTGGATTGAGTCCCAAGTGTCCCGCTTTGCGGGTTCTTTTCTTTTTGCGTTCAAAAAGAAAAGAAATGAAGAAACGGTAAGCATTGTATGTTGGATAGATGCTGTTGCGAAGCAGTCGGCGCTATCCGCATTTCGCAAACAAGCATGACACTTTTAGCGGTTTAAGCGATTAATTAAAAAATTACATAAAAAATATTATCGGTCTATATATTCTAATCTATAAAATTAATTTAACTATGCGCTAGTGCTCTGACCGAATGATTGCATAGAACAAAATTACGTTTTTAACGTCTTGAAGAAAAAGACGTGAGGTAAGGACATGAAAAAAAGCGTATTAAAATATGA
>JAKLDH010000148.1 GCA_022703625.1 Cyanobacteriota bacterium | reverse complement strand
TTCCCCCGACCTGAATAAAATTGAAAAATTCTGGGCATGGCTGAAAAAACAATTGCGGTCCGCTTTAAAAATTTTTGATACCCTTTTTGACGCTATTTGTTATTGTTTTCAACTTAAATAACTATAAACAAGCTGATCTGGAGCGAGGAGTCTTATGAAACAAGAATTAAAAAGATTTATGGAGGAAAGAGGTGTAAGCCTGCACGCTGTATCAAGAGCGACAGGAATTTCCTACACCGCAATTAGCCTCTGGGTAAATGGCAAATACAAAGGCAAAGTCGATAAAATTAATGATGCTGTAAATAATTTCCTGATTAGAGAAAATGAACGCAAAAATCTATACAGAAGCGAATTTGTGGAAACTACCGTAGCGAAAAACATCTTTGATATAGCTAAAATTTGCCACGTTAATTCCGAAATCGGAGTTTGCTATGGTAAAGCCGGCTTAGGTAAAACTGTTTCAGTATCTGAGTATGCAAAACAAAATACTGATGTGATTTTAATTGAAGCGGATCTTGGCTTTACAGCCAAAATTCTTTTTACAGAAATCCATAAAAGACTTGGACTTGAAGGTGCAGGCAATGTTTACACCCTAATGCTTGATATTATTCAAAAGCTCAAGAATTCAAACAGACTCATTATTATTGATGAAGCTGAACATCTTCCGTATAAAGCTCTTGAGCTTTTAAGAAGAATTTACGATAAAGCAGGAGTTGGTATTTTGCTTGTCGGAATGCCGAAACTTGTGGCTAATCTTAGAGGACAAAAAGGGCAGTACGAACAGCTTTATTCAAGAGTTGGAGTGTCAAAAGAGGTTAATCCTCTTGATAAAACTGATATTCAAAAAATTATAGATAAAACATTGCCTGAAGCATTCGATATGACAGAAAAATTTCTGGAAATATCAGGCGGAAATACTCGAGTTTTAACAAAGCTCATGGCAAGAGCCGATAAAGCCGCAAAGCTGTCAGAATCGCCCCTTGATGAGGAGATTATCGAAGAAGTCGCAAAGATGTTAATAGTGTGAGGACTTATGGATAAATTTGAAAAAATATTCTACTCATTTCTTTTAATATTGTCAATCTTCGCCTTTGGCGTGCAAGTGGGCATTCATCATGGGCGAGAGCTTCAGAAGGCTGAAAACATGAGAATTCAGCGTATGCAGGAATATTTATTCAAAAGGTGTGCAATCAATGATTACTAAAGAACAGATAAAAAAGATTCATACAATGAAAAACCTGCTGGGACTTGATGATGAGCTTTACAGAGAAATTTTAATGAAGTTTAAAGCTAAATCTTGTAAAGACTTAAGCAAGGAACAGGCCAAAAAGCTGATAGATATTCTTGAAGTTAACGCAATCGGCTTTAAAGGCAAATTCAATGAACTTTCAAACCGAGCAAATATGGCAACACCAGCTCAGCTCAGGAGAATTGAAGCAATGTGGGTAGAGTTTTTAAAAATAGCAGATAACAAGGAGGTGATAGACAAAAGTAAATCAAAGAAATCTTTAAGAAAACTCCTGCAAAGACTTTATAAGATAAGTGATTTAAGGTTTTTGCCAAGAGAAAAAGTCCCGAAAGTATTAAAAACTATTCAAACGATGATTAACCAGAAGTTAAACAGTAATTAAAAAAGGAGAACAAAAAATGGACGTAAAAGAACAAATCTTAGGTATTGTAAGAAATCAGATTAACGAACTTGACGACTGCCTTGATTCAGCCAAATTACACTTTGCGGATACCTGCTTATCTGAAGAAGATTGGCACAACAGAAATGACAAGAAAATTAACTGCAAAATGTATCAGGCTCAAGTTGAAATACTTGAAAAAATAGAAAGGCTCATTGAGGACAATATTATACCAAGACCAATGGGTGCAGTTGTTTAAGGTCGAAACAGGAGAGCATTTTCGCTTTCCTGTCGTAACGTAAGGCGTTACCTGATGAGATCAATTATCTGTAATAACTATTAACGATAACTTATAAAAGGTGGCTTTGCCACCCTGACGAGGTCAAATTTGGAGAATAAATGAACGAAAAGCCTTGGCTTGATGATATAACAGAAGATGAAATGCCCAATGAGGAGCTAAAAATCATAGCTTCTCTTTGCGGTGTTGAAACTGCCATTTCCCTTATGAAAAATGTACCGGGATTTATGATTTGCGTTCCTAATAGAGCTTTGATTAACCTAAGAAATAAGTATATCTGCAATAATTATGACGGAACAAAAAAATCTATTCTGCAATTAAGCCAAAAGCTGGGTTTATCAGTGAGGCATATTTATCTTATTCTCAATAAAAATATGCATAAAGACTGATTAAATCTGATCCTGCCAAAGCCCAAGATTATTGTTTCTGGCATATTTATATGCTTTTAGAAATCTTTTTTCATATTTAACGCTTGGAGGAATCGTAAGAGCTTGAGCATAGCCGTTTTTGATGATTTCTTCATTTAACATTTTGCCGTTTTTAAGCCAGACATATGCTAAAAGTCTTCTGTATTTGTCACGTTGCTGAACATCAAATTCCAGTTTGACTTTATCACCTGCTTTAACAAGAGAATTTGTATAATTCTTTGCTTTTTTGCCCAGTTCTACTATGGTTACTGCGTCCTGATTGTATTCTCTGGTTTGCAGGTGAGTTCTTTTATTTATTCTGGACTCTGGCGTGTCAATGCCGATTAGCCTTACAGATTCAAGTTTGTCCTGATATTCGACTTTTATTGTATCTCCGTCAACAACCCTTTTGACTACTGCAAGGTTATCGGCAAGGCAAAAAGAGCCTGAAAAGCTAATTATTACTGAAAATATTAAACTTATTAAAAATCTGAACATAAAAACACCTTTCATTTTTTTAAGCCAAATCTCCCCGACAGGTAATAGCCAAATTCGGCTAGTGCTCTGACCGAATGATTGCATAGAACAAAATTACGTTTTTAACGTCTTGAAGAAAAAGACGTGAGGTAAGGACATGAAAAAAAGCGTATTAAAATATGAAGTTTGCCTAAATAATGACCAGA
>JAKLDH010000147.1 GCA_022703625.1 Cyanobacteriota bacterium | reverse complement strand
AAATAAATTGAAATTTTATTTTAATTTTTTATGCGGCTCGCAGGCTTTGCCTGCGAGCCGCATGCCTTAAGAAGGCGTAGCGGCTGGCTTCGCCAGCCGCTACGCCAAATATAAAATTATTTATTTAACAATTCAAGTTAATTAGCGGGTGTTTTGTCGAAGGCAAAACACCCGCTATACCCTTACTCAGTCTGCCCCCTCTCCAAGGGAGAGGAAGAAGAGTTGATAAGGGTTTTGCCGGCGTAGCCGGCAAAACCCTTATCAAAAAAGAATACTCTTTTAATTGCAACTTGATATAATTTTAAAATTTTTTATTAAGAACCGCCGCCATAGCTGAAGAAGCGTTTAATGCTGTTGTCAACGATTTTCTGAGCTGATTGGACTTCAGCGCTGACAGCTTTTAATAATGTCTGATATCTTAATAATTCCTGATCAAGCTTTTTTTCCATTAAAAGCAATTTTTCCCGTCGGGCTTCCATTGTCTTATATTCAGGCGACTGGGGATCAAGGTCGCTTCCGATTGTTACAAGATTAACGGCTCGGTCTGCAACCTGTATTTTTGTCGCGCTTAATGTTTGAATCCTGTATTCAAGAGTCAATTCTTCCTGTTTTAAGTATGCAAGCCTTAATAATCCTGTAAAAAGCCCCATTATTTTTCCCCGATCTGTTTTTTATTATTTATCTGTATTTGTTGAGGTTTCTACCTCCGGGTGTATTATACGGATTGTTTTCCTGAATTAATTTTTCCATTTGATGCATTCTGTAATACGTTAGTTTTACCTGATATTTCATCATTTTAAGCCTTTTTCCCAATGACAGAAAAACATAAATTGACTTTAAAAGAGTGGAAATACTATTAATGAAAGGGTTTCTTTTCTTAAAATAAGAATATGATATGTTAAAGAAACTTATCACGTTTTCAATTTGATTATTTACAATTGATGTAATTGCAGACATTTTATCAATGTACTCCTTTTATTCAATTTTCAATATTCAAATTAAAGCCCCTTTTATATATATAAAAACAACTTTTACTTACGAATTTACATATTTTTGTAAACAAATGTAAAAATAAATTGTTTTTGGTTTTAATTTGAATATTTTGCTTTAAGCTAAACGACGCAACTAATTAATATATTCCCTTTTGCAAACAAAAATAAACGTTTAAAACATTAACGAACATAATTTATAGATTTTGAAGTCGGATGTGATTGTTTTAAATCGATAATTTCAAGTTTTTTAGACAACTTAATTTTATTTATTTCAAGAACTTTAAGCACTTTTTTTCTGTAAATGACAGATTTCATAAGGATTTCATAAATTTGTTTATAGTTTTTAAAAAAGAGTAAAAAGTTTTCTAATTTTGTAAAAAAAAGTCTTAAATAAATTCTTAACATATTTAACCTTGCCTAGAGATCGCTAACCGCTTTTGAATCGCCTTCGATAGAAGATTTAAGCATTTTTTTAACAATATCGCTTTGAGTATCCAATTGTTTTACAGTAGTTTCCAGATTTTTAATTTTCATAGTAAGAATCGTGTCGGCATTTGTAATTATTCTGCTGGAAATATAATTATATGTACTTATTGCAGCGCCGGAATAGCCGCTCATGAGGTTTCCCGCAAGCGCAGCCACAAGTCCGCTTGGTCCAAAATACGGAGCAAGATGCTGGACTAATCCGCCAAATCCACCGACAAGTCCTGCCACAGGCAATGTAATATCACTGTATTTTCCGCCGACGGCTCCAATTCCCGTTAAAACTCCTGCCGCCGGAGTAAATGAATTTCCGCCGGGGATACTTGAACTAAGAGCTGAAGCTCCGCCGGTAGGCATTCCTCCTATGGAAAATGTGCCTGCAAGAGGAGTATAATAACTGCCTAATCCCATTAAAGCAGATATTCCAAGTGATCCTAAGCCTAAAGCAGAGTCTAAAGAAGCGGCTCCACCAGAAGGAAAGCCGGGATATTTACCTACATTGTTCATTCCAAAAGCTGATTGAACACCGGGAATTGTTGAATACCCTCCGCTTATCGGCGAAGAATAAGAAGTGCCCGGGATATTTATGGAAGAATTGCCGAGTACCGGCATGTAATTTGACGGACCGATAAGTTTTGAAAGGTTCATAAAAAACTGACCGATATTTCCATAAGCAGTGCCGCCGCCAAGCCCTGAACCGCTTACGGTTAAATCTCTTAATTTGTCATAGGTTTCAAAAACTACTGCTTTGGCGTCGCTGCTGGCTTTGCCGTACTGATTGGCTATAGTCAGCATATGATCATTTTTATAGCTCATATCTTTTTTTCTTCCCTTCCTCGCTGTTTATCCCTCTATTTTTGTCTTTGAGCGTTTAAGCAAACGTTTTGAAAGTCATATCAATGTTTTTATCAATAACTTTTCCTACGGCATCAACTTCTGTCTGAACTTCCTGATGTTGTGTATCAACGTTTTTAAGTTCCAGTTCAAGAGTTCTGTCAATGGCATGTTTGGTTTCAAGTTCTGCCTGGACTGTATAATAGATCGACGGATTTACCAGCAAACCTTCGTCATCAACTTGAGCAGCCATCTGCATTTGCTCAACCAGTTGTTCCATTGCATGAGCATTAATAGTACGTTCCTGGTTAAGTTGCTGACCTTTAAATTCAAGGTCGCTTTTTCTGGCTGTTAATTGTAAAAATCGCGCTTGGCTGGCTGCTAAACCCATAGTCTTGCCTCCGTTTTTTCTTTTTAAAAGTTTCCTTAATCTTTATATCGACATATTCTATTTATTCTTTAAAATTTTTCAGGAAAAGATTTTAAATAGCGTCGTAAAGTTTACTATTCTACATAATTAATCTTTTATAAATTCTGTCGACTATTGCTGCAAAAGTATCTTTAATTCTTTTATAATGATTTTTTATATTTTTACAACTTTTTGTTTTAATATAGACCGATAATATTTTTTATGTAATTTTTTAATTAAGGGCTTAACGCTGCTAAAATCGTCATGCTTGTATGATAAGTTTCAGTTAAAATAAAAAAGAATTAGTAAAAAGTTTGGCGGATAAAGACTGGCGTCATGCTTGGGAATAAACCCTGTAGTTCAGATAAGTCCCCGTCTGCAATTTAT
>JAKLDH010000146.1 GCA_022703625.1 Cyanobacteriota bacterium | reverse complement strand
AAGCCAGCCGCTACGCCGTTTTAAGGGCATGCGGCTCGCAGGCTTTGCCTGCGAGCCGCATAAAAAATTAAAATAAAATTTCAATCTATTTCAGCGTTTCGACTAATTAGCAATTCGAGTTAAATAAGTTTTCGTTAATTTGTTTAAAAACTGATATCTACAGCCCGCGCCGCCCGCAGGGCGGCGCGGGCTGGGTAAGGGTATAGCGGGAGTTTTGCCAAAGGCAAAACCCCCGCAAATTAAGGACTTATAAAAATTACATTTTCATTTTCCAATTTCTTTTTAAAGGGTGCCTCTAAAAACTTAATTTTTTAAAATTTTCATGAAATTTGATTGGGGTTTGGTGTAGGGGCTTCGCCCCTACACCAAACTTCTCCCCCCTTTGAAGGGGGCAGGGGGGTAGATATAAAAGATAAAATTCTTTTGTTTTTAGAGGCGCCCTATAAACACATTTAAAATCCCGGGAATTTGCCTCTCATTCCGGGCGGGATCGATAAGCCTTTCATCGGATTCTTGCCTGATTTCATCATATCAGTCATTTTTCTCATCATTTTTCTCATATTTTCAAAGTCTTTAAGAAATCTGTTTAATTCAGGCAAAGGCGTGCCGCTTCCGGCGGCAATCCTTCTTTTTCTTGAAGCATTAATAATTTCAGGTTTTTGCCGTTCTTTTAATGTCATGCTATTTATGCAGGCTTCAATCTTTTTTAGTTGAGATTCCCCCACTGTTGCCATTTTATCTTTATCTGATTTGGAAATTCCGGGAATAGGAAGCATTCCCAATATCTGATCCATTGAACCCAAGGATTTCATTTGTTTTTGCATTTTCATAAAATCTTCCAAAGAAAAATCTTTTGAACGGATTTTTTTCTCAAGTTCTCTTGCTTCGTCAATATCAATCGCCTGTTGAGCTCTTTCAACAAGACTGACAATATCGCCCATTCCAAGAATTCTTTGAACCATTCTTTCAGGATAAAAAGGTTCAAGCGCATCAAGTTTTTCGCCCATGCCGACAAACTTTACGGGCTTTTCAGTTGAATACGCAACGCTAAGAGCGGCTCCGCCTCTTGCATCACCGTCAAGCTTGGTTATAACAAGACCTGTTATGCCAAGTTGCTCGTCAAAAGTTCTTGCAACGTTTACAGCTTCCTGTCCCATCATTGAATCTATTACAAGAAGCTTTTCCGCAGGCTCAAATAACCTGTCAAGGATTACAAGCTCTGCCATAAGCTCTGTATCAATTTGCAATCTTCCTGCTGTATCAACAATAACTGTATTATAACCTTCGTCCTTAGCGTGTTGAACGGCGGATGATACAATTTTTCTGACATCCTGATTTCCTTCTTCGGCATAAACCGGAATGGTTACTTGTTTACCAAGGGATTGAAGCTGTTTTACAGCGGCGGGTCGGTATACATCCGCCGCCACCAAAAGAGGATTTCTGCCGTTTTTACGGATTCTTAAAGCTAGTTTTGCCGCTGTTGTGGTTTTACCCGAGCCTTGAAGACCAAAAAGCATTATAATATTAGGTTTTCCTTCTGTGGAAATCGAAACGTTATTGCCGCCCAGAAGGTTAACCAGCTCGTCATGGACTATTTTTACAAGCTGTTGACCAGGGGTAACGCTTTTTAAAACTTCTTCTCCGAGAGCTTTATCTTTTATGCTGGAAATAAAGACTTTGACCACTTTAAGGCTTACGTCAGCTTCGAGCAGGGCTCTTCGTATCTCTCTGAGAGCTTCGTTCATGTTATCTTCAGAGATTTTGCCTTTGCCGGAAATATCTCTTATAGTTGATTGCAAGCGTTCGGATAATGATTCAAACAATTAACATATTCCTCGTGAGTTATTTTTTCTAATATAATTATATTTTAAACAAATTATTTTTTCTAAAAATAAATAATCTGAATTGCTAAATAAATAATTTTATATTTGGTGTAGCGGCTGGCGAAGCCAGCCGCTACGCCTTCTTAAGGCATGCGGCTCGCAGGCTTTGCCTGCGAGCCACATGAAAAATTAAAATAAAATTTTGAGCTATTTTATTAAAAATTACTTTTCCTTTAATCTCTATTATATAAAAAACTTGTTAACTGTGTTGTTTTATACTAATATTTTGTCAATACTCTCTGATCATTTTGTGAGGGATAAAAAATTTAATGGGAATTTCAGTAGTTGTTCATACATATAATTCAGAGAAATATCTTGAAAAATGTCTTGAATCTGTAAAAAATTGCGAAGAAATTATTATTTGCGATATGGGTTCAAAAGACAGAACGCTTGAAATTGCGCAAAAATATAGAGCAAAAATTATTTATCATAAAAATGTAGGTTTTGCTGATCCTGCAAGAAATTATGCATTAACTTTTGCGTCGCAAAAATGGATTCTTGCGCTTGATTCTGACGAAGAAGCGCCGGAAGAACTCCTTCTTCATTTAAGAATATTAATGAATGATCTTCCTAAATTCATAAACGCTGTTTATATTCCAAGAAAAAATATTCATCTGGGTAAAGTATTATGGATTTTATATCCGAATAGCATTTTAAGATTTTTCAGAAATGGCGCAGTTTCATTTAGCGAAAAAGTTCACTGTTCACCTACGATTTTATCCGGCGGAGCTCATTATATCGATAAAAAAAGAAAAGATATGGCTATAATTCATCATGTTTGCGATTCTATCGACTCCTGGGTTTCAAAAATGAATACATACACAACTTTAGAGCTAGAAAAGTATCAGGAAAGAAATATAAAATTTTCAGCGGCGCTTCTTTTTGCAAGACCTACAGGGGAATTTATAAAAAGATATTTCTTAAAATGCGGATTTATGCATGGCTGGCATGGCTTTATTTTCTCTGTTTTATTAGCTTTTTATAAATTTATTTCTATAACAAAATTATGGGCAAAAGAAATAAAACAAAAAGAACAAAATATTGAAGACAAAAAGAAATTAGTTAAAAATCAATAATCACAAGGTTCTGTCGCATTAATTTTTCTGTCAACGCTATAGACCGATAATATTTTTTATGTAAAAAATATTATCGGTCATAATTTATATTTGAAAAATTTTATATAAGAATTTTTTATTACCTCCTTAGCTTGAAATTGAATTGCCCTGACAACAATTTACTTTTAATCTTAATATTGGTTCATCGCAGATTTTAGTGATGTGTCATGATATAAAGAGATGGACATAAATAAAATATTAAAAATCAGACAGTTCAGGGCATGCGAAGTCGAAGAGAGAGATGGGGAAATATTAATTTCCGGAG
>JAKLDH010000145.1 GCA_022703625.1 Cyanobacteriota bacterium | reverse complement strand
GCTTTTTCACAGCCGCCATGTATTCCTCCAGCCGGAATTTCACTGCTGCATAACTTTATTCTGTCGTGATAATACTCTCCAGGCAATGGAAACATTGTCATGTAATAATCCATCGCCCAGTTTTTATCCATTAATTCTTTAACTTCCTCTGAATATTTATCTATCTGCTCGATAATTTCTGGTTTTGTAAGGTAATCAGCCGCTCCTCTATGTGTTTGATAGGGTTTAAATCTTTGATAATAAGCTCTTAAAACCTTTGGTCGGTCAACAATCATACATGGACGCAGCATATTGCCATCATACGGAATAGCGTTCCTGATTGAACTCATAAAAGGGCTTGCAAGGGCTTCTGTAAGGCTGCTGTTTTTAATATTATGCGTTGCAAGATGCACAAAAGCGCAGGGTTCAACATCTCCAAGCGAATTAACGTGAATATACTGCCTGCCGCCTGCAATACAGCCCATCATTTCAGGACCATCTCCCCAAAAATCAACGCTCATCATCGGTAAAGTGTTTCTGGCATTATAAACCGCCTGTTTAATCATGTCCCTTTGCTCGGCAGTCGGCATTAACGTGGGATCGGGGTTTTCTCCCACCGGAACATAATGGAATACCCACGTCCAGAGGCTTCCTTTATCGCTTAGCATTTTCATAAACTCATTTGAAACGACTTCCTCGGCATTTTCTCTTGTCGCTGTCACGCTTACGCCAAAGAATATTCCTTCTTTTTTGAGCAAATCCATTTTTTCCATAATTGTTTTATATGATCCTTTGCCTCTGACTTTGTCGTTCGCTTCTTCTAATCCGTTTAAACTAAGCATTGGAGCTACATTGCCAAGCTTTTTAATTCGTTGTACTGTTTCATCAGTAAGTAAAGAGCCGTTTGTGAATGTAAGAAATATGCAGTCGGGATAAAGTTCCACAAGGTCAAGGAAATCTTTTCTTATAAAAGGTTCGCCTCCGACAATCGCCATCATGTGGATTCCCATTTCGTTTACAGCTTCATCAAAAACTTTTCTCCACTGATCAAAGCTTAAATCTTCTTTAATTTCATAATTATGAGCCCAGCATCCGGCGCAATTATAGTTGCATTTCTGAGTAATGCTTGATAGCAAGACTGTTGGCGGAAAAAATTTATTTTTCTCATTAAATTTGGCTCTTTTTGCCAAATTATCGCCATAATAGCCATGAACAAAGAAATTAAGAATAAATTTGTTTCTACAATTAGGATTGAGTTCGTTTATAATTTTCTGCCACCACCCAAGATGGGCATGCTCTGTTTCAAATAGCCATCTCATGCGACGGGCATGCCTTATTCCGCCTTCTGATCCGGCTATTTTCTCAAAAATTTTTGTAAGAGTTATAAGATTATTTTTACTTGATACGCCGATAAGATCGAGAATTTGACCGAAAATAAACTCCTGACCTTTCTTTTTTAGCATATCAAGATATCCTGAACGTGGTTTCCACATTATTTTCTGCGGTAAAACTCTCATTTATAACTCCCTTACTGATTTTGCCCCTATTTAAGTTAATCACAAAAATAGATATAAACAACTGTGAAAACCTTTTTATCAAGACATAAAGGAATTATCAATTACCCGCAATGATTAAGTATACCAAACTATACTGATCCTAAAAAATTTTCGTTAATTTGTTAAAAAGCTAATATCTATAGCCCTAAGGGTTTAGCGGGTGTTTTGCCTTTGTCGCATGAATGAGTTAAAACTCCCGCTTGCGCTACAAAACACCTTGGAATAAGTTGTTTTTATGTAATAATATCAAGACTGTTTTTCTGATAATGCTCCATTAATCTTTGTATGTCAGAGGATGAAAGATTTTTATTGACTATACCCCTATGAAACATAATGTCTTTAGGATTATTGCTATGATCCAGCCCCATTGCATGCCCAATTTCATGTAATGCTGTCCTTCTTACCCTTTCAACTCGAGCATCTGATGAAAGACCTGCATCAATTGCAGGGAAAATGATTATTGTAATAAATGCCTTTTCAATCTTGTTATTCACTACTTTTAGGTCATTACTGCCGGCTTCATATTCTCTGCCCGGGAATTTTTCGTCTGTCCAGCTAACTACAATATCAGCATTGTCTATTGAATACGCTTTTTTAAAATCCAAAAGTCCGCCGGTAATGTCCGACCAGGATTTAAATGAGATATTAACCGCTTTATTAAAGCCTTGAGAAGGCTCGTCTTCAATATAACACGAAAGTGGAAATCGGCTAATATTCCACTTTGGCTGTTTTTTAGAAGATTTTTTCCCGTTATTTTCCCATTTTAAAACTTCATCCACAATTTCCGGCTTCTGCCTGAAAACCTTTGTCTGAGCAGAAATTTCCGGTTTATTTAAAATTGGTGGGCTATTAATTATAAAACCCGGCTGATTTATTCTAAACATAAAATTTTTCGTTTACTTTTTTTAAATTTAAACAATATAATTTACTATAATGATTTTAAAGAAAAAGTTGAATAATTTATTTGGATTAAAGGGTTTCTAAATTATGATTGAGCTTGATAAAGGACAAAAAATAAAAATAAACTTCAATACACCGTTGCGTAACGATGTAAGTATTACATGCGAAATAAAAGAGTGTAAAAATGACAGGATAAGCCTTGTTTTTCCTAAAGAACAGCAGGATTTTATAAAAGATTTGCCTGAAGGCAAGGAAATTGAGGTTGTTATATATACAAATTCAGGAATTTTTGCGTTTGAATCAATAATAATTAATTCTCCTCTTGAACAAGATTTTGTAATTGAATTGCCTGATGAAAAAAAGAAAATTCAAAGACGGGATTATATAAGAACCCCCATAAATCTTAAATTGGTTTTAAACAGAGAAGATATGAACTATGAAACACGAACTATCAATGTAGGCGGTGGAGGAATAAGATTTGTTTCCAAAGAAAAACCAAATATAAACGATTTATGGAAATTTATGCTGGTTTTGCCTGAAGGAAAAACAATATCAGGACTTGGAAAAGTTCTTTATACACTTTTGCAGGGTAGCGTTAATGCTTCTGTTATAACATTTACAGATATAACTGAAACAGAAAGAAATCGTTTGATAAAATTATGTCTGGATGAGGAAATTAAGAATTTAAAATATAAAAAAGCAAATTCTTAAATATTTTATATAGTAATTTAAGTTGAAAAAGCTAATAAAATAGGTTATAATTATACAGGAGGTAAAATTATGGCATATTCGTTAGATTTAAGAAAAAAAGTAATTGATTACAGGAAAACACACACTTTAGAGG
>JAKLDH010000144.1 GCA_022703625.1 Cyanobacteriota bacterium | reverse complement strand
TACTAAAATGAGTTTGAATTTAGGAAAACCGGCAAAGCCGGATTTTCCCAACTTCATCACTCCTGCTTCGCCATACCGCCCCTAACGTTTTAAGAAAAAATCCGAAATTCATTTTGGGGGCGGTATACCGGTTTATTTTATTGATTTGGCATAGTTTACTAAAATGTTTTATATGAGTAAAATATAATCAAAAATTTATACTAAACGACTTTTATTATAATATTTAAAATAGTGAGGTTTATTATGAAGATTGCGCAAATTAATTCTGAACAAAAAAAAGAACTGTTAAAAAATTTGGCGGTTATTTTTATTTGCATTATTTGTTCAACAACTCTAAGTTTGTTTATAATCAATCCAAAACTCTCCGGAAATGCCGCTGTAATTAAAAACAACATTGCTCAAAAAAGCGAAATTACATCGGGTGTGGAAAAAAACCTTTTTTCAGACACGGAAATAATCGCTGACATTGTTGAGGAAATTCAGCCGTCAGTTGTTCATATAACAACAGAAATCGAGCAAAAATTAATTCAGGACCCAAGACAATATTTCTTTGAAGATGAGTTTTTTAAACGTTTTTTTGGTCATGATCAAAATGAATTTCAAACCCCACGCCTCCCTTTAAGCGGAAAAACCGCCGGAACAGGCTCAGGAACGATAATAAGCTCTGATGGTTATATTCTTACAAATTATCACGTTGTTCAAAATGCCTCCAAAATAGTGGTTAAAACTAAGGATGGCAAAGAATATGAAGCTAAACTTATCGGAAAAGATAAATATAGTGATCTTGCGGTAATAAAAATTAACGAAAAAAACCTGAAACCGGCAAAATTAAGCGACAGTTCAAAAATAAGACCCGGTCAATGGGCAATAGCGGTAGGAAGTCCTCAAGGGCTCGAACATACAGTAACTCTAGGAATTATTAGCGCAATAAGAAGAGATATACCGGAGCTTTCCAATGTCAGTTTTATTCAAACAGACGCCGCAATTAATCCCGGAAATTCCGGCGGTCCACTTCTCAATATTAAAGGGGAAGTTGTGGGAATTAATACGGCTATAATGGGAACAGCTCAAAATATCGGGTTTGCGATTCCTGTCAATACCGCTAAAAAGATCGTAGATCAATTAAAATCAGGAGAAACAATAGGTCATGCCTGGCTTGGAATTGCCATGAGTCCTGTAACTCCTGAAATTGCAAAAGCATTAGATATTTCTAAAGATACAAAAGGTGTTGTGATAACTAAAATAATAAGAGAAAGCCCGGCAGATAATGGGGGATTACAGCCAGGCGACATTATTCAGCGAATCGACGGCAAAAAATTTGATGATCCCAAAATGGTTCAGGAAGAAATTAAAAACAAAGAAGTAAATGACAAAATAAATATTCAAATATTAAGGGAAGGCAAATTAATGGCTATAGAAATAAAACTTGGCAATTGGGGAGATTCTGCGGCTGAGTAAGATCATAGCGGGCGCGTTTTTTGGCTTTGCCGCATTAATTAGCTAAAGCGCCTGTTTCGCAGTATTCGTCAACAATCCCCAAAATAAATAAAAAGCCGCCTTAATACTTAAGGCGGCTTCTTTGACTTTAAGGATAAAAACTTTACTGTTGAATTTTAAAAATCTATGAAGGAGTCTTTTTTTAAATTTTTGCGGCAAAGTTTTTTACATTATTTTCTCTCATTTTCTCAATAGATTGAAGCTCTGCGTCATATATTTTATACTGAGTTTCCTTTTGTTTTAAAGCTTGCTCGAGTTGTTTATCAAGATTATTAAATTGCGCGTCCTGTTGTTCTTTCATCTCAGGATTTTGTTGAAGCATCGGATTTTGTGACATCATTTGAGATTGCTGAGCTAATTGCGTTCTCTGTTCAGATATTTTATTCATTTCAAATTCTACGGTGCTTTTCTGAAAAGTTATCAAAGATAATCTTCCGCAAACATCTGCTAATCCCATAAGTCTCCTCCTTGTATTTGTTATTATTTGATTTTTACTGCAAAATTTATATATATTAAGTATTTGATTCGTTTCTTTTAAAAATTTTGAACATTTGCTAAAAAGTTTTATAATGTTTAAAATATTAAGTAATTAGTAGATTTTTTAAAAATAGGCTTTTAAGTAAGGGATAGGAGTTATCGATGAAAAAATTTAAAAAATTAATGTTATTGTCTTCTTTTATTTGTTTTTTAGGAATAAATCACGCTTTTTGCGAAGATTATAGATATGGAGCGATACCTTTAAAAGGTTCTTCAAATGTGATTAAAGCGGATGTTAAATCCGAAAGAATCCCCGCCGGAACAATTCTTGCTGTACGAATGGAAACTCCGGCAAACTCTCATAATTACTTTGAAGGTGATGCGTTCAGGGCAAATTTGCTGGAAGACATACGCATTGGCAGTATGGTAGTTCTTCCTGCGGGAACAATGTTAAGAGGCAGCGTTGATAAAGCGCAGCCAGGCAGACGTTTTAGCAGAGCCGGACATCTAAGTTTAAAATTTGACCACGCAGTTACTCCTTTTGGCAAACAGATTCCACTTGCCGCAAAGATTACAAGCGCCAAAAATTTAAATGAAGATGGCGTCTTTTATGCAGGCGGCAGTTATTTTAAATCGATGGGCAAAGCCGTTGATACCAGCGCAAATATTTTAACAACAACAACAACATATTGTGTTGATAAAGGTATGTCTTTCTGGAAAGGTTTTCCCGTGATTGTAACTGCTCCTGCCGGTGTTTTTGCCGGTTCTATCGGCGGCGGAGGCTACTTTGTCTATAAGTCTGTTTACTACATGGTTAAAAAAGGTAATGATGTCAAGGTAAATCCCGGAGATATTTTCCAGGTTACATTAATTGAACCTCTGGATGTTCCGATAAATTAATGCCGAAAATTTTTAATAAAAGGCGCTAAAATATTGTTCAGATGCTCAATACACCTTGTGGCATAAACTTCAATTTCTTTTTTAATTCTCCTCCAAAAAAGTACTAGTTTTGCTTTTAACTTATTTAATGTTTCCTATTTAATTAAAAACAATTACTCCCCATGGAAATTCAACAAGACCAAAAATCTTAACAAAATTTAATATATATCAATCATTGAAAGAAGCGCCCGCAAACTAAGACTTTATGCCAAGCTGCAATCAAAAGAGCATTATTTTTTGATAAGGTTTTTGCCGGCGTAGCCGGCAAAAACCTTATCAACTCTTATTAAATTTTGCCGAACGAGCGAAGCGAGTGAGGCAAACAAACAACAAAAGCCCCTTCCCTTTGAAGGGAAGGGGTTGGGGTTGGGTAGATAAAAACCTGAAAACTTTTTGTTACCTACTTA
>JAKLDH010000143.1 GCA_022703625.1 Cyanobacteriota bacterium | reverse complement strand
ACTAAAATGAGTTTGAATTTAGGAAAACCGGCAAAGCCGGATTTTCCCAACTTCATCACTCCTGCTTCGCCATACCGCCCCTAACGTTTTAAGAAAAAATCCGAAATTCATTTTGGGGGCGGTATAATTAGCAATTCGAGTTAATTAAGGATTTACAAAAACCATCTTTTTTATTTAACGGTTTTTTAAATTGATTGGTGTAGTATTAAATCTCCCTCCCCCTCCCCAAGGGAGGGGAAGAAGAGTTGATAAGGGTTTTGCCGGCGTAGCCGGCAAAACCCTTATCAAAAAATAATACTCTTTTGATTGTAACTTGGTATTAAAAAGCTAAATTAAGGTTTTACAAAAATCAAAAAACCGAATTTTTAGAGGTCTGCCTTAATGCGCGTAACTATTGGCGCAACCCAGTTTTCTTCTTCAGGAACTTCTTTGATTTTTAATAAATTCTTTTCAAGAGCAGTTTCTATTTCAGGAAGTTTTCTTTTAATAATTCCGCTTAAAATAAGTATTCCTTCAGGTTTTAGCAATTTTTCAAGATCGCTCATAATCGTAACAAGAACTTCTGTAAGAATATTTGCGACAACAATATCGTATTCGCCCTGAATATCTTTTGCGCTTCCTGTAAAAAATCTGCATTTATCTTCGACATTATTCTTTTTTGCGTTGTCTATTGCCACAGAAATAACAGACGCATCGTTATCTACGCCTGTTGCGTTATACGCGCCGAGTTTAATGCCTGTTATTGCAAGAATTCCCGAGCCCATGCCAACATCTGCAACTGAAAATTCACCGTTAAGCTCGTCGCTGATTTTTTCCAGAGCCGTTAAACAGAGCCTTGTTGTCGGGTGTGTTCCCGTGCCAAATGCGCTTCCCGGGTCAAGTTTTATTATAATTTCGTCGTCTTTTTGCTTATAATCCTCCCAGGTCGGACAAATTACAATTTTTGAACCGATTTTTTGCGGATGCCAAAACTTTTTCCAGTTATCAGCCCATTCTTCTTCTTTAATTTCCCTTGAAATTACAGACCAGTTGCCAAGAGTTTCTTCTTTTATACCGGAAAAAATTAAGTCTTGTCTGTCTTTTTGAAGGATGATTCTGATTTTTTCAAGATCAAAATCTTCAGTAAACGGCAAATATCCTTTTACTGTTTCAAGATCAGCTTTTATAATTTTTTCGTCTTTAAATTCTTTTTCTTCGGTAACAATTCCCAAACAGCCGATTTTGTTTATCAACAGCTCGGAAACATACTCCGCCCATACAGGATTTATATTTACAAGTATTTCAATATGTTTGTTCATAAAAGACATTATAGTATAATTTTAATTAAAGTCATTAAGATGTTTACATTTAACGAGCTTTTCTCATTATCTTGTAAGCAATTCAAGTTAATTAGTTTTGTCGTTTAGTATATACTCAAACAAATTACAGGATTTTATATGCAGGATGTAAGATGGAAACAAAGATTCGCAAATTTTGAAAGAGCTTTTAGTAATTTTATAATTGTATTAAATGGGCTTAAAGAAAATCAGGACAACCTTATTTATAAGATGGCAACTGTTCAGGCTTATGAAATGGTTTTTGAGCTTAGCTGGAAAACTTTAAAGGATTTTTTAAAAGAAAAAAGAGTTCAGGTTGAATTTCCAAGAGATGTAATAAAAGAATCTTTTGCCTATGAAATTATTGAAGATGGTGAAATTTGGATAAAAATGCTGGATGATAGAAATGCGACTGTTCATACTTATGATGAACAAAAAGCAAATGAAGTGGTTAATGATATAAAAAACAAATATTATCCCGCTATTGAACAGGTTTATAATTATTTTAAAAAGGAATTATAAATGGAATTTGGCTTAAGTGATAATATTATCAATATTTTAAAGAACTTTTTTTCATCTTTTCCTGAAATTTAAGAAGTAAAAATTTATGGCTCAAGAGCAAAAGGCAATTATCGTAAAGGTTCTGACATTGATTTTGCGATATATGGAGATATAGACGTTAATTTGCTTGCAAAAATAACAAGCGAAATTGAACAACTTACAACACCGTATAAATATGATATAACTAATTATAGAATACTGGCGCATAAAGAATTAAAAGACCATATTGACAGAGTAGGAAAGACTTTTTACAAAAAGGAAAATTAATTTGCAGGTTTTCAGAAAATTGCAAAAAAATATGTTAACTAATTCCAGTCTGGCATTAGGAGTTTTTGACGGCGCGCATCTTGGTCATCAGAAAGTTATAAAAGATGCGGTTGAAAAAGCCCGCAACATGAATTTAACTTCAGGCGTGGTAACTTTTTCCTGTCATCCCAAATTTATTATTTCAGGCATTTCTCCTGAAGTAATTACTCCTTTGGAAGATAAACTGCAATTTTTTCAGGAGCTTGGAGTAAACGCCACAATCGTTCTGGAGTTTAACGAAAAACTTGCTAAAATGACTGCAAGCGAGTATTTAAAAGAAATTTTACAGGATTGTCTTGGTGTTAAGAGTATTTCTGTAGGGTATAACCATAAACTTGGCAGTGATAAACGAGGCGCCGCAGATTTTTTAACAGACTATTGTTCTGAAAATAATATTAATCTTAGTATAATATCGCCTGTAAAAATTGATGGACATACTGTCAGCAGTTCTGTTATAAGAGGCTTTATAACATCAGGAGATGTTGCTTCAGCTCGTGAATTTCTCGGGCGACCTTTTAAAATAAAAGGTGAAGTCATACATGGAGAACAGCTTGGAAGAAAGATCGGCTTTCCGACAGCAAATTTACAGGCGCCGGAAGAAATAATACTGCCTTTAACAGGGGTATATTCAGGAAAGGTAAGGCATCGAGGCAACGATTATACTGCTGTTATCAATGTTGGAAGAAAACCTACTGTCGGAACTTTTGAAAATGAACTTATTGAAGCTCATTTGCTCAATTTTAACGAGGATATTTACGGTGAATATATAGAAGTTTCTTTTTTAGACAGAATCAGGGATGAGAAAAAGTTTGATTCGCTTGAAGAATTGAAAAAACAAATAGAGCTGGATTGTAATTTTGCGGGTTATACAAATTCGCAATAAATTTTTTGATATACCACTTTGCGGTAATAATTTCGAATTTATACTATTTAATTTTCAAGGTCATCCTGAGCGAAGCGAAGGATCCCATGTCATTAATACAACAAGATTCTTGGGGCAAAGCTCTCAGAATGACGAACCTTCATAATTAAACGGTCAATGTACTAGCGTTCTGTTAAGTTAATTCATTGGGTTGAGCGAGCATAGCGAGCGAAACCCAAAAACAATCTTTAACCCCCTCTCCCATTGGGAGAGGGGGTTGGGGTCGCTAATTTCGCAAAATGCAAAATAAAAAATAGTTATGCAGTAATCTTAAAGTCTTAATTAACTCGAATTGCTAATTAGTCGAAACGCTGAAATAGATTGAAATTTTATTTTAATTTTTTATGCGGCTCGCAGGCAAAGCCTGCGAGCCGCATGCCCTTAAAACGGCGTAGCGGCTGGCG
>JAKLDH010000142.1 GCA_022703625.1 Cyanobacteriota bacterium | reverse complement strand
TTATTTTAATTTTTTATGCGGCTCGCAGGCTTTGCCTGCGAGCCGCATGCCCTTAAAACGGCGTAGCGGCTGGCGAAGCCAGCCGCTACGCCAAATATAAAATTATTTATTTAGCAATTCAAGTTAACTTAACATAATTCCAGAAAGAATAAAAAGTTTTTAATCAAAATTTTTTATCCCCCCAACTTCTTTATACCAATCATTAAAATAAATCGGCAAATGAAAAAGATGAGCTTTGCAAAGCCTTAATTGGCGGGTGTTTCGGCTTCGCCGAAACACCCGCTATACCCTTACCCAGCCCGCCCCGCCCTGCGGGCGGGGCGGGCTGTAAATATTAGCTTTTTAATCAATTAACGAAAACTTCTTTTGATTGGTATAGATGATTAGCGCGAGAAAAAAATTTCTTGCAATAAAAATTATAATGCAGTATAAAATTACTAATTAAATAAAATTTTTCTGGGTTTTAATATATATAACAACAGTTATTACAAGTCTTAAAATGCAACAAAGGATAGCCGGGATGAAAAACAAAGACACAAATAAAAAATTAATCCTGTCTTCTTGCTTTAAGGATAATTTTATAGCTGATATGACTGTTTTTAATAAAGAAAAAACCTTTTTTGATCTTAATAAAATAGAAACCCCAATGTTGGACGCTCTTGAAAAAGCCCTGCAAAATCCTACAGTGCCTTTACACATACCAGGACATGCCGGAGGTGCAGGTATTTTGCCAAAATTCAAAGATTTATTCGGGGAAAGAATAATTAATCTTGATTATACAGATGAATTTAGTGGACTTGGCAAGCTTTATCCAAGCGATGGACCGATTGCAAGAGCTCAGGAGTTAATGGCAGAGCTGTTTAATGCTGAAAAATCTTTCTTTTTAATAAACGGGTCATCGGTGGGAAATCTTGCGCTTGCTTTAACTGTAGCGAAAGAAAACAAGAAACTTGTTATAGGAAGAAACTGTCATCGGTCTGTTATCGCCGGACTTACGCTTACCGGCGCAAATCCTGTTTGGATAGTTCCGAAATGGCTTGAAAAATGGGGAATATGGGGGCATGTTAATCCTGCTGAAATAGAAAAAGTTTTAGATGAAAATAGCGATGTTTCAGCGGTGTGGATTACAAATCCTACATACGAAGGCGTGGTAAGCGATGTGGAAAAAATCGCTTCCATCTGCAAACAAAGGGGAGTTATTTTAATAGTGGATGAAGCTCACGGCTGTTTGTGGAATTTCAGCGACAAACTCCCGCTGGCGGCTCTTGAATGCGGAGCTGATGCGGTTGTTCATTCTCTTCATAAAACAGGCGGAAGTTTTTCGCAAAGTTCAGTATTGCATATCGCTAAAGAGAGTAAAATTAATGTTGATGACGTTGACGCAAATCTTGGCATGCTTCAGTCAACGAGTCCTTCTTGTACGCTTCTTGCAAGTCTTGACGCGGCAAGAGCATATCTTTCTTCTGAATATGGCAGGCAAAGAGTAGATTATGCAATAAAAAATGCTGAAGCAGTAAGAGAAATTCTTGATAATATTGATGGAGTTAACTGTCTGTCAGCAAAAAACGGCTCTGATCTGGATGTAACCAAAATATACATAACAGTTGACGGGTTAAGCGGAAAAAGGCTTCAGAGTATACTTGAAATTGAATACAATATAGAAATAGAAACCGCCACAGATGAGGGAATTCTTGCTCTTTCAAACATCGGCAACACCTCAGAGCAACTTTATTACTTTTGTGAATGCATCAAAAACATTGCTAAAGAAAATTATTCAGATATTACGCATCTTGAAAAAATAAAGTATATGCCTTTACATGTGCCTGAAATCGTCTGTACTC
Source organism: Cyanobacteriota bacterium (assembly GCA_022703625.1). Lineage (GTDB taxonomy): Bacteria > Cyanobacteriota > Vampirovibrionia > Gastranaerophilales > UBA9971 > JAKLDH01. The sequence continues at coordinate 1,933 of JAKLDH010000142.1, read as the reverse complement.
CAAGAAAAGCATATATTTCAGAAAAAGAGAAAGTGAAACCGGAAGATGGAATAGGCAGAATTTCAGCGGAAATAGTCGCTGTATGTCCTCCCGGAATTCCTGTTTTAGTTCCCGGAGAAATGATTACAGAAGCGCATCTGCCTTATTTAAACAATAGACATTTTATACAGGTTGTAAAATAGACTTACTCCCACTTATGGTTTAGTTATACAACTTTAAACAAGTTTTTGTTCGGAATGACTGAATTAGCGGCGCGCTGAGCAATTTGTGGCATAGCTTATATCAAGTTGCAATCAAAAGAGTATTATTTTTTGATAAGGGTTTTGCCGGCTACGCCGGCAAAACCCTTATCAACTCTTCTTCCCCTCCCTTGGGGAGGAAGCAGGGGGAGGGAGATTTAATACTACATTGATTGCAACTTGGTATTATTATTTCCAAAATCTTTACACTTGGCAGGATTATGCAATAATTTATTTTATGGAAATAATTAAAAATAATGCTTTATATAAGGATTTCATGGGTCCGGGTTGTTTTATAGGAGCTGTTTTAACGGCTTCGGGAATTAATAACGCTCTTATAATCTTTCATGGCATAGCCGGATGCAATATAGAAGCTGTGCATTTCAGATCAGACCATATTCCGGGCGGAAACTACGTCCCCATAATTCCAACAGGACTTAATGAAAGCGACTGCATTCAGGGCGGCAACGACAAGCTTTTAAAGACCCTTAGAGATTCCTTGCAACAGGCAAAGTTAAAAAATAAGCTCCCTGACATTGTATTTATTATCACCGGTGATGCTCCGTCTATAGTCGGGGACGATATTTTCACAGCCGCAAGAGTTGTGGAAGATGAAACCGGCGTAAAAATAATTGCAGTTGATGCGCCAGGGTTCCTGGGAGGCATTGTTAAAGGCGCAGATATAATTTTAACAGAGTTATTGGAAAAATTTTCAGTATCCAAAAAGATTTCTGAATCTAAAAACAAAATAAATCTTATTGCGCCTTATTTAATAGGCTCTAAAAACTGGAATAATGACACTGATGAAATAATAAGACTTCTTGAAGCTTCAGGAATCCCTGTAAATATTAATCTTGCCCGAAATTTTAATCTAAAAGACACAAATAAATTCACGGAAGCTAAATATAATTTAAATATGTCAGCGGAAAGACTTGAAACCTTTGAGGAAAAAAGTCTGGAACTTGGCGTTGAGAGCTATTGCAAGAATCTTCCTTTGCCTCTTGGCATTGCAAATACAGAGGAATGGCTGTTAACTATTGCCAAAGACATTGGAGATACAACCAAAGCAAAGGAAATTTTAGAAACAGACCGAAAATTGGTTCAGAAACAGCTTAGGTTTAATTATAATTTCAGCTGGATGTCGACGCTGATGTATCAGAAGAAATGCGGTATACTTGCCCATGCTAAATTCGGAGCCTCTCTTGCAAGGTGTCTTCTATGGGATTTCGGAATTATTCCTGAAGTCATAGGATTAATAGCAGAAACGGACGAGGCAATAGATCAATCGCTTGAACTGCTTGAAAAAATCAAGGGACAGGCGGATTTTAAAGTTTTGATAAATCCGACATATTTTGAATACGGAAACTGCTTAAAAAATGGGGCTGTAGACTTTTCTATAGGCTCAATTCACGATAAACCGCTAAGCTTGGGGCATCAAATTCCCCATTTATCGCTCTGCGGGTTTAATTTTTTTAATCAATACAATTTTATTCCTTATCCCAATATGGGCATAAGGGGGATTTTAGGGCTTTTAACCGAATTGTCCCGCATTATGGAAGAAACTTTTTATTTAAAAGATATGATTTCAGCGAATACCTTTTAATTAACTTGAATTGCTAAATAAATAATTTTATATTTGGCGTAGCGGCTGGCGAAGCCAGCCGCTACGCCGTTTTAAGGGCATGCGGCTCGCA
>JAKLDH010000141.1 GCA_022703625.1 Cyanobacteriota bacterium | reverse complement strand
GGTTCATCGCAGATTTTAGTGATGTGTCATGATATAAAGAGATGGACATAAATAAAATATTAAAAATCAGACAGTTCAGGGCATGCGAAGTCGAAGAGAGAGATGGGGAAATATTAATTTCCGGAGAATTAAAAGATAGCGAAAAACACTGCCCACATTGCAAAACACTTGCAATAAAACCATATCAATACAACCAAAAGAGGTTAAGAACTATTCCATTTAATGGAAAGCCAACATATTTGGTATTCATACATAGGTCATATCTTTGTAATGCTTGCGGGAGGAAATTTTTAGAGCGAACAAATTTTTTTAAAAAACAGCGAAGATACACTATAGCTTATGAAGAATACATTTATGAAACCACAAAAGGTCGAGACATAGAAAGAGCGGCTCAACAGGAAAAGCTAAACTGGCATACAGTAAACGATATTTTTTTAAAAGGTAGAGAAAAAAAAGAAGGAGAAATTAGAGAAAGAACAAAAAACTCCTGAAATACTTTACATGGATGAAATTGCCCATAAAAAAGGTCGGGGGCAGTTTATGACAATAATTTCAGACGATGAAAAAGTCAGGGAAACAACCATCGGAAAGTCCAGCGATGACATAAGCAAGAAATTATTAGCTATACCAAATATTTCAGGAGTTAAAAAAGTGTGCATAGATATGTGTACATCGTTTGCAAAAGCAATAAGGGAAGCAGTTCCAGGCGCTGAAATAGTCTTAGACAGATTTCATATAATGAAATTACTAAACAAAAAGTTGTGGAAATTAAATGAAAAAAGCTTTAAAAATCTTGATGAAAAAGCTCGTAAACGATTTTCAGAGATAAGATATTTATTGAGCAAAGATAGAAGGCAACTTAAAAAATGTGAAAAGCGGTCAATAAAGGATTATCTGCAATTAAACAAGGAAATGAAAAATATTTACTGGAAAATACAGGGATTTAGGAATATATTATTCGGTTATCACGGGTATAAACACGGTTTTGTTTCCCAAAAATTAATGGAATGGATTGAAGGGACGAGAAAATATCTTGGAAATTTCATTAAAACGCTGGAAACATGGTGGGATGAAGTTGTGAATGCCTGTATTTACAAGGAAAGTAACGCAAGACAGGAGGGAATAAACAATAAAATCAAAGCTTTGAAAAGAAGGGGCTTCGGATACAGGAACTGGCTGAATTTTGAGTATCGCATATATGGTGAATGCAATCCTTAATTAAATTTCACAAAAATTTACTTTGAGCCTACTATGTCAGAGCAGTAGTATAAAAAAAAATATCATGTTAGAATTTATTAAAAATTATTAAAAATAAAATGGTAGACATGACAGACTTATTTACAGAACATAAACCCTGGGGATATTACACTATTCTTGATGAAGGAAATGGTTATAAAGTCAAAAAACTTGTAGTTAAGCCCGGTTCAAGATTAAGTTTACAGACTCACCTTCATAGAAGTGAGTTTTGGACTATTGCTGAAGGAAATCCCATTATTGTTTGCGGCGATATCAGAAAAAAATATTCCGTAGGCGATTATGTCCTGATTCCCAAGGAAGCGCAACACAGGCTTGAAAATGATACAGACTCACAGGTTACTGTAATTGAAATTCAAAACGGCAGTTATCTTGGCGAAGATGATATTATAAGAATTGAAGATGATTATATAAGATAAATAGTTTATAAAAAATTTAATGGATGTTTGTATGCTGGAAATCATCCTTTTTCAAATGATTATGCCTTTTTTTATAAATCCTGCCGATCCTGATTCAAACGCCGCGTATAAATCAGGGGTCGATGAGCTTGAAAAGTCATATCCCACGGATAAGCCCCCAACAGATTATCCGATGATTACACTTGATGTTTTAGTCTTTGACACAGAGTTTAATCTTTTAGAGCCTGGAATTTATGCTGTAGATTTTGTTACTGAAACAAAAACCATATTAATTTTAGAAGGAAGTAAAATTATTGCAAAATGTCCGGCAATACAAGTTATTCAGCTTAATAAAGAACAAAAAGTTGCTGTTCCTTCAGCAGAAATAGTTTTTACAAAAACCAACAAGATTTTTATTATTTATAAAAATAAAAATCTTGAAGCGCACGGATTTTTATATAAATCTGATGATTTGCCTGAGGCTAATTAAGGATTTATAAAAACCATCTTTTTTATTTACCGGTTTATACCAAGTTTCAATCAATGTATTATTAAATCTCCCTCCCCCCTCACTTGGGGAGGGGAAGAAGAGTTGATAAGGGTTTTCGGCAAAACCCTTATCAAAAAATAATACTCTTTTTTTTTAAATTATAGAAGCTTGCGTTATAATTAATAAAAATTTCTTAAAAAATAAAAAGAGGAAATTAATTATGATAGAACGTTATTCCCGCCCTGAAATGGCAAAAATCTGGGAAGCTGAAAATAAATACAACTGTTGGCTGGAAGTTGAAAAAGCGGCATGCAGAGCCCAAAATATGCTTGGAAATATTCCCGATGAAGCGTTAAAAGATATCGAAACCAAAGCGAATTTTAATTTAAAAAGAATTGAAGAAATTGAAGAAGAAGTTAAACACGATGTTATCGCTTTTTTAACGTCTGTCGCCGAATATGTAGGCGAATCTTCACGTTATATTCATATCGGAATGACAAGTTCAGACGTTCTTGATACAGCGATGGCTCTTCAGTTAAAGCAGGCAAATGAATTAATTGACAGAGATATAAATGCGGTGATTGATTCCATAAAAAAGAAAGCTATAGAACATAAAAAAACTGTATGCATAGGAAGATCACACGGAATACACGCTGAACCGACAACTTTTGGTCATAAAATGTGTTTATGGCTTGATATTATGGAAAGAAACAAAGAAAGATTTCAAGCCGCCGCAGAAGAAATCCGTGTAGGAATGATAAGCGGACCCGTAGGGACTTACAGCAATATTTCTCCTGAAATAGAAGAAATTGCCTGTAAAGAACTTGGATTAAAACCGGCAAGAGTTTCAACACAGGTAATACAAAGGGATATTCACGCAAATTACATGCAGGTTCTTGCTTTAATCGCAACGACTATAGAGCAGTTCGTAATAGAGCTCAGACATTTACAAAGAACAGAGGTTCTGGAAGTTGAAGAAGGTTTTTCCAAAGGACAAAAAGGCTCTTCTGCCATGCCGCATAAGAAAAACCCTATAAGCGCCGAAAATTTAACCGGACTTGCAAGATTGATCCGATCAAATTCATTTGCCGCCCTTGAAAACATCCCTCTCTGGCATGAACGGGACATAAGCCACAGCTCTGTAGAGAGAGTTATTTTCCCCGACAATACAATTTTAATGGACTACATGTTAAACAGATTTAAAGGGCTTATAGACAACTTACAGGTCTATCCTGAAAATATGCAAAGAAATACAAGGCTTTACGGCGGTGTTATCTATTCCCAGAAAGTAATGCTTGCTCTTTGCAACAAAGGCGTTTTAAGAGAGGATGCTTACCGCATAGTCCAGGAATCTGCTCATCAGGCATGGAACAATCCTGAGGGCGATTTTAAAGCTAATTTAATCAATGACAAGAGGGTTACGGAAAAACTTTCGTTAGAAGAAATAAATAAATGCTTTGAGCCTGAAGAATATCTTAAAAACATAAATAAAATTTACGAGAGAGTAAATATTTAACTTGAATTGCTAAATAAATAATTTTATATTTGGCGTAGCGGCTGGCTTCGCCAGCCGCTACGCCGTTTTAAGGGCATGCGGCTCGCAGGCAAAGCCTGCGAGCCGCATAAAAAATTAAAA
>JAKLDH010000140.1 GCA_022703625.1 Cyanobacteriota bacterium | reverse complement strand
TAAAAACAACTTTCTTGTTCATGCCGGCTTAGCTCCCCTGTTTACAATGCTTTCAGTATAATTATTTTACCAAAATTTAAAGGAGCTGTCCATTCTTTTGGGACAGCCCCTTCTCCCCCCCCCCTTTGAAGGGGGGCAGGGGGGTAGATATAAACAATAAAATTCTTTTGTTTTTAGAAATGCCCTTTGGTCTACAGTCCCTTATAAAAAAAAATTTGACATATAAACCCTCTTTGCATAATGTAATAAATATGTTTTTTTAAATTTTCAGGATAAATGTAAATAATGAGTGATTTAAAATATTGGCTTGGGTTTTCAAAAATTTATTCTATCGGAAGCGTTCTTTTAACAAGGCTTTTAAATCATTTTGAATCCATAGATCAATGCTGGCACGCAACAACAGCGGATCTGCTGGAAATTGAAAGGTTTTCTCCAAAAATTATTGAAAAATTTCACGAAGAAAAGAAAACTCTTGGCGATCTTGATAAACTTGAAGAAGAAATTTTGCGGAAAAATATTCAGGTAATAACGTTTGATAGTAATGATTATCCCTATTATTTAAAACAAATTTATGATCCGCCTATCGCATTGTTTTTAAAAGGCAGTTTAAAGGAATGTGATCCTGAAAAGTGTCTGGCTGTAGTCGGTAGCAGAAAATCAAGTTCTTATATAAAAGAAGTGTTGAAAAAAATAATTGCTGATTTAAGAGGAACTGATATTACAATAGTCAGTGGCATGGCTCTTGGAGTCGATTCCTGCGCTCATAGCGCCGCAATTGCAAACAATTTAACCACTTTTGCCGTTATCGGATCAGGCTTTGACAATATTTATCCAAAACAAAACAAAGGTTTATTTGAAGAAATAATACAAAATAACGGAGCCGTAATTTCAGAATACTTCCCCGACGCTCAACCGGCTCCATTCAGGTTTCCAAGAAGAAACAGAATAATTAGCGGACTTTCTCAGGGAACTTTGGTTGCCGAAGCCGGTCTTAATAGTGGAGCGTTAATAACAGCATCTTTATGCCTTGAACAAAACAGAGAACTGATGTGCATTCCGGGGCAGGTTACAAATCCCAACACTGACGGCATTTATAAGCTTATAAAAGAAGGAGCGGTTGTTATTACAAATGCGAAGGATATTTTAAACCATTTCGGATGGCAAAAAAATAATTTAAATGAAAGTTTAAATAAAAATGTTAAAATAAAATTTCTTGACAATGAGAGAAAAATATACGAAATTTTAAATTTAGAGTCTAAAACTTTTGATGATTTAATTAATGAATCAAAATTAAGCGCGCAAGATTTAATGACAGCTTTGACTTCAATGGAGCTAAACGGCATAATTACTCAAATGCCCGGTCAAATGTTTGTAAAAAATATTAATTATTAAGGGAAATAAATAAAATAAATGGCAAAAACCACACCAAAAAAGAAAGAAACAGTAAAAGAAACCGCTAAAGACACAAAGAAAAAATCTTTAGTTATAGTTGAGTCCCCGGCAAAAGCAAAAACAATAAAGAAAATCTTGGGAGATTCTTATGAAATCAAGGCTTCAGTAGGTCATATAAGAGATTTGCCGACAAAAAAGCTTGGCGTTGACCTAAAAAATAATTTTGAGCCTGAATATGAAGTAATGGAAAAAAAGCAGAAAGTAGTTGATGAACTTAGCGCGTCAGCCCGAAACTCTTATGAAGTCTTCCTTGCTCCCGACCCTGACAGAGAGGGAGAAGCAATTGCCTGGCACATGTCGCATTTATTAAGCGGAACGTGCAAAAATATTTACAGGATTGAATTTAACGAAATTACAAAAACCGCAATTCAAGATGCGGTTAAAAATCCTCGCCCAATCGATATGAATAGGGTAAATGCCCAGCAGACAAGAAGAATTCTGGACAGACTTGTAGGTTACAAGATCAGCCCTATTTTATGGAAAAATGTCGGCAAAGGTCTTTCAGCAGGCAGGGTTCAGAGTGTTGCCGTTCGGATTATTTGCGACAGAGAAAAAGAAATTGAAGCTTTTGTTCCGCAGGAATATTGGAAAATCAGCGCTGATCTTTCAAAATTAAAGTCTTCCGCTTTTTTCAACGCTGAATTAACAAAGTTTGAAGACAAAAAAATCGAAGTTAACAATGCGGAAGATGCCGCTAAAGCTGTAAGCGTACTGGAAGCCGAATCCACACAATATGTGATCGACAAGGTAACAAACAGGCAAACGCAACGCAAACCGCAGCCTCCGTTTATCACAAGCACCTTACAGAGAGAAGGCAGCAGCAAGCTTGGTTATTCCGTTAAAAGAACAATGCAACTTGCCCAAAACCTTTATGAAGGTATAGAACTTGGCGCAAGCGGGCATGTTGGGCTTATTACCTATATGAGAACCGACAGTACAAGAATCTCTGATGAAGCGAAAGATGCGGCAAAAGAGTATATTGTAAATCATTACGGCGAAAAATATTACCCGAAAGAAGCCCGTGTTTACGCTAAAAAAGGTAAAAATGTCCAGGATGCTCACGAAGCAATAAGACCTACATATATAGAAAAAACGCCTGAATCAGTCAGGCAGTATCTTTCCAGTGAGCAATACAGACTTTATAAGCTTATATGGAGCAGATTCATAGCAAGCCAGATGGAAAGCGCAAATGTCAGCACAGTTGCTGTTGAAATTGGAGCGGATAAATATACACTAAGGGCAAGTAGCAGTAAATTAACCTTTGACGGCTTTCTGATCGTGTATGATGACAGAGAAGAAAACGAAAAAGACAGTGTAATTCCTGATCTTGAAAAAGGAGATAAATTAAAACTCAAGAAAGTTAATTCTTCACAACACTTTACACAACCTCCGCCAAGATATTCGGAAGCAACGCTTGTTAAAACGCTTGAAGAGCTCGGCGTAGGAAGACCAAGCACTTATGCTCCCACAATAGCAACAATACAGGACAGAGGTTATGTGATTAAAGAGGATAAATCACTTGTTCCGACTCCTTTAGGGAAAACCGTTAATGAACTTTTAGTCCAGCATTTTCCTGATGTAGTCAGTTCAGACTTTACAGCGAATATGGAAAACCATCTTGATGAAATTGAAACTGATAAAGCTGATTGGAAAGGAATTCTTGGAAATTTTTATGAGCCGTTTGAGGTTGTGCTTAAAAAAGCGCAAAAAGAGATCCAGAAAGTTGAGATTCTGACTGAACATGAATGTCCTGAATGCGGCAAGCCAATGGCGTTAAAAACCAGCAGGTTTGGAAGCCAGTTTCTTGGTTGTTCGGGATATCCGGAATGCAAAAGCACAAAACCGCTTTCAAAAGATATGAAACCGCTGCCTGATGATCAACCTTCCGATGAAATCTGCGAAAAATGCGGTTCCGGAATGCTTATAAAGCAGGGACCTTACGGTGAATATCTCGGATGTTCAAATCAGGAATGTAAATATAAAAAGAAAATCATTAAAAAGACAGGGGTAAATTGTCCGCAGGAAGGTTGCGACGGGGAACTTCTGGAACGAAAATCAAGATACGGAAAAGTTTTCTATGGTTGCAGCAAATATCCGGCGTGTAATTTTGCCCTCTGGAACGAGCCTAACGGGCAAAAATGTCCTGAATGCGGTTCTATGCTTGTAAATAAATATCTTAAAAGAGGGAACAAAGTGGCATGTTCTAAAAAAGAATGTACTTTTGAGAAACCGATGGAATAGAAATATACCAATCTAAATAACTCGAATTGCTAATTAGTCGAAACGCTGAAATAGATTGAAATTTTATTTTAATTTTTTATGCGGCTCGCAGGCAAAGCCTGC
>JAKLDH010000014.1 GCA_022703625.1 Cyanobacteriota bacterium | reverse complement strand
TACCACTTATTGAACGCTTTAATCCTGATAAATCCGTATATTTAAAGCTCGGCGACCTTTATGCAACAACAAAAAATCACAAAAAATCAGCAGAAAATTATGAATCCTGTCTTAAATATGAAAAAACAACTCTGACGTACTTTTTAAGCTGGTTGATAATTATTTTGTCTTGGGAGAGAAGCAAAAAGCGGCTGAAATTCTGCAAAAGCTAATTGCTTTAAACAAAAATGATTTTGAATCAAAGAAAAAGCTTGCTGATATTTATTATTCATTAAATCGTATTCAGGAAACCAATACTCTTTACAGGGAATTAAACCTGCATAATCCCAAAAACAAAGAAATACTCGGACATTTGGCAGATATAAATTCTGCTTTGAAAAATTATGATGATTCTATTAAATTTCAGGAAGAGTTAATTAAATTATCAGGGAAAGAAGATCAACGAGCTTTAAAATTCAAGCTTGGAGGTCTTTATCTCGCAAAAAATGATACGGCTAAAGCAGATGCAGTTTTTACAGAGCTTTTTTCTCAAAATAACAAGGATATTGAAACAATAAAAAATTTAATAAACATAAAACTATCTCAAAATAATTTTGTAGAAGCTCTGAACTATTTAAATTACGGACTTTTAATTGAGCCTGACAACAAGGAGCTTAAAATTAAAATGGTTGATGCCTTCTTTGCCCTGAACGATCCGGCTTCTGCTAAAAATATTCTTGAAGACCTCCTTAAAAACGACTCTAACAACATAAAACTTGTTTCAAAATTGTCTGATAGTTACCTTGCAGACAATGATTCCGAAAAAACAATACAATTATTAACGGGTTATTTCCAAAAAAATGAGGGAAATAAAGAACTGGAAGTTAAATTGGTAGATTCATACCTTCAATCAGGGCGTTTTGATAACGCTATTGATACTTTAAAACCTCTTGTAGTCAAATATCAGGATGATAACAACCTTAAAATTAAATACGCTGACAGTCTTTTAGCTCTTGAAAATTATAATGAGGCTTATGAAGTCCTTTGTCCTCTTTTAAATAACGAAAAAAAAGACCCCGAACTCGCTAAAAAGCTTGCTAATATTCTTTTAACAATGAACAGATTTAATGAAACCGAAGTCTTGCTTAATTGGGCGCATAAAAATAATCCTGAAGACGAGGATATAAAAAAGCTTTTGGGCGATACAAACCTGTATCTTGAAAAATTTGAAGACGCTCTCACCTATTACAATGAAATTTCCGATGTTAAAAAAGATGAAAGCGTAATTTACGGCTTGGCAGAAGCTAACAGGTTCTTAAAAGATTATGACAATGCAGATGCTTATTATAACAAGCTTTTGGAAAGTAAAAAGTATAAATTAAAGTCTATGATAGGGAAAGCTTATATTAAAATAGACACAAATAAGCTATATGAAGCTAAAAAAGATTTTAAAAGCATACTTGAGCTTGATAAAAATAATTTTGACGCCAAGTTGGGTCTGGCAACAGCTCATATATCCACAGAAGATTTCCTTTCCGGTCTTGAAATACTGGACACATTGGATAATAGCGATAAAGTTCGCTATGAGCAAGGTAACGCTTATTTTAAAATGCAAATGTACGGCAAAGCTCAGGAATATTTAAACAACAACGCTCTTTTAAAAGCTCAAAGACTGAATGGCAGGGTTATGGACAGAATGGAGATCAGGGCAACGCCTGAATTTGACTTTAAAGCGTCCAGTTTTCCACAGGGTGGGGCAAGTCCAAACACAAAATTGCGATTTACACGTTACGGCGTGGAATTTTCAGATTACCCACAATTTCTGGGTCTTGAAAAAACAAACCTTAAATTCAAAGCCAAATGGAACATCACGCCTTATTATTCAGGCTCCGGAACATCCAGCAGGAATGCTCTCGCTAATTATTACGGTATAGGCTTTGAGGGCAGACCTTTTAAAAGATTAGCGACAAATAATGAAATAGGCGTTAAATATTTCAATACTGATGACGCGCTTATCGAGGCAAAATCCTTGTGGGATATACATATTAACGATGCGGTCAAACTGCATTTCGGCTATGAAAGGTTTAATGTAGAGGAAACTCTTCTTAGCGCAGCCGGAATAAAGCCTGATTCCGGACCATTTGCCGGAACTCTCGTTGGACAGGCGGTAAACAATAAATTTAAACTTATCGGATATACTTTAAGACTTCCCTATGACTGGTTTAGTTATGGTTCATACAGTCTGGGAACTATTACAGGCGTTAATATAGCTGATAATTCCTATAGCGAAGGAGTTTTGGGAGTGGGAAAAGTTCTGTACACAAGACCTGAAAGCAGATTAGTTGACTTAATAATGCCTGAATACACATTTTATTACGCCGGTTACGATAAAAACATGCTGGGCTTTGGAGGAGTTTCCTTAAATTCCAATCCGGTAGGCAGTGATGGGATTTCTCCTTATGCTTCGCCTTTTGTTGGCGGGTATTTTAGTCCGGAATATCTTATTTCAAATCAGTTAGCCCTGCATTTAAGAGGCGCGATTGATGAAATTAACACTAAATATTACCTGATTGGCTTTGCAGGTTTACAAAATGTGGCTCATGAATCAATGGATATGACTTGGGGCGCAAAAATTAAACTTGTATACAACGAGGAAGGTCCGTTAGGACTAGCTATAATGTACGCGCTTGAGGACTATAATGTTATAATGAAACATTATATAATGGCGCAAATACTTACGAGGTGGTGATGAAAAAGGTTATTCTTCTAATAATTCCTTTATTTATAATGTTTTTAACAATTGCGAGTTGCGCAAAAGTTAAAAGTGAAGTATTGATTGATTCATGGGCATTTTATAAAAACAAATACATAAACAATGACGGTAGGGTTATTGACTTTCAACGTGATTCTATAACGACTTCAGAAGGACAATCCTATGCAATGCTTAGAGCAGTCTTGGTAAACGATCAAAAAACGTTTGATCTTGTTTATCAGTGGTCTAAAAACAACTTAAAACGTGATAATGATCGTCTTTTCGCCTGGCTGTGGGGACAAACAAAAGACAATGGCTGGGGAATTATATATAAAAACGCCGCTTCTGATGCTGACATTGATATTGCGTTCGCTTTAATCCTTGCCAATAAACAATGGAAGGATAAAAGCTACTTAACCGAAGCAAAAGAAGTCATAAACGATATCTGGAACCTGGAAACAAAAGTAATAAACGGTCAAAGAGTATTAATTTCAGGAGTGGAACAGGGAAAATCCGAGAAAATAGACATTAACCCCTCTTATTTTGCGCCGTATGCTTTCAGGATTTTTGGAAAATACGATAAATCCCACAACTGGAAAGAGCTTGTCAATTCAAGCTATGATCTTTTAAACCGTGTAACGCTGGAAACAAAAACAGGTTTGCCGCCAAACTGGTTTTATATGGACGCTGTATCAGGAAAAATAACATTTGATGAAGCAAGCTCTTTGAAAAACGACTTTTCGTATGATGCAATAAGGGTTTTTGCAAGAATTTATATTGATTATGTTTATTCAAAAGACAAAAGAGCCCTAAATATTCTCGAAAAAAGCAGGTTTTTTATTGAAAAGTATCCTGAACCTGAAAAAGATTTTATTTTTTATACAAATTTTAAAAATGACGGCAGTATTAGAGATAATGACGAGAATATAGGCGCAATTTCAGTTCTTATTCCGGTTTTTAATCTTTATGATAAAAACTATGCGACGGCTTTATATTCTTCTAAAGTTATGAAAAACTACAATGCAAAAGGGTATTGGGCAGATCAAGACAATTATTACACCCAAAATTTAAGCTGGTTGGGAACGTGGATGTATTTAAATGAAAAAAAATGAAAAAAAATATGTCTTAAATAAAAATATATTAGTCCTTTTTATTATCGCTAATATCTGGGGCATACTTTATATTGCCTGGAGATTATTTTATACAATTAATTATGCAAATGATGCGTACGCATTAACTTGGTCTGTACTGCTTCTTCTTGCAGAAGCATTCAGCATGATGATATTTGTATCTTTTTCTTTGGCTGTTATAAGAAAAGATGAATACAAACTTCCAGGCGCTGAATACACAATGTTAATGCTCGACGAATTGCCTTATGTGGACATATTTGTATGTTCTCTTAATGAAGACGAAGAAATATTAAAACCTACTTTAACATCGGCATTAAATATTGATTACCCCAATAAAAAGGTTTATCTGCTTGATGACGGCAGAAGACCTGAAATGTTTGAATTAACAAAAAAACTGGGATGTCACTATATTACAAGAAATACGAATATCGGATTTAAAGCCGGAAACATTAATAACGCCTTAAGGCAAACAGACGGAGAAGTAATTCTGGTTCTGGATGCGGATCATGTACCTGTTGCAACCCTTTTAAAAGAAATAATAAACAATTTTAAAGATGAAAAAGTTGCGTTAGTGCAAACTCCACAGCATTTTTTCAACCTTGATCCTTTCCAAAAGAACCTCTCCTTTGAAAAACATCTGACAAACGAGCAGGATTTATTCTACAGGGTAATAGAGCCGGGTTTATCTGTCTGGAATGCAACTATTTGCGGCGGAACAAATTTTCTTATAAGAAGAAAACATCTTGCAGAAGTCGGTGGATTTCCGGAAGATACAATTACAGAAGATTTTGCCGTCAGTCTTAAACTTGAAAGCAAACACTATAAAATTCTTTATTATAACAAGCCTTTATGCAGCGGAAAATCCACAGAAACCTTTCAGGAATATGTAAAACAAAGAAGCAGGTGGGCGCGAGGAAATCTGGGCGTTATTTATAATTTTAGCAATTTAAAATATTTGTTTAAGCTTAATCCTATTCAAATCTTTTTAAAAATAGCTGGGGTTACCTATTTCTTTTATCCTTTTGCAAGATTAATCTTTATTTTTTCCCCGATAGCATTCATATTTTTTGATCTGATTTCGGTTGTAGCAATTGTTTATCAGCTTATTATATTTCAAATAACCTATTTTATCTTTAAAATCTGGTTTTTTGTTATAATTGCAAAAAAATACAGAAATTTTTTATTTACAGATGTTTATGAATGCGCAACCTCGCCTTTTCTTGCAATAGAATTAATTAAATTTATTCTTATTCCTCCTTTTATCAAAAAACCTAAATTTATTGTAAGCAATAAAAGTTCTATGAGTGAAAAAAGCTCTATAGATTTTCAATATTTCATTCCATTATTATTAATAACATTTATTTTATTTGCAGGAGAAGTTAAAGCTATCTGGGATTTGCATCATGATCCTGTTTCTCCCGGAGGAATTGCTGTTAATATTTTCTGGAACACTTATAACTTGCTTATAATGTTTTATGCGTTAAGAGCTACCTTTGACAGACCTGAGTTCAGGAAAAATATACGGATTCCGGTAAGGCATGAGGTAATTATTATAAATAAGAACAGAAAACAATATAGCGCTTGCACTATTAATATTAGTCAGGGAGGGGCTTTATTATCCAGTAAAAATTTAATTCCCAATGAATTCCTTGCAGATGCGCATATAAAATTTTCTGATTGTGAAGAAATGAAAATAGATCATATACAGACAATAGCTACAAAAAATGATTTTTTATACCGAATAAAATTTAATCTTCTTAAGGAAGAAGACGCTTTTTTAAAAAATATGTTTTTAAATTCAAATTCATGGGATAGATATTAAAGATATAATAAAAAATTCTTCAATAACAATTTTTGAGCTTTAGTTGTTTTATAGGGGTAATAAAAAACAATGGAGTGAATTATGTCAAGCTCACTTGCTGCTCAAGGCAATTTATCAAAAACAAGTAATTTTTATTTTGGTTCTAAAAACTCAGAAGAGAAAACAGAAAAAAAATCGCCGATTAAGGGCGCTATTGCTCTTGGAACTTCTGGAATTATTGCCGGTAAAGGAATAAATTCCGGATTGCCAAGATTGTTCGGAATTAGAATAGAAAGACATTATACAAGTAAAGAAAATGCGCGAAAAATTATTAATTCAGGGAAATTTTTATTACCCCGGTATGGAGGAACAGGCGCAAGTAAAGCTATAAATAATGCAGAATTTATAGACGCTTCAAAAGGGTGGGTTCATATAACAGGCATACACAAGGATAGTATTATTTGTAAGATAATGCCTGATAAATTTAAAAATAGCGGGTGTTTAGACTGTTTAAGAACGTTTCAAAGAAAAGCCCAAGGCTTTATATATAAAGGCGTAATCGGTAAAGATTTACATCCTGCTGAAGTTTTTGAGGACTTCTTTTCAGGAAAAATAACCGGAAAAGAAGCTTTTAAAAACTTTCAAGGGGTTATTTTTGATGGGTTAACAGGCAGAAATGCCAAAACTTTTTATATTCCCGGAACCGATGAATATTTTAACAAGAAATTTGTTCCTGATTGTCATGATTTAGCTTTAAAAACTAAAAATAAAGTCAGAGTTTATACTAATAGATTAAGCGCTATGGTTGCGGGTCTTAAAGAACACGGCTTAAGGGGAATTAAAGGGAATAAAGCCAGAGCAACAGCAGGAGGAATTATTCTTGGAGCAACAGGAACAATATCATTTTTTAGCGCAAAATATGGAATTAATAACTTGAGTTAATTAGCTTTTTAACAAATTAACGAAAACTTGTTTGAATTGGTATAAAAGCAGACGATTCTTCGGGTTAAAACCCTCAGAATGACGATTAAAAAAAATAATTAGCAATTCGAGTTAATAAAGAATTATATTTGATATAAAATTAAAAAAAATACAGCAAATGAGGATTTTAAATGAAATTAAAAGATGTAGCAAATGATAGAGCGTTTGAATATGGATATTTATATAAAAGAATGTGGCCTTTTGTTAAGCCTTATCTTTTCAGAGGAGTTTTAGCAATTTTAATAGCCATACCTGTTGGGATGCTTGACGGGATTGTCGCTTTATCATTGAAACCATATCTGGATATTGTTGTAAACGGGAAGAATCCTGCTTTAGCAACTACTCTTGCATTTTGGATTCCGTTTGCCGTTATTGGATTTGCAGTTATACAGGGTGTTTTAAAATATTTTAACGCTTATCTCAGCGATTGGTCAGGAAATAAAATGACCATCAAGCTTAAACAACATATGTTTAGAAAATTGGTAACTTTTCAACCGGCTTTTTATGACCAAAACACTTCAGGATTAGTTCAAAGCAGATTTTTAGGGGACGCCGGCGCCGCATGTTCCGGAATTTTAACTAATTTTAAATCGTTAATAGAAACTGTTACTTCTTCTATTGCTTTAGTAGGCGTATTAATTTACACATCCTGGCAATTATCATTTTTTGCGATTATTGTTCTTGGAAGCTCCATGCTTCCTGTCAGTCTTATAAGAAAACGTGTAAAAATGGTTTCTATGGAAGGAATGAGAATTGGCAGCACGGTTTCAACAAATTTTTATGAAACCTTTAACGGAAATAGAATAATAAATTCCTTTAATTTGCAGGAACATCAATATAATAAATTCAGTAACCAACTGGAAATGAATTTTAATCTTGCAATGGGCTTAACAAAAAGAGTTGCCTGGCTTTCACCAATGATGTATTTAATTTCATCTTTCGGAATAGCCGGTGTTTTATGGTTTGGAAACAAACTTGTTTTAGCGGGAGATTTAACAGCAGGGAGTCTGGCATCTTTTGTTACGGCTCTACTGCTCCTTTACAAGCCTGTTAAGTCTTTAGGCAATACTTTAACCGACATGCAGGGAAGTTTTGTCGCCATGAACAGAATTATGGACATTTTTGATCTTGAACCCACTATTAAAAGCAAGGAAAATGCTGTGAAAATATCTACTGTAAAAGATTCTATTAAACTTGAAAATGTATGGTTTGAATATGAAGAAAACCATCCGGTATTAAAAGGAATAAATCTTGATATTAAAATAGGAGAATCTATTGCGCTTGTCGGCAATTCCGGCGGAGGAAAAACTACTATCGCAAACCTTATACCGAGATTTTATGACGTAACAAGCGGTTCAATCAAAATTGACGGAGTAGATATAAGGGATATCGAACTTGAATGTTTAAGAACAAATATTGCAGTAGTATTTCAGGACAATTTTCTGTTTTCAGGCACTATAAAAGAAAATATCCTTCTTGGAAAATTCAACGCAACAGAAGCTGAAATTCATAAAGCAATAAAAGACGCATATTTAGATGAATTTGTAGCTGAACTGCCGAATGGTCTTGATTCTGAAATAGGAGAAAGAGGCGTTAAACTCTCGGGCGGTCAGAAACAACGTCTTGCAATCGCAAGGGCGATGGTAAAAAATGCGCCTGTTGTAATTCTGGATGAAGCAACATCAGCTTTGGACAACAAATCAGAAGCCATTGTCCAAAAGGCGCTTGATAAATTGATGGAGAATAGAACTGTAATCGTTATAGCGCATAGATTATCAACTATTAAAAATGCTGATAGAATCGCTGTAATTAATCACGGTGAAATTGTTGAACTGGGCAGGCATGAAGAACTTATAAACATTCCAAACGGGTCTTATAAAATTCTTTATGATATGCAGTTTAAAGAAGAAGCCATAGTATAGAAACTTGTAATCATAGATTCAAGATTGATGGGATTTTTACCGGCGTAGCCGGTAAAAATCCCATCAAAAAATATTATTCTTTTGTCAGAACACTATAATTATATAAATTTAACGTCTTTATATAACTCTTCAAGTGTGAGTTCTGGAGCTTGAGCTTGAGTTGGCTTTGGAGTTGGAGTTGGGACTGGAGGAGTTTCAGCGGGCTTGCTTTTGAAAAGACCTGTTACTTTATCTTTTGCCGATTTAAAAGCTTCGTCTACAGCGCTGACTAATTTTGCGCTATATTCTTTGATTTTTGAACCCTCTTTGGTTATTTTAGGAGCGCCGTATTTTGCTCCTGTATATAAAGCTGCGGCTGTCGCTAAACTTCCTAAAATAACATTGCGCATTGTATGTTTTTTCTCTTGCGGCTTTCCGTAAAGGGCTTCTTCTACTGACATTGCCGCAAGCGGAGCATTATTTTTATTAGAATTTAAATTTAGCGGACTTGATGTTACTTCCGGAGTCATTGGCGCAAATTTAATATTCTGCCAATTATTGCTTGCTATTGGATTAACCATTTATTTACTCCTTTTGTTTCTTTATTTAACTTGTAAATTCTAAATTAATAAAACAACTAAACTTTAAAAATTAACATTTATTTTATAATAATATTTATTATATTCTTAAAAATCAAATATAAAAGCGTTTTTGAAAGTTAATATTTAGTCATAATTAATTTTTTGGTAAAGGGCGAACACGTTGGTTAGCCCCTACTTTTAATTACAAATTAATTACAAATCGACAAGGGCAGACCTATATGTCTGCCCGTAATAAATATCGGTCGGCTTCGCCAGCCGATACGCCAAATATAAAATTATTTCTTTAGCAACTCAAGTTAATTTGGGTTATAATTTAAAAAACATTTTATTAAAAAGATTTAACTTATGGAAAAAACGCATACTCTTATATATCTTGGACCAGCAGGCTCTTATACAGAAGTTGCGGCTGAAAATATCATAAAAACAACAGGAATTGAAATTTTTAACAAAAACGCAAAAAATTCTATTGCCGCGGTAATTGAATCAATGGACAATTCTAACGGCAATATCGGCGTTGTTCCTGTGGAAAATTCCATTGAAGGAATTGTGAGAGAAACCATAGATAACCTTATAAAAACTACAACAAGGGTTATGATAACAGGTGAAATAGTTATCCCTATTTCGCATTGTCTTATAAGTAAAGCTAAAAATATTGATAATATTGAAACAATTATTTCCATACCTCAGGCGTTAGCTCAATGCAGGTATTTTCTGGAAAGAAACTTCCCGAATGCGCAAAAAATAGCGGCTCAAAGCACCTCTGAAGCGGTAAAACAATTAATTGAACTTCCTGAAACTTATGCGGCTGTAGGTTCCCGAAAAGCCGCTGAAATTTACGGATTAAACATTCTTTGTTCAAATATCAACGATGAAAAAGATAATTTTACGCGATTTATTTCTCTTGGGTCTTCCACTCCTTCTCCAACCGGTAAAGACAAAACCTCATTTGCTTTTTCAACAAATAATCAGCCTGGAGCCCTTGTTGATGTCTTGTCTGTGTTTAAAGAAAACAATATAAATCTTTCTTACATTGAATCAAGACCTTCCAGAAAAGTTTTTGGAGATTATACATTTTTCGTGGACTTTGAAGGACATATACAAGACGAGAATATTCAGCGAGCAATCGGAAAAATCACGCCTTTTGTAAGTTTTTACAGATTTTTAGGTTCTTACCCAAAAGTTATACTGGCGCATAGTTAAGTTAGCTTTAAAACGCCCGCAGGGCGGCACAGGCTATAGATATTAGCTTTTTAACAAATTAACGATTATTTTCTCAAAAAACAATATAAATCAGCAATCTTCTGTAAAATCGAAATATTTTTATCCCCAAATCCTCGAATTAAAAATTCTCTCTTTGTTTCGTCAAGATATTTAATTTGTATTTCAAGCCTATTCTTAGGGAGATTATCAGACGAAAATTCCGCCCATTCTATTATTGTTACTGAGTTTTCTTTTTCCGTATACTCTGAAAGCTCATCAATAATAGTGTCAACGCCTTCTTTTTCAAGTCGATACAGATCAAAATGGTATAAAGACGTCTTTGGAGAATGGTATTCGTTAAGAATAACGAAACTTGGACTGGTAACTTTTTGTTTAATTCCTAAAAATTCCGCCAGATATTTTACAAAAGTTGTTTTACCAGACCCGATATCACCATATAAACATATTAAAATTCCTAAAGAGCTAATAAACTTTGATAAAATTTCAGCGAATTTTTTAGTGTCAGATAAATTTTCAGCAATAAATTTAAAAGGTGTACTCATAAAAAAATATTATACTCAAATGAAAATAAATTTAAATTATAGCATATCATAAAAACCCCCTGCGCAGCTGAAGTTTTGATACCCGGTGATCAAACCAGGTGGGTGCCCGCCCGCAAAGGTTATTCGTTTACTGATATTATATCAGGCATACGTCACTTTACTGGAGTTAGAGCTCCCTCAAGAAAA
This sequence comes from Cyanobacteriota bacterium, assembly GCA_022703625.1. Classification (GTDB taxonomy): domain Bacteria; phylum Cyanobacteriota; class Vampirovibrionia; order Gastranaerophilales; family UBA9971; genus JAKLDH01. The sequence continues at coordinate 22,314 of JAKLDH010000014.1, read as the reverse complement.
ATTTGTAGGATCAAAACATTGCAACCACGCAAAGGGTTTTCATATTTATATTTTTTCATATTTTTTAAATTTTTTCCAGTCTATTGCAAGTCCGACTTAAACTAAATTTACGTTAATTAACTCGAATTGCTAATTAGTCGAAACGCTGAAATAGATTGAAATTTTATTTTAATTTTTTATGCGGCTCGCAGGCTTTGCCTGCGAGCCGCATGCCTTAAGAAGGCGTAGCGGCTGGCGAAGCCAGCCGCTACGCCAAATATAAAATTATTTATTTAGCAATTCAAGTTAATTAAAATAAAAACCAAGTTCCATTAAGATTTCTCTTAAACCTTCATTTGCAAAAGATTTAATGTAATAAGCCTCTTTACCTTTTTTTAACCCCTGCGCCATTTTTCTGTTTTCTTCGTCATCAAGCGACGTTGTAAGAATAATTTTTGTTTGAAAAATATCATCTATTTTGTTTACTATTTCTTCTGTTCGTATACATTCTAAAACATGTTGTCCATTAATATCAGGAAGAATAATGTCTATAATTATCAAATCATAAGGCTGTCCTGAAAAAAGAGCTTTTTTATGAGCATTTATTCCGTCATAACCAAGAGAACAAGTATCACATTCTCCTTGTCTGTCAAGAGCCATTTTAAACATACTGCAACAAGAAGCGTCATCATCAATTATCAAACATTTCATAATATTTTCCTTATTTAATATAAAGACTATTATAATATTATATTAAATTTTTTTAATAAGAGTAAGTATTTGTTTTTTTGTCGGAAATATCCGCGCCATGGTCAGTTTTGCCCCAATCCATTGTTCTTTCTGAAAAAATTATTTTTAAAACAATATAAGAAACCATAGGAACCCAGATAAAAACCATATAAATTCCTGTTTCAATGCTCTGTTTAAGCGTTTTCAGGATTGGAAAACGTTTATATTTTTTTAAACTGAAAACAAGACCTGATGTAAAAAAAAGCGCGAGAACAGGCAATAATAAAAGCGTATAGAGAATGCTGTCCTCAATTCCTTTAACATATCGGAATCCTTGAATACAATATTCGGATAAAAGCCACACAGGAAAAATAAATTCGGAAATAAAAGCGAACATATCTATACTTACTCTTAAAGGTATCTTTTTGGAGGTTAAAATTTCAAGAGAATAGTCAAGATATCTTCTTATACTGCCTTCTATCCATCTTCTTCGTTGTCTTAAAAGAGCTAAAAAACCTGTTATCCCTTCTTCATATACATTTACCTCTTCCGCAAATCTTATATCCCATCCAGAAAGGTGAAGACGTGTGGATATATCGAGGTCATCCGTGATTGTAAAGTTATTCCAGCCGTCAATATCGACTAAAGCTTTTCTTTTGATAAGTTGCCCGTTGCCTCTAAGCTCTACAGCTCCTTTTATAGAATCTCTACCGGTTTGAAAGTGTGTGTCAAGTATATATTCATTATCCTGACATCTTGTCAAAAAGTTAATTTCACGGTTATTAATGATTTTCCTTGCCTGAACAGCCCCTACTTCCGGTTCTGCCATATACGGCAATATTTTTTTGAAGAAATCCGGTTCTATTCTTGCATCAGCATCAAATATACAGATAATATCCCCTTGAGTCATAGAAAACGCTTCATTCATAACTGCGGATTTACCGGGGAAAGCATTTTTGCATCTAATATAATATTTTATTTTCGGATTTTCGGCATTTAATTCTTTTAAAACTTCCGCCGTTGAATCATCGCTTCTGTCATCAACTATAAGTAGCTCATAGTTAGTGTAATCAACCGCTAAAATGTTTTCTATCGTGCTTTTTATAACTTTTTCTTCGTTATGAGCAGGTATAATTATGCTTACAAATGGTTCATAATCAGCATTTTCAAGACTTTTATCTTTATAAAGCCCCTTTTTTATGAGTTTTTTAATCTTTCTTTTTTTGTGAAACTCACCAATATAAATAAGCAGGCTGTAAAGAAACATAAAGCAAAAAAGAACATAAACCGCTGACTGAATCGGCATGTATTTCTGGAAAATAAACAGTATTATCCATGAAATGACAAGCAATATTGCCAAGGTTAATCTGTCCTTCAATCTTCTTACCTCTTTTATAATTCTAGTAATCAACATACTCTTCTAATTTATATTTAACACATTTTATAACAACTTTTAATAATAATGCAAACGTTTTGAATAATCCTGAATAACTTCTGCAACCTTTTTCCCGCCCTGAAATTCCTTTGCAAATTCTTTAAATTTATTTACATTTTCCTGATATACTGATTCGCTTTTTATTTTTTTGACAGCGTCCACAAGCTTTTCAGGAGAAAGATTTGCGTATTCAAGCTTAACAGCGACGTTTAACTCTTCCATTCTTCGAGCATTGTTTTCCTGTTCAATTTGTTTAAAATCAGGAACGATTATTGAAGGTTTGCCAAGAGTTAAAAGTTCCATAGCCGTGCTGTGTCCTGCCTGTGATATGACAAGATCAGCCGCATTAAGATATGGAACTATATTAGAAACTGAGCGATGAATTTTTAGATTATCAGGCAGGTTATTTGCATCAAGGCTTGTAAATACATCAAAATGGGTATCAGGAAGTTTTTTAGAAGTTTCAATAACATTATCAAGAAGAGGTTTTCTGTAGGAATGTCCGCCTAACGCTACTGCTATGTAGTTTTTGGCGGGTTTTTCAATTTTTTCAATATTATCGGGATCAAAAGACACAAGCGGTCCTACAAATCTTGTACGCTTCATTACCTTGAAATTTCTGCTTAAATTATGCAAACAAACCGTATAAGGCGGCGGGAAATCAGGAATCATAATTTCTTCGGCTGAACTAAGCCAGGTTTTCATTATCCAGTCAAACGATCTGCCAAAAACTCTTATCAGAGCCGAATCTCTTTCAAAAAAAGGATAAAATGCGCTTTGATTTGTAATAACAACGCAAGGTAGGCTAAGTTTCTCCGCCGCCATAACAGGCGTAAGTCTTCCGTCCGCAATAACACAGGATGCTCCGTTTTCTCTGATCGCTTCTATTTCTTTATTTATAATATTATTAAACGTCAATGCCCAGGAGTGGTTCTTTATTATTGTCTTTTTAACGTCAAAAGCGCCTTTTTCTCCGATAAGTTTCAATTCCTGCGGAAGCTCCACGCAGTTATAGCCGGCATTTCTGCATCTACCAAGAGCATAATTGTATGTTCCGATTATAATGTCATTTTTCGGAAATTCTCTGGCAATAGCCAAGCCTCTGCTTGAATGCCCGAATCCTTCACTACTTAATGAGAGATATATTTTATTTCCGGGCGCAAAATTTTTCTTTTTATTTGCTATATATTTATTAAATAAAACCATTTTTATCAGTTACTTTTCCGTAAAGTCCTTGTATTTCTAAACATACCCCAAATACCAAATAGAGCAATAGGTATACCGGTAATCATAAGTATTGTTGCCACTCCAAGCAAATCAGCGGCATAAGCCGCAATAAGAATAGGTAAAGTGGAAGTTGCGCTTAAAAGCGTGAATTGAATGCCTAGAATTTTTCCTCTAATCTGTTCAGGCATTACTGTCTGCAAAATAGTTTGAACGGGGATAGCCGCTATTGCGCAACCAAAGCCGATTATTCCGGCTATAATATAGGAATATATCATTCGAGCGGTTAAATTAAACGGCTCAAGACAAATTCCACAAACCACATGTTCTTTTATCGGAATATGTAAAGAATTAGGAATAAACTCTATTCCGCTCATAAAAATAAGACTTATTCCAACAATCGCAAACCCTGCAAAGGCAATAATCAGCTTGTTTGCGGTTTTTAATACGGTTCCGGCTGTTATTGCTCCTAAAATCATTCCGACGCCGCTGAAAGCAACAATATAAACAAATTTTTGAGCCCCCAGCTTATAATTATCAGGGTAAAGCAACTGCTGACTTATGCTTATAGAAAGGATGCAAAGCATTACGACTATTGAAAACAGCGCGGTTAGCTTTAAAAGAGCATTTAGCGTAACCTTGCTGGCTTTTATATACGAAAATCCTATTTTAAAATCCTCAAAAAACTCTCTAAATGTTTGGTGTTGTATTTTTTCGTGTTCACCGGCTTTATATTTGATTAAAACAAGAAACCCGGCTGAAATGAGAAAAAACGCTGAAATTGCCACGTTTACATATTTAAGACCGAAAATATTGATTAACGGATCGCCAAGAGCGAATCCCAAAATTATAGAACCCATCATCGTGGCAGTAAACAGGGAATTCGCTGACATAAGCTGGCACTTTTTCACCATAAGTGGAATAGAAGCGGCTTCAGCTGGCGCAAAAAACTGTGTTGCGCCTGAAACAAGAAATGCTAGAATGTAAATTCCGAACAAAGTGTTGCTAAACAAGGGTAATGCCAGAATTAATCCTGCTCTTATAATATTAGTAAAGATTAAAACATGTTTTTTGTTCCATTTATCAATAAATACACCTGCTATAGCGGTAAAAAATATCGCAGGCAGCGTAAATGCAATATAAAGCAGGCTTTGATACTTGGTCGCAACCGAAAAATTATGCGCTATTACCGCTACAAAAACCACAAAAATCACTCTGTCCGCAAGCTGTGAAAATATTTGACCAAGCCAGAGGGCAAGAAAATTTTTATTTTTGAGAACAGCTCTGTATCCTTGCTCTTGTATAGATTCAAGCCTGCTCACAGCGCCTTCCATTATGTGTTTATTGGGTTTTTCTTGTATATTTAACATAAAAGCTCAATTATTGCCGGTGTTTTCAACTTTTTGTCAGACCTTAGGGAAATAAATTCCTTTAATATATTAAAACTTGAAAATAAAAGATTTTTATCAAAATATTCAGATTCAAAAGGGAAATCGTAATTTAGCGCGTCTTTAAAAAGTTTAATATGGCGATTATCTATTTCAAAGGTTTTACGGCTTTTAAGGAAGCACTCGCTGCATACTACGCCGCCTGTATCAGCGCAGAAAAAGTGATAAGTTTTATATTTTTGCTCTGTTTTATTGCATCTTGCGCAGGTTTCAAGCTCTACGGCATATCCAAGATACTCAGCCAGCTTTAATTTAAACCTTAAAACAGCCCATAAAACCTCTTCTGTGGTTTTAAAAACAGAAATATTCTTAAAGGTTTCAAACAAAAGGTCATAAATCCCCGCACTGTTGGAATCGCCTTCTGTGCCGAAATGACTGATTAATTCTGTACAGTATAAAGAATAAGAAAGCTTTGTAAGATCTGTTTTTACTTTGTCAAAACATTCCAAATTTTCCGCCTGACATACTATATCAAGATTTCTACCTTTTGCGATCAAAAGATTATTGGCTGTAAGGCACTGCATTCTTGCGCCCAGAGAGCTTTTTGTTTTCTTGACGCCTTTTGCGACACACCTGATAATTCCATGCTCTCTGGAATACATGACCATTATTTTGTCAGCTTCCCCGAGGTTATGGGATTTTAAGTTTATAGCCCGTGTTCTGTAATGAGGCATTGAAATTAAGTCCTGAGTCGTAGTTGATAAATTATACCGTAGTGTATTTATTTGTAGTTTAACACAAGCAAATAAGCAAGTGTAGCGTTTGTGATAAGATAATTTATTATGACAAAATTACAATTAAAACTTAACAATATTGTTGAAATTGCAACGCTTCTGGAAAGCCCTGACCTATTAAATATTGGGGCTCTTGCAAATCAAAAACGCTGTGAAATTCATCCTGAAGAAACGCCGGTTACTTTTGTAATCGACAGAAACGTGAATTACACTAATATTTGTTCCTGTAAGTGTCGATTTTGCCTATTTAACAGAAATAAAGAGGACAAAGACGCATACATACTTGATTATGAAACAATAAAAAAGAAAACCGAAGAACTTGTATCGGCAGGAGGAACACAGCTATTGCTTCAAGGCGGTTTAAATCAAGATTTACCGCTTGAATATTATACAAATTTCCTTATAAAATTGAGAAAAGATTTCCCTAATCTTGCGATACACGCATTTTCTCCTGCGGAAATAGTATTTATAGCGGAAAACAATAATTTAAGCGTAAAAGAATTGCTTGAAGAATTTGTAAAAAGCGGCTTATCCTCTATTCCAGGCGGAGGAGCAGAACTTCTTTGCGATGACATAAGACACAAATTAAGTCCTAACAAAATATGTTCTAAAAAATGGCTTGATGTAATGGAAACAGCTCATAATATTGGGCTAAAAACTACAGCCACGATGGTTTTTGGATTTGGCGAATCTGCGGGACATATTGCGGAACATTTGTTAAAAATAAGACAGCTTCAGGAAAAAACCGGAGGATTCACCGCTTTTATCCCTTGGACGTTTGTTCCCGCAGGAAATTTCTATGGATTAAGCAATAATATTAATAATACAGCTTTTGATTATCTAAAAGTTCTTGCAATTTCAAGACTGGTTCTTGATAATATTCCTAATATTCAGGTTTCATGGGTTACTCAGGGATTAAAAATTGCGCAGATTGCTCTTGGATTTGGAGCAAACGATTTTGGAGGAACCATGCTTGAGGAGAATGTAGTTAAAGCGGCAGGAATTTCGAATAATACTTGTGTACAGGAGATTATAACGAACATTCAAAAAGCCGGATTTCAAGCCGCGCAAAGAGATACCTATTATAAAATAATAAAGACCTTTTAACGCGTTAATTTTGCTGTTTTTCTTGAATTTCAGACACTTTCTCTGAAAGTTTTAACAGCCGATCCGCAATAATATTGATATTGCACTGTAGGGATATGGTGTTAAATAGAGCGCAAGCCCGATTACATTCTTTTTGAGAGAAAGGACAATCTGTTCCCAGCATTTTTTCTCCTTTTGCAGAGCAATTTTAAATAATCTTTTAAATTATAATGAAATTTTTGAAAATTTTAATCATAAAAATAGAGGATGGCTGACTTTAAAAGCGATATCGTTTGAATTAATAATTTTGTTATAATAAAATATAAATATCAACAAAAGAGGTGAAAAATTGTCTGTTATAACAATCCTTGATTATGGAGCAGGAAATTTAAAGAGTGTTACAAATATTTTGGAGTTTCTAAATTGTGAATATCTTGTAACTAATAAAAAAGAAGACATTAAAAATGCTAAAAGTCTTATTATGCCTGGGCAAGGGCATTTTGGACAGTTCATGAACGCTCTGCAAGAAAAGGATTTGACTGAAATTACAGTTGAAAAAATAAAATCAGGTACGCCATTTCTTGGAATTTGTCTGGGGATACAGGTTTTATTCGAATATAGCGAAGAAGCGGCTGACGTTAAAGGTCTTGGTATTTTCCCCGGGAAAGTTGTAAAGTTTACGCATGGCAAAATCCCGCAAATAGGATGGAATAAGCTTAAAACAACTCAAAATAATTCCTTTTTATCAGATGATTATGTTTATTTTGTCAACTCATATCACGTTATACCTGATGACAAGAGAATTGTTTCCGCTTATTGCGATTACAATGGGGACTTTGTAGCGGCTCTGGAGCATGAAAACATCTCAGCATTTCAGTTTCATCCGGAAAAAAGCGGCGAAATCGGCTATGGGTTTTTAAAAAAATGGATCGATAAGTTTGTATGTTTTTAAAAAAATTAAAACTTAAAAATTTAAGGAATTATGAATCCTGCGAAATAGACTTTACGGCGAATACGACCTTGTTAATAGGCAAAAATGCCCAGGGGAAAACAAATCTGCTTGAAGCGATATATTATCTTGCTACACTTTCCTCATTTAGAACCGGAACTGACAATGAAATACTCAAGTGGGGATGTGATCAATGCATTATAGAAGCTAATTTATTTAAGCATAGCACAGATATAGAGCTAAAAATTCTTTTAAATCCACCAAAACAAAAGATTTTAAAAGTTAACGGATTAAAAAAGACCTCTTTTTCAAGTTTTTTAGGGAATTTATTGGTTGTAAGTTTTACCGTATCAGACCTTTTGCTGTTAAGAGGATCGCCTTCAGACAGAAGAAAATGGCTTGATGACGCTATAAGCCAGATTTATCCGGCGTATAAAGACAGATTAAGCAAGTATTCAAGGATTAGAATACAAAGAAATAATCTATTAAAGGAATTCAAGAGTAATTTTAGCATATCTACACAACAAGAAGACCTTTTAAGTGTACTTGATGAACAACTTGCAGTTTCAGGGAGCAATATCATTCATTTAAGAATGAAATATCTTAGAGAAATACAGGAGAAGGCGTATCAAAAGCATAAAAGTATCTCATTAAGCGAGGAAGATTTAAAAATAGTTTATGAATCCTCTATAACAGGAGATTTTGACGCAATTAATGATGAACTTCCGACATCCGATAAGATTTTCGAGGTTTTTAAAGGAATTTTTGAGAAAAAAAGAAAAGAAGAAATAATACGGGCTCAAACCGTTATAGGACCTCATAGAGATGATATTGGGTTTATGATAAACGGCAAAAATGCGGTTAATTTTGCTTCTCAAGGACAACAAAGAACTGTTGCGCTTGCTTTGAAGTTGTCTGAAATCGACTTGCTTGAGGAAATAATTAAAGAAAGCCCTATTCTGTTGCTTGATGATGTTCTGGCAGAGCTTGATACAGAAAGACAGGAATTTTTGTTAAAATCAATAAACAAAGGGACGCAGACAATAATCACAACCACTAGCGTTTCAGCCTTTAATAACGAGTTTTTAAAAGATAAAAAACTCTACAAAGTTAGTTCAGGAAGTGTTGAGGAATATTTTAGCTATGAAAAAGCTTTTGTTTAAAAGATTATTAGTATATATAATTGCATTTTTTATCATATTAACAGGAGAATTAGCTTATTCTAAAGCTGGAAAAGTAAATTATATAACCATATTGTATACAAATGACACTCATGGACATCTTGAACCCTATATATACAAGGACGGAAAAAATTTAGTCGGCGGATTTGCAAGAAGAGCCGCTTTAATAAAAACTATAGAAAGTGTTAATAAAAATGTTTTAACTCTTGATGCAGGTGATTTTGCCCAAGGAACAATATTTTTCAATTTTTATAACGGCATACCCGACGTCAATTTTATGCATGAGGCTGGATATGACGTTGGAACGCTTGGCAATCACGAGTTTGATAAAGGTTTAAGCATCGTTAAACAAATAATAAAGGAGGCAAAGTTCCCTTTTGTTTGCGCAAATATTAAATTTACAAGCGATAAAGACTTTCAGGCTATGCTAAAACCTTATATAATAAAGGATTATGACGGTTTTAAAGTGGCTGTGATCGGTTTAATTACTCCTGAGCTGAAAATCCTTGTTAATAAACTCGAAAATGTAGAAATTCTTGATCCGATTGAGGTTACAAGAAATATTGTCGAAAAAATCAATTCCAAAGCAGATTTAATCGTAGTTTTATCGCATGAAGGACTTTCAGAAGATATAAAATTAGCTCAAAGCGTTCCTGAGCTTGACGTTATCGTCGGCGGACACTCTCATACGCTTTTAAAACAGCCTGAAATTTATAATGAAAAATCGGATAAAACGCTGGTAGTTCAAAATGGAGAATATGGAGTCTATTTAGGCAGGCTGGATATTAAAATAAAAGACAAAAAAATTCAAAATTATTATTATAACTTAATTCCAATTGATGAAACCGTCAAAGAGGATATTACGATTAAAGATAAAATAGCTAATATGGCAAAAAACCTTGAGCAATATGAAAATCAAATAATCGGAGAGATAAATTTCACTATTGGAGAAGAGGAAGACAAAATAAGAACCTCTCTTCTCAAAACAGGCGGTCTTGTAACAGAATCAATCAGGCATAAGTTCCCTGAAGTTGATGTAACGCTCCAAAATAGCGGTGGTATACGATTGCAAAAACATATCGGTCCTGGTCAAGTCAGCAGAGCGGATATCATAAATCTTTTTCCTTTTAACAACACCATTGTAACTGTTGAGTTAAAAGGAAGTGATCTTAAGTCAGTTTTAGAAACGAGTTCAAGCAAGTATCCATACGAAAATGGCGGATTTTTGCAGAGTATAGGACTTGAATATACGATTAACCTTGCTAATCCTCCTCAAAAGCTTTCTGATGACGGATTAAGTATTATACAAGAAGGGCAAAGAGTTTCTGACATTAAAATTAACGGCAAACCGCTTGAATATGACAAATACTATAAGCTTGCAATAAACGATTATATGTTTAATGGAGGGAATGGTTATGTGCAATTTAAAAATGCAATTAATATAAATCATACCGGAGCGATTGTTCAGGAACTTATCGTTAATTTTATAAAAGAAAAATCGCCTGTTTCAGTGGAAGTGCGGGATAAAATAAATTTTATAAATATCAGTTTTTAGCTTGAGATAATAGCTTACGGACGAAATTGAGAGAGTCTTCGTCTTCTTCAGAGCCGCTTGCAAGTCCTGCAAGGGCTTTTAGTCTTTCTTCCCCGTTTAAAACACTCGTGGATATTTTTGTTGAGGTTTCATTATAAGTTTTTTGAATATATATATGTCGGTCTGCTTTTGCTGCAATTATTGGCTGATGAGTAATGCACACGATTTGATGACTGATGGCCAGCTCTGATAAAGCTTCCGCAACTGCTTGAGATGTCTTTCCGCTTATTCCGGCGTCTATTTCATCAAAAATTACCGTATTAACTTTATCCGATCTGGCAAAAATACTTTTTATCGCCAGCATTATTCTTGAAATTTCACCTCCACTGGCAATTTTCGCCAGCGATTTAAGAGATTCGCCCGTATTTGTTGATATTAAGAATTCTACATTGTCATATCCATTTATTCCCAGCTCTTTTCCAGACTCTACATTTATATAAAACTTTGATTTCGGCATTTCCAACTTTATTAATTCTTCCTGAATCAATAATGATAACTTTTCAGCAAGTTTTTTTCTTGAATCAGACAATTCTAAAGCCTGTTTGTCGGCTTTTTGTTCTAAATCTTCCACCAGCTTACTCAGTTGAACTATTTTTTCATCGCTAAAATTAATTTCATTAAATTCCGCTTCAAAATTTTCAAGATTTTCAAGCGCATTGGATAATTCAGGACCATATTTTTTCTTTATTTTTTCCAGAATTTCTATTCTTTCTTCAGTTTCATAAAGTTTTTGAGGGTCTGTTTCAAGATTTTCAGAATAATTCCTGAGTTCTTTAGCCGTTTCCGCAAGATTTATTTTACAGGATGCGATTATTTCAGTTAATTCCGTTAGCTTTTCGTCAAATTGAGAAGCTTTTGACAATTTATTCTGAATTAAACTTAAAGAGTCTGTTATACTTTTATCTTCGCCGTATAAAGCGCTGTATCCCGATAATGTCAACTCTTTTAGCTCCTGCGCATTCACCAGAACCGATCTTTTATTTAACAATTCTTCATATTCGTTAATATTCTCGATATTTGCTTTTTTAATTTCGTCAATCTGAAAGTTCAGAAAATCAATTTTGTGTGCATTATTCTGTGCGGCTACTTGAGCTTTTTCCAGCTCTTTTTTAGCTGTCTTTAACTCACGAAAAGTTTCTGTATAATCATTTAAAAGCTTGCCATAATCTGTTTGTCCGTAGCTGTCCAACAGCTCTATGTGCGCGGCGGAATTTATATAATTATAACTTTCATGCTGCGTGTGAATGTCCAGCAAATATTTTCTTAATGCCTGAATATAATTTTGCGTTACCAAAGCTCCGTTTATCCTTGATTTTGTGGAAGAAGGAGCTATTTCCCTTGAAATAATCAGGTTATTGCCGTCAATTGTTTCTATTCCTTCGGTTTCAAGAATTTTGACAGGGAATGAATTATCAAGATTCAGCGTTAATTCAATAAAAGCTTTTTCCGATCCCGTTTTAATCTGGTCTTTAAAAGCTCTTGCGCCAAGGGCAATGTCTATTGCGCCTATAATAATACTTTTACCTGAGCCTGTTTCTCCGGTTAATATATTTAGCCCATTCTCAAAATTTATTTTCAGTTCGTCTATAAGCGCAAAATTTCTTATATAGAGTGTTTTAATCATATCCTTAAAAATCTTTATCTTTTACTTATTTAAGAGGGAGCTTATTATAAGAATATATCAAAAATCAGAAAAACAAAAAACTCTCTGAATTACAGAGAGTTTTTTGTTTTAAATCTTTAAAAAATTAATTAATAAGAGCGTCAATAGCTACGTTATCTACAGCGCCAGCAGTAGATGCCGTGAAATCGCCAATTCCTTCTGGATCAAAAGGAGTGCCAGTACTCGCATTAACTGGGACTATAGAGGATCCGGATACGATAAAGTAATAAAGATCACTATAAGCGGCAATATTTGAAGGGATACTACTACCTGCATTTCCATTTATATCAAGCTCAATCATACAATTTGCGTCTGAGCCGGTAGCGCCAGGGTGGTTATAAGTAGGCAGTTTGCAATTATTAATCCCATCTGCTTTATAAAATGTATATTTCATACCATCAGCAGTCGTAATGGAAGTATCAGTAGATTGAATTGCGCTTAAATATGTGCCAAAAAGACCTTTAAGGTCTGCTGATTGGTTTGTGGCATTTGCATCAAGACTATTTTCAGCTATTGACATTGCAAGAGCCTGATTTAAGACTGACATAGCTTTTTTAATAGATGTTTTTGCCTGTTTTTGTGATGAACTTTGAATAAGTGTAGGTATTGTCAACGCGGCAACTATACCGATAACAGCAAGTGTTACAAGTACTTCTGCCAATGTGAAACCTTTTCTGTTTTTCATGATATTCCCTTTCATTAAATAAAATTAACTGTTTATTTCTATTTTTAAAATACTAAACTTATTGCTCATTTTAAAATATAAACTAACTTATAAAAATAAACAAGATTATAATTTAAATTTCAAATCAATTTAATTATAACAATTTATTTTTTAACATAATCATTATATACGATAAAAAACATTTTGAATAGATATTTATTTTTTTGATATTTTTGTTTTTAAAAAAATAAGGACTATCTAGTGATCCCAATAAGTTTTCGTCAATTTGTTAAAAAGCTAATATTTATAAAAATCATTTTTTTTATTTACCGGTTTATTTTATTGATTGGTATAATATCCGTGAGAACTTTGTTTTTCCTGTAAATTCTCCTTTATTTCTCCCCAATTTAAAGAATTTTTCCATATCGAGAAAAATCCAGCCACAAGAATCAGCAAAATTGATAATAATTGATTAATTATTGATATTGCTAAACCCAACTCCGGTTCGATGCCAAAAACTTTTAAGGCAATGATATATCCCCATTGATAAGGTCCGATTCCTGCCGGTCCTGCCGGAATCAGCGTTGAAAAAGCTGTTACGCTAAGTACCAGAAGAGCATTTAAAAGAGAAAAGTGCAATCCAAAGCTATTTATTACAAGAAGCATAAAAGCCCCTTCCATAAGCCATATAAAACAAGAATAAAGAACTGATTTCCCCAGTAGTTTCCAGGAATTCAGAGAATCCAGCGCCTCTATAAAAGAATTAATTATTGTAAAGATTTTATTCAAAAAATTTTCATTAAAATCCTTTATTTTTAAAGGCAAATTTTTAAAAGATGAAATTTTAGCTAATAATTTCCTGAGTTGCTCTCTTTTGTTGCCGCTTTCTTTGGTTTTTACAAGGATCATAAGAAAAATAAAGCCGCTTAAAAACATTATTCCTGCCGAAAAAGCTATTTTAAAAAATAAATCGCCCGGGCATATAAAGTAAATTGCGAAAATTAACATTAAAAAAAGCGTTAAACCGTCAAAAACCCGCTCAAGAATTACAGAGGTAAACACTTTTGTTTTACTTAATTTTTCTTTTTTACTGAAAAAATATGCCCTGTAAATCTCACCTGTTCTGGCTGGAAGAACACAATTAAGGCTGAATCCTATAAAAATTGAACTTAACAGGGAACTGAATTGTAAATCCTCTTTATTAAGAAGGATTCTCCATCTAAATGCGCGCAAGATAAAGGAAATCAAGTATATCGGGATTATAGGAACTATAAAAATCGGATTCATAAACCCGAAAGATTTTATTGTTTTATCAATATCTATCTGATTGGCAATTATTACTATAAAAATAAGGCTTATTAAAAGACCTATTATTCTTTTATTCAGAATATTTTTCATACTAACTATTTTAAAATCATTAAAAAAATCAGGCAAATTTTTTTATATACCTAAATTAGCTTGTTAATAAATTAACGAAAACTTATTTTGATTGGTATATTATTTTTTTGCTTTTTTTGGCTCAAAAATATCGTTATCGGAATTTAACTCCTCATCGGTTATAACCCAATTCTCCCTGTTTTTTTCTAAAGAAATAAAAACAGCGGAAATTTTATCCTGATGTATTAATTTCCAGTCATCCAGCAATAAAAGCTCGCTAAATACAGGATAAGATTTATCAATAAGCATTAAATCCGCTTTATAATTCTTCATAAAATCAATCCAGTCCTTTCCTAAATAATGAAACCTTGCGGATTCATTTACAAGCGAAGTTGAATAAACTTCCTCATACCTTCCATCCATAGCTACTTTGCATTCAGGGTATAATTCCCATAATGCGTAACTGCCCCAATTAAATAATACCAGCAAATTCCCCGACAAATTGTTTTTTTTAATAAATTCAACAGATTTAACAGGATATCTCTGATCGCTTACCTTTACTTTAAAGGGAACAAAGATAACTGTCAAAATTCCTACAAAAACTATCAGTCCGTAGATTAAAACCTCTTTGAAAAAATTTAAACGCAAAAAAAACGCATGTGAAATTAAAATTTTAATTTTTTCAGGAATATAAAAATAATGCTTAACGGCACAATAGAAATATTCCTGTATATAAGCCGCAGAAGCAATAACAAAAAACACATTGTGTCTGATATGCTTAACGGAAAGATAACAAGTGACAACAAGAATTAAAACTTCTGACCAGTTTATTTTTTCGGGTTTTTTAGTCAAAAGATATATCATAGAAACAATTGTAATCAATAAAAACAACTTAAAGCCCATTGCAATAATAAAAGGTCCAAATAAATCCAACGGTTGCCACTCTGTAATAAAAGTTCGGGAAAGGGTAACGGCATCTTCAAGATATTTCCAGTATTCCACCCCGTAAGGATTGATTAAACTTGATAAGCCGCAAATGAAAGCTGTTATAAAGTATTTTGTCGGATTTTTTCCGTTAAAAATTTCTCCGATTCCATAAAGAAACAATATCCCTATTCCCGCAAGAAATCCCCCGTGAAGATTTGCCCATAATATTGTTGTCAAAGGAAAAACAAGCAATAATTTGTAGTTTCCTCTTTTTATAAGCTCAAGCAGATAAATCCAGAGAGCAAAAAAAGCAAATGTAAAGGATTGAGAACGGATTATATTTAAAAAACCGAACAATATTGAATAGAAAAATAATGCGTAAAAAAATATTCTGTATCCGTCAGATTTTTCGGATTTAAGTTTGTTTAGCAGAAAAACAGGTAAAAACGTCAAAAAGAGCAGTTTGAATTTTAAAAAGCTAAGTCCCGCATCTCCGAAGCGATCTCCGATAAAATAAAAAAGCGCTCCTGATCCCCATTCATGGTCAATCCACAAATCTTTTACCGGAGTATACGCGAAAACATCGTGTTTAGGGACTGAACCTGTTTCAAAAAAAAGCCTGCCCGCCGCAAGACGATGCCATAAATCCCAGTCCGCCTGATTATATACAGCTGTTATAAAATAAATTATTAAAATTATGGAGGTAAAAAAGAAATATTTTTTCATTCTTTAGAAAGCGCGCCTTAAAAAATTAATTTAATTATAGCTTAATTAACTCGAATTGCTAATTAGTCGAAACGCTGAAATAGATTGAAATTTTATTTTAATTTTTTATGCGGCTCGCAGGCTTTGCCTGCGAGCCGCATGCCCTTAAAACGGCGCAGCGGCTGGCGAAGCCAGCCGCTGCGCCAAATATAAAATTATTTATTTAGCAATTCAAGTTAATTACACTTCTAAAAACTTAGAGGCGCCTTTAAGTTAAACAAGATATTTAAAATAAACGTAAATTGAACTCAAAATAAGAGAGATAAAGGTTATAAAGGCGCCGTATTTCATAAATCTAAGAAATGAAATCGGATGTCCGGCAGCATAAGCGGATTCTGAAACTATAACATTTGCCGCCGCGCCTATTATTGTCGCATTCCCGCCAAGACATGCCCCTAACGATAACGACCACCACAGCGGATAAATGTCCATTGAGGCATGAAGCTCCTGAATTAAAGGAACCATCGTAACTGTATACGGAATATTGTCTACAATTGCTGATAATATGCCGGATGCCCATATTATTAACATTGAAGTATAGACAGGATCGCCTTTTGTCAAGTCTAAAAGCTTGCCGGCAAGGAATTCTATGCCTCCTGTTTCTACAAGTCCGCCTATAATAATGAATAAACCTATAAAAAAGAAAATCGTAAGCCACTCAACATCTTGCAGAACTTGTTTTGGAGCTTCAAAAATCAAAAGAACGCTTGCTCCTAAAAGAGCAATGGTGTATGCCTCCAGCTTAAGCGCGTCATGAAGAATAAATCCAAGTATTACAAGCCCCAGAACAATCATTGATCTTATCATCAGCTCTTTATCTTTAATTGTTCCGGAATTATCAATATTTGCAACATATTGCATGCGCTCAGGGGTTGTTTCCAGATCATTTCTAAACATATAAGCTATAACAGCCAAGCATACAATAAATATTATTATTATAATCGGGGTTAATTCAACAATAAAATCATTGAAACTCAATCCTGCCGCGCTTCCTATGATTATATTCGGAGGATCGCCTATTAAAGTTGCGGTTCCGCCAATATTGGAAGCTAAAATTTCAGTAATTAAAAAAGGGATGGGATCAACTTTTAATTCGCGCGCAATAACAAAGGTTACCGGCATAATGAGAATAACGGTGGTAACGTTATCAAGAAACGCTGAAGCAATGGCAGTGAAGACAGCAAGAGCAACGAGAATGTTTAAAGGCTTGCCTTTTGTGTATTTTAAAAGTTCAAAAGCGACCCAGGTAAATACACCGCTTCTGCCGGCAATATGAACAATTATCATCATGCTTATAAGCAGGACGATTACTCCAAAATCAACGTGAGAAAAGGCATGTTCTGCGGGAACAATTCCCAAAACAAGCGTTATAGCAGCGCCTAGCATTGCCACTGTAGCTTTTGGAAGTTTCTCAATAGCTATAAATACATAAGCTATAAAAAGAATAATGCCGGCAACAATAACCTTATCAAGTCCTAAAATTGTTGAAGAATGTTCAAACATTTCCTTAAATTCCTTCTATTCCGTTTAATTCCCAGCTTCAATTTTCTTTAAGCAAGGTATATTAAAGCTTATCCATCTTCTAAATTTATATTATATTATTATATAACAACCTTGCGATAAAAATAAGCAATTAATACCAAGTTATACCAATCATTAAAAGAAATCGGCAAATAAAAAGGATGATTTTTGTAAAGCCTTGATTAGCGGGTGTTTTGCCAAAGGCAAAACACCCGCTATACCCTTACTCAGCCCGCGCCGCCCGCAGGGCGGCGCGGGCTGTAGATATTAGCTTTTTAACAAATTAACGAAAACTTATTTGGATTGGTATACATTAATAATTTCGAATTTATATTATACTAAAATGAGTTTGAATTAATGTAAAAATAATCGAAATGTCGAATATGTATAAAAAAACTTTTTTTATAGAAACTCTTGGCTGTCAGATGAACAAAGCGGATTCGGAAAAAATCTCGGGAATTCTTGAAACTCTGGGATATAATGAGGTAACAAGCCCTGAAGATGCTTTATTATTGATAATGAACACATGCAGCATTAGAGCAATGTCTGAAAACAAGGCTTTTAGCCATTTGGGCGTCTGGAAAAAGTTTAAACGAAAAAATCCTGATATAAAAATTGCAATATGCGGATGTATTGCTCAACAGACAAAAGAAAAGATTTTCCATAGAGCTCCTCAGGTCGATTTAATTTTCGGGACGCATAATATTTACGAACTGCCTCAATTACTTGAAAAACTTGAAAAACAGCCTAAAATTTGCTCTGTTTTAAAAACTCCTTTTGATTCTGAAAAAAGTTTTGCGCCGAGTAGAAAAAAAGGTTTGTCAGCCTGGCTTCCGATAATTGAAGGGTGTGATTATTTCTGCGCTTATTGCGTTGTGCCTTATACAAGAGGTCGTCAGCGCAGTAGAATGCCTGAAGATATTATTAAGGAAGCAAGGCAAATAGCTTCTGAAGGATTTAAGGAGATTATTCTGCTTGGTCAAACCGTGGATTCTTACGGAAATGACATAGCTGATGACAATATAAATCTTTCAAATCTCCTTAAACAGCTTGATAAAATAGACGGGATTCTTAGAATCAGTTTTGTAACTTCGCATCCTGCTGATATTACCGACGAATTAATTTATACAGTAAGGGATACAGAAAAAGTTTGCGAATTTTTTCATCTGCCAATGCAGTCAGGCAGTACAGAAGTCTTGAAAAGAATGAAAAGACCTTATTCAAGAGAGCAATATCTTAATCTTGTGTCAAAAATCCAAACGGCAATGCCTGATGTTGTTATAACTTCTGATTTTATAGCCGGATTCCCCGGCGAAACCGACGAACAGTTTATGGAAACGGTTTCAATAATTAAAGAAGTAGTCTTTGACCATTGCAATACAGCGGCATATTCTCCCAGAAAACAAACTCCTGCCGCCGTATGGAAAGATCAGGTTCCGCAGGAGGAAAAGAAAAGAAGACTTAATATTTTAAATAAATTAGTGAGAGAAACTGTTAAAAAATCGCATGAACGCTTTATCGGCAAAACTCTTGAGGTTCTTGTGGAAGATTTTAAGGAAGAAAACGGAGAAATTATACTCACCGGAAAAACAAGAGGCGCTAAAGTAACTCATTTCAAGGGCGACAGCAGTTTAATCGGCAGTCTTGTCCAGGTTAAAATAAAGGATGCGTCTATCTGGAGCTTAATTGGAGAAGCTGTTTATACCTGAAAACCGGAAATAAAAAGGATGACGGTTTCGGTTAATTAGCGGCTTATTTATCAAGAACTTTTATTTGGCTCGGAGAATTAATTACAATTTCCGGTTTGCCGTTAGAAATTCTCAATATTCCTTCTATGACGACTTTTTTATTTTCAAAATATCGGTCAGGCTGTCCTATTCCTGCTTCAATAAACGCAGGAACATCAAAATTATAAATTACCGCGCTTAATGAAGTATTATAATTTTTGCCAAAGTTTAAAAAAATCACTTTTGAATCATCAGTTATTTCAGAGCTGTAAATTTTCCCTTCAATTTTTACATATTTACTTGTATTCGATAAAAGCTGAACAAAATTATGAGCTTTTATTCGGGAAATGTTATTAACAGCTAATATTGGAAATTGAAATAATAATAAACTTAAAAAAAGCGCAGAGATAAACAATTTTTTCATTTTTTCATCCTATTTTACTTTCTATAAATGTAAAAACATGAAAATAAAAAGTTTTAATTTAATTATATATAAATTATACTTATTTAAATTAATAAAGCATATTTCTTAAAAAAAATTTACGTTATTTATACTAAAATGAGCAGTAAAAAATTATTTTGAGAATACTTTATATTTTCAAGCGGGTAAAAAAAATTAAAGGGTTTCTAAATTATGCGGATTTCAAATTTATCAAACAAAAATAAATCTTTAAGTTTCCAGGGAATTCACTTGTTTAAAGGTTTAGATGAACCTTTCATAAAAGGACCCGCTCGAAGAGGATTGGCAGAAGTCATGGAGGCGGTGGACAAAAAAGCAAACGCAGAAGGTAAAAGTAAAAAAGATCTTAGTCTGTTTTTACAAAACGGCGTAGATAAATTTGTTATAGTTTGCGTGGACGATTTAGACGAAATGGTAAAAAATAAAATTAATTTTTGGACAAATCCTGTTGTGTCAATGCTGAAAAGAGTATGTCCCAGTATTAATTTGGGTTTTGAAACTGATAAGACCGCGCCGGTTATAAATGAAGCTGTTATAAAAAATCTTTGGAAAAAAATTCCTCAACATGAAAAAGAAATAAATCAAAGCAAAAATCCTGTTGAAGAAATTAAAAAACTATACCAAACTTCATTAAAAAGTTAATCAATTTGAGTCGCTAATTAACCGAAGCCGTCATCTGAACGCAAAAACTGTCATCCTGAGCGAAGGATATCATGGAAAGAATGCGTCATGTTGAGCGAAGCGAAACATCTTGTGGCTTATATACAACAAGATTCTTCGGGCTAAAGCCCTCAGAATGACGAAATTGCAAAGACTTAGAATGACGAAACCCTGATAATTAAAGAATCAAAGCGCTACTTATCCAAATAGCGCAGCTACAAAATCATCAGAGTTGAAATTTTTGAGGTCCTCTATTTTTTCTCCAACCCCGATAAGCTTTATAGGAAGTCCCAATTCTTTTGCAATTCCGGCAACAATTCCTCCTTTTGAACTTCCGTCCAGCTTGGTTAATCCTACTGCCGTTAAATTTACCGCTTCCTTAAAAACTTCCGCCTGCTTAAGACCATTCTGACCTGTTGTGGCGTCAATCACAAGTATGGATTCCGCAGTTGTATCAGGAGCTTCTCTGTCAATAATTTTTTTGATTTTACGAAGTTCTTCCATTAAGTTAAACTTGTTATGAAGCCTTCCGGCTGTATCTATAAGCAAAATGTCATAGTTTTCGGCTTTAGCTTTTTGTATTGCATCGTAAACAACAGATGCCGGATCAGCTTTATCCTGTCTGACAATATCAGCGCCGGCGCGTTTTGTCCAGATTTCAAGCTGGTCCTCGGCGGCGGCTCTAAATGTATCTCCTGCCGCCACAAGAACTTTTTTGCCTTCGACATTAAACCTGTATGCAAGTTTGCCTATTAACGTGGTTTTTCCCGCACCGTTAACTCCTGTTATTAAAAACGTGTTTAATTGACCTTCTTTTATGTTTAATTCGTTTGAACCGGCTGCCTGAAGTATTTCCCGAAATTCATTTTTAAGATAATCCCTTATTTCTGAAGGTTTTACCTTGTTTTTTACAATTCTTAATTTTTCTATAATATATGTGGTTGTATTAACGCCAAGATCAGCTCTGATAAGTCTTTCTTCCATTTCATCAAGAAGATCGTCATCAATTTGTTCTTTTCCTGTTCCAAGAGAAAGCACATTTTCTGATAAAAATTCATTTGTTTTGGAAACGACCTGTTTTAATCCTGAAAAAGAAATCCCCCAGAAGTTTTTGCGGCTTTCTTCCCGAGGCTGTTCAGTTTTTTCCTCTAAAAAATCTTTTTTTTCTGTCGAAGAATTTTCTGTTTGGGCTTTATCTTCTTCTATAACGGGTTTTTTTTTGAATATATTAAACATTTTTATTGCCTTTGTTATTTATCAAGAGTTTCTGTCCTGACAATATGACCGAGAATTCCGTTTATAAAACTTGAGCTTTCAGGTTCGCTGTATTTTTTTGCAAGCTCTACGGCTTCATCTATAGAAACGCTTGATGGAACATCTTTAAAAAACATGATTTCCGCAATAGCAATTCTGAGAATATCTCTGTCTATTTTCACAAGTCTTTCCACATCCCAGCCTATAGAATGTTCCTTTATTTGATTATCTATTTTTTCTCTGTTTTCAATAAAAGTCTTTACAAGTTGTATTGCATAGCTTTTGACTTCTTCGATTTCGCCGAAAGAAACCAGTTTTATGAGATCAATGGCAGAATAAGTCTTTTCTGCCGCTTCTAAAAGCATGTCAATCCTGCCAAGCATGTCGGAGGTAAGAGGAATTCCCACGGGAACAGATGCCATTTCGTAGGATATTTCAAGGTTTACAGGATGTTCAAGTTCATAATTCTGGACAAATTCTCTGATTTTTGCAAGTTCCTGTACCGCTGAATTAAGGTTATTTTCAGCTTCTCCGGTTAATACAACGGAAGATTTTTGGATTACATCTCCTATATCAATTTCTGTAGTTTTTTTAATGCCTTTTTCAAGTTGTGAAAAAGTTATTAAGGCAAGTTCTCTTGAGGCTCTTCTTTTGTTCATTTTGTTCATTTTTTTACTTTACATTAAATTTATTAATACACAAATACACGGTTTTTTAAAGGATTCTTATAAAAATTGTTTAAAAACAAGTTATGACCGATAATATTTTTTACAAAAAAGAAACGAAGCAGTGGGCGCTATCCACATTTCGCAAACAAGTTCAGCATCACAATCTTCATAATTACTCGAATTGCTAATTAGTCGAAACGCTGAAATAGATTGAAATTTTATTTTAATTTTTTATGCGGCTCGCAGGCTTTGCCTGCGAGCCGCATGCC
>JAKLDH010000139.1 GCA_022703625.1 Cyanobacteriota bacterium | reverse complement strand
CGCTGTCATTGCGAGGCGTTATAATGCCTCTAAAATACTTTAATATAACTAACGAAGCAATCTTCCAGCAAGCTATAAAAGCAATATACCAATCAATTTCGTTTAAAATTTTTATACAATTTTTTTTTATTGATGAATTTTAGCTAAAATGCGCAAATGGAAGATTGCTTCGGAACAGGTTAACCGTTTATACGCCTAATTTTATGCCTCGCAATGACAGCTCCACGCTTATTGGCAGTGAATTTAACAAAAAAACGCGATGAACCGGAAACTCGGTTCAATGTGAACAGATTAATGAATTTTATTACACTTATAGTTTTGATATTTATTTTAATGACAGGAGGTTTTGCCATGAGTGATGTTAAAGAAAAAATTTTAATGAAATCTGAAACGTTTGAAATCAAAGATTATAGCTATTTATTCGACAAACTTGAAGGAATAAGCGAAAAACAATTGCAACAGCATAACGAATTATATGAAAAATATGTTGCAAAATTTAACGAAGTTAACAATAAATTAAAAAATGTGGATTTTTCAACAGCAAATCATAATTATTCAGACTACAGAAGCTTAAAAGTAGAACTCGCGCATAATCTTAACGGCGCAATTCTTCATGAGATGTATTTTTCAAATCTTACCGCCGATTATGAAGAGCCATGCCAGGCGTTAATAGATTTTATAGAAAAAGATTTTGCCGACTGGAACGCTTATATTGAGGATTTAAAAGCGGCGGGAATGTCTTCAAGAGCGGGATGGGCAGTTACGGGATATAATTACAGAACCGGAAAAATTTCCAATTTTATTATTGACCAGCATAATATGCATGTCCCGGCTTATATAAAACCTCTGCTTATTATGGACACTTGGGAACATGCGTTTATGACAGATTATGGAACAGATAAAAAGGCGTATATAAAGGCTTTTTTAGCAAATGCAAACTGGAAAGCAATGCATAAAAGGTTAAATTGCGCTTTAGAAACCGAAAACCTTCTTGAAAGTTCAACGGATTAACCTATAAATTTCAAAATGGAATGTTTACTTAAGGAGATTTTTAACATAAAATTAGTTCTGCTTTTAAAACATAAATTGGGGTAGAAAATGAAAAAGAAATCTTTTCTAGGAATAGATGTAGGCTCAGTAACGACAAAACTTGCTGTTGTAACTGAAACCGGAGAATATATTGACAGTATAATGCTTAGAACATCCGGCAAGCCTGTTATTGCAGTGCAAAAAGGTCTTGAAATGCTTGTTGGTCAAGCCAAATGCGAATATGAAATATTCGGAGTGGGAACAACGGGAAGCGGCAGACATCTTGCCGGAACTCTTGTCGGCGCAGACGTTATAAAAAATGAAATAACAGCGCATGCTGTTTCTGCTAGCATAAATGTTCCGGGAGTTCAGACTATCCTTGAAATAGGCGGTCAGGACAGTAAAATAATCATTTTAAGAGATTCTATCGTAACGGATTTTGCCATGAATACGGTTTGCGCCGCAGGAACAGGAAGTTTTCTTGATCAACAGGCAAGCAGATTAAATGTTCCGATACATGAATTTGGTCCTACAGCTTTAAAATCCACATCTCCGGCGAGAATTGCGGGAAGATGCGGAGTTTTTGCGGAAAGCGATCTCATTCATAAACAACAACTCGGTTATCCTATTGAAGACCTTTTATACGGCTTATGTCAGGCATTGGTAAGAAATTATCTGAGCAATCTTGCTCTTGGAAAAGAAATTTTGCCTAAAATAGTCTTTCAAGGCGGAGTAGCTTCCAATTCAGGGATGGTTAAAGCCTTTGAAGAAGCTCTTAATACCGAAATTATTGTTCCGCAGAATCATCAAACTATGGGAGCAATCGGAGCCGCCATACTTGCAATGGAAAACTATCAATTTAGCGGCGTTCAAACTAAATTTAAAGGATGGGAAGTTAAAGATTTTACATTTAAGTCTTTCACTCATGAATGCAACGATTGCGCTAACAGTTGCGAAGTTATTACAATAGTTCAGGGAGAGCCTGAATGTCTTGAGCCTAAAACTCCTAAAGATGTAAAAGGCAAAATTGTCGCAAGATGGGGAGGCGCATGCGGAAAATGGGAAGCAACGTGTAATCCTCAGGAACAAATGACCCATAAATAAAAAAATCAGAATAGTTCAAATTTTCATTATTCTGAGGCTTTGCAATTTCGTCATTCTGAGGGCTTTAGCCCGAAGAATCTTGTTGTATTCATGCCATGAGATGTTTCGCTTCGCTCAACATGACGCCAGTCTTTATCCGCATACAAAACTTGCCTTTAATACAAAGCGTTTTTGAGCGATTTAACTCCAATATCAATCATATGCTCAATTTCCTCTTCTGTAATGACATACGGAGGCATAAAGTAAACAACACTGCCTAATGGTCTTAATACCGCTCCGTTATTTAAGGCTTCACGATATATTTTAGATCCTATTCGGTCTTTAAATTCGTATTGTTCTTTAGTGGTCTTATTTTTAACTATTTCCACTGCCCCTATCATGCCAATATGCCTGATATCTCCCACGCAATCAAATTCTTTGAATTTTTGCAAATTTTCCCCTAAAACCTTTATTTTAGGCTGAATTGACTCGATAATTTTCTCGTCTTCAAAAATTTTAAGATTCTCAACCGCAACACTAGCCGCAAGAGGATTACCTGTAAAGCTATGACCATGAAAAAAAGTTTTTAATTTGTCATAATCATCATAAAACGCCTGATAAATTTTCTCTGAGGCAATTGTAACCGCCATCGGCAAATACCCTGCGGTAAGACCTTTTGCAAGACATACCAGGTCAGGAGCTATTCCGGCATGCTCGAAAGCAAACATTTTGCCGGTTCTTCCAAAGCCCATGGCGACTTCATCGTCTATTAAAAGAACATCATATTCATCACAAAGTTTTCTAAGTTTTTTTAAATATTCAGCGGGATAAATAATCATTCCTGCCGCCGCCTGCGCAAGGGGTTCTACGATAATTCCGGCTATTTCATCAGAGTATTTCTTGAAAATTTCCTCTACAGAGCTTAAACATTCTATATTACAGGCATTTTTCTCTTTTTCAAACAAGCAACGATAACAATAAGGCGATTCTGCCTGATGTATGTCAAAAAGCATGGGTTTATAAATTTTGTGGTAAACATCAATTCCCCCAACAGAAACGGCGCCTATGGTATCTCCATGGTAGGAATTTTTTAAAGCGACAAATTTTGTTTTTTTTATTTTTCCGGATTGTTGACAGTATTGATAAGCCATTTTAAGAGCAACTTCTACGGCTGTAGAGCCATTATCCGAATAAAAAACCCGTGTTAAATTATCAGGCATAAGTTTTATTAACTTTTCAGCAAGCTCTATTGCCGGAACATGAGAAAATCCTGCTAATAAAACATGCTCAATCTTTTCAAGCTGTTGTTTTAACGCTTCATTAAGGCGCGGGCGCGAATGTCCGAGAGTATTTACCCACCATGACGAAATAGCGTCAATATACTTATTTCCTTGAATATCCCATATATAAATCCCTTCCCCACGGTCTATAATAAGCGGAGAGTCTGTTTCATAGTCTTTCATCTGGGTAAAAGGATGCCAGACATATTTTTTATCTTTTGCAACAATATCATTCGTTTCCATATTTTAATTTTAGCCAAACTAAAGCAAACTTGCAATTAAGTGGGTAACAAAAAATTATTTTTTTTCCCGCCCACCCACCCTTTTTTATCAGGGGCTGGCTTTGCCCGCCCCTGATAAAAAAGATAAGAAGTAAAAATTTTTTGTTTATTACTTAAGCTATACAAATTTACCTGCGGTTATAAAAATTTCAAAAAATCGAGTTTTTTAGAGAGGCTTTTTAATATAGACCGATAATATTTTTTATGTAATTTTTTAATTAACTGTTTAACGTCGCTAAAATCGTCATGCTGAACTTGTTTGCGAAATGCGGACAGCGCCGACTGCTTCGCAACAGCATCTTTCAAGCATGCAATAGAATACTTACCGTTTGTTCATTTTCTTTTCTTTTTTGTAAAAAAGTAAAGA
>JAKLDH010000138.1 GCA_022703625.1 Cyanobacteriota bacterium | reverse complement strand
CAAAAGACGTTGCCCAAGATACTGATATAGAAGCATTAGAAACAAGACAAAATTCTGATGATATTAAAAATAAAGATCAGGATGACGCTATAAAAGCCAATGACGCAAAAGACGTTGTTCAAGACGCTGATATAGAAGAATTAGAAGTAAAACAAAATGCTGATGACGCAAAAAATAAAGATCAAGATGACGCTATAAAAGCTAATGACGCAAAAAACGTTGCTCAGGATGCTGCTATAAAAGCCAATGACGCAAAAGACGTTGCTCAGCAAGCCCAAATTGATCAAAACAAAGTTGTTATTCAAGAAAGTTTAACTAAAATAAATGATATTAATGATCAAGTAACAGTAATAGCTGCTGATATTAAAAACAATACTGCCAATGACGCTATAACTACAAAAGTTGTCAGTGAACTTAAAGCTCAAACAGACGAACTTGCCGGCGTAATAGACGAATTAAAATTACAATCAGACGATAATACAGATTTAATATACGAACTTGAAAATTCGTTAGAAGCCGCTGTTGATCAAATTATAACCATTGAAGAAACCACAGCGGAACATGAAGTTAAATTAGATCAACATGATAAAGCAATAAACGTCTTAGATGCCGGTTTCATTAATATGCAAGGCGAATTACAAGCATTAGGCATAACTGACGCGCAAATACAAAATCTGTATAAAACATTACAAACCCAAGTTGTTGCAAATGATCTGGATATGGCTCAAACACAAGCTGTTATAAATCAATTAAAAACACAATTAAATAATAATGATACGCTTGACGCAATACAAACCACAGCAATCAACAATGATGTGGATGTAGATACAGCAAACAGCTTAACTAATTTAGTTAACGGCATTATACAAACAGTAACATTGCAAAATACGGCAATAACTGTTAATTCTCAAGATATAGCCGCAAATACTCAGGCTGATATTCAAAGAGATGCCCAAATAGGCAATATAAACACTTCAATAACATCTATTAACACTTCAATAGCAGAGCTTCAAAAAGTTGACGGCGATCATACTCAAGCTTTAGCTACCCTCAACTCTGAATTAACAAAGTTGAATACTGAAATGGACGGCGTTCAATTAACAAACAGCGATCAGGATAAAGCGATTGCGGCAAATGCAAAAGCTGCTCAGGACAATGCGCAAGCTATTATTAATAACGCTCAGGCAATAGCCACAATTAATAATTCCATAACAACAATTAACAATGCAATAGCAGAGCTTCAAAAAGTTGACGGCGATCACACAAAAGCTTTAGCTACGCTTAATACAGCGATGAACGCTCTGAACGGCGAAATGGCAAAAGTTAAATTAAGCGACAGCCAGCAGGATAAAGATATTAAAGCGAATGCTGAAGCTGCAAGAGCTGCTGCGCAAATGTCAATTAACAATGCGGGCGCTATTGCTCAACAACAAGTCCAGCTTAATGGTCTGCAAAACAGAGTCGCAAGTCTTGAAAAAGGCGTTATCGATCTTAATAAAGCTCTTGAAGGCTTAACAAAAGACCAGCGCGATGAATTCTTAAAAGCTAATTTAAACCCAAATGAATATAATGTAGTTAAAAATCTTAACTTAATGGAATTAGGCGCAAGCAGCGCTCCTAAATATGTTCTTGCCAAAGGTAAATCTGACGGATTAATGCACGTCTATCAACAGCTTTCCGGCGACAGCGCATATAAATCAGTAACTCAAGCGCAAAGCGGCAGCAATTACCTTTACCTGCAAGGCAGCGCAAGTACAAACCAACAGGCTTATCAACAAGCCGTTAATAATAATACAGGATATGTTCTTAACCAAAGAAATTACTCCACAGGTTCTCCTTTAATATTTGATATGGATAACGACGGTGTAGAAGCTCAACACGGAATCGGCGTTGATGTTGATAATGACGGAAAAGCTGATGGAGCTGCTGTAGGCGGAGATAAAATGCTCGCAATGGGCGATCTTAACGGCAACGGCAAAATCGACGGATCAGAAGTATTCGGCAATGAAACAATAAATCCGTTCACAGGCGAAAAATTAAATGCAGAAAATGGTTTTGAAGCATTAAAATTAATTGCCGAAGCGGCTGAACAAAAAACCGGACTTGATATTATTCAAGGAAATCATGTACTAATTGAAGAATTACAAAAAGCATTAGCTCAAAATAATATTGCTTTAGGTTTAATCAGTGATAATAACGTGTCTAATCTTGAAGGTCTTAACGATATCTTTAAAGTTGACCTAAATTATGAAGATAAATATGAAGACGCTGAATATATGACCCCACGAATAAATGACAACGCTGTAAGTATTCAACACGGCTCTTACGAAACAAAAGACGGACAAAAACGCAAAGTAAATGATGTATGGTTTAATCTTGACTAATTCCCAATCATAATAACCTGCTTACTAAAACTTTATGCGGCGCCGGTATTTTTGATATCGGCGCCGCATAAGCATTTAGCGCTTATAAATAATTTATGTCAGGTCAGACCGAGCAAGAAATATTTTTTCTATACCAAAGACTGCTGCATAACTTATTTAAATTAAAAAATGTTTTTGAAAATCAGAAATAAATTTTATTGGGGGTATAGGGGCGAAGCCCCTATACCTAAACAAAGCCCCCTTCCCGTGTGGGAAGGGGGTATGGGGGATGGGGTTGTTAATTTCGCAAAATGCAAAATAAAAAATAGTTATGCAGTAATCTTTACCAATCAATAAAAGAAACCGATAAATAAAAATGATTTTTGTAAAAACAACTTTTTATAAATTCCTGAAAACTTATTCAAAATACAATATCAATCGTGATTTGTAATTATAATAATTTTATAAGATTATTATAATTACAATAAAAGTCATTAAATCCTCGCAGTATGTCTGAAAAAAATAATAAATATGCCATAATTGTTGAATATATCGGAACTTCTTTTTCAGGAAGCCAGTTTCAGCCTGAACAAATAACAATACAGTCTGAAATTGAACGGGTAATAAAAATATTAACCAAAGAAGAAATAAAAACAGTTTTCTCCGGCAGAACTGACAGCGGAGTCCATGCAAAATGTCAGTTTGTACATTTTTATACAGACAGAGAACTCGATAAAAAAAGATTTATTTATTCAATAAATGCTATGCTTCCTTCTAATATCAGCGTAAAACAGTTGATGAAAGTTGATAAATCATTTCATAGTCAAAAAAGCGCCAGATTTAGATGGTACAGATATATAATAAATAACGGGCAAGCCCGTTCAGTATTTCTAAAAGACCTAAGTACGCATATTCGAGATGATTTGAACCTTGAAGAAATGCAAAAAGCTTTAAATTATATTTCAGGATGTCATGATTTTACAAGTTTTAAAAAAACAAATTCAGACAATCCTGCAAAGGAATGCAACCTCATGTACGCAAGTTGCAGAAAAAAATCAGATATTATTTATATAGATTTGATTGCAAATCGTTTTTTGTATAATATGGTTAGAATAATAGTGGGCACTTTAATAGAAATCGGAAAAGGCGTTTATAAAGCTGAAAGAATGCTGGATGTATTAAAGGCAAAAGATAGACGGCAAGCGGGAAATACCGCTGATCCAAACGGATTGATATTAATGCGCGTGGGCTATGATGAAAAATATAATCTGAATGAATTAATGAATATGGAGGCAACAAATGAACAAAACCTACTCTGCAAAGCCTCGTGAAGTAGAACAAAAGTGGTATATTATTGATGCGGCTGACAAAGAACTTGGAAGGCTTGCATCGCTTACCGCAAATATTTTACGGGGAAAACACAAACCGGAATACACACCTCACATTGACACAGGTGATTTTGTAATTATTATTAACGCTGAAAAGGTTAAAGTAACCGGTAAAAAACAAACTGATAAAATTTATTATTCACACTCCGGCTATCCAGGCGGGTTAAAATCAATAAGTTTTAGAGATATGATACAAAAATTTCCGACAAGACCTGTTGAAAAAGCTGTAAAAGGCATGCTTCCTCATAACACATTAGGGGCAAATCAATTTAACAAATTAAAAGTTTATGCCGGTTCCGAGCATCCGCATGAAGCTCAATGCCCTGTTGTATGGAAAGATTTGGAGGTAATTAAATAATGACAATAAAAGAATATACGGGAACAGGACGCAGAAAAACTGCTATCGCTAGAGTAAGACTTGTTCCAGGCAAAGGAAAGCTTA
>JAKLDH010000137.1 GCA_022703625.1 Cyanobacteriota bacterium | reverse complement strand
TTCGGATTTTTTCTTAAAACGTTAGGGGCGGTATGGCGAAGCAGGAGTGATGAAGTTGGGAAAATCCGGCTTTGCCGGTTTTCCTAAATTCAAACTCATTTTAGTATAGCAATTCGAGTTACTTAATATTAATAAATTTAAAAAAAGATAGTTGCGCAAAAGTTGCGCAATAGGCATTTTAAGGCATAAAAATAAGGGTCTTGAAAATAGCTAAAACCCTTATCTCGCAAAGTCCGCGCCCGGAGGGATTCGAACCCCCGACCTTTTGGTTCGTAGCCAAACACTCTATCCAGCTGAGCTACGGGCGCAATTTCTTTATTCTTTAAATCATTCTAATTTTATTGGTTTTTATTAAATAAAAAACCGGAGAGGGAGGGATTCGAACCCTCGATGCAGTTACCCACATAACACCTTAGCAGGGTGCCGCCTTCAGCCACTCGGCCACCTCTCCAATATTTATCACACTTATTTAAGTTTATCATAAATAAAATTTAACAAACAAGTAACTTTAATTTCAGGCAGGGTAAAGGAAAAATAATTATAATTCAATTATAATTTGCAAATAGGCGGCTGGGGCGAAGCCCCAGCCGCCTATTCTTGAGAGAGTGGGACGGCGCAAAGCACCGTCCCACTAAAATTTATTATAAAATTTACCAAAAATAAATTTTATTTTTTCTTAATATTATTTATTTTCAGCGAATATTCCTCAGCCCTGAATTTTCATGGCAATTCAATTCTAAACATTTAAAAACACGTCATGAGCTGGAGTTTTAACTCATTCATGCGCCACCGACAAAACGCCCGCAAATTAAAGCTTTATAGAATTGGCGCAGTAATAATTCTTTAACTCTTTTAAGGAGTAATTTTAAATTCTCTTTTAAATAAATAGGTCAAATAATCCTGTAAATTCCAGTTAACAGGATACCATCCTCTTTTTTTTCCTCTTTGCAGCGCTAATTCATAAAGAAAACTGTTTTTTTCGTTTTCAATGTTTGAAAACGAATCAAAAGCTGATGAATTTTTGAAAAAGACGGATTTTTTTTGCATGTTTTTCCCCGATTTAATTTTGAAATTTAAAAGTAATAACTATTTTCATCAAAATTATACTTAATATTTTAAATGCCAGAAAAATATTAGAATTTAATCAATTATACTATTTTGCTCGCTTAAGTCAAGGCTTTGTATTAAATATTTATTAAATTTACAATACTTAAAACCAAATCCCGTTTTTCATAGCAAGAAGAAGTCCTGCCGCCTCCTGATAATTCCTTGCTGTAATTATTTTGTCTTCTATGCCAAGGGTTTCAGGCGTAATGTCAAGTACGGTTTTGTTGTCTTGAACGGCTATAACAGGAATATTTTTTTGTAATGCCGCAAAAACAGGCAATCCGCCCAGGCAATCATAAGGCATAATTAATGCTTTTACAGAATCAACCGTTATGTCACAATCAGCAAATTTATCTTTAGTTATTAACTTTGGCGCGTTGTATAAACCCTTAAGAATGCAGGGCAGGAACGTTGGAGTAATATATTCCGCCGCAACTCTTTTATCAACAATATTTCCACCAATAATAAGCTCAGATTCCACAAAAGCAGGAGCATGAGCAACAGGAATTTTGAATTTTTCAGTCAGAATATGTGAAATAACCGCTTCAACTCCGCCAACAGGATCAACTCCGCCTTTTAAAGAATATTGCTCATCATTTTCAGGAATTTCAAAAAAACAAACTGCCGCAATCGCCTCCGCGCCTGCGTCTATTAATTCCCGGGCAGTTTCTATAAGGGAATCAGGATTATTTAGCTTACCTGTTGATATTCCTGATTCAGAAACGAAAAATTCTACCCCTACGGCTTCTTTTGTGATTTTATATCCTGTTATATTCATTCCATAAGTGGATTTAACAGCGTTAATTGTATTTATATGAACATTTAAAACCTTTTCAGAAATTGCTTTGTCGAATAAAACGCCTATTTTATTATATTTTGAAGGTCTAAGAGCAAGTTCTCCTTTAAAAAAAAGGTCTATTGCCAAGCCTTCAACATAAAAAATATTATCGTTAATTCCAGAAAACACGGCTGCATTTATGGAATTAGGATTAGTAATAATCGGGCAAACTTTCGACAAAAGGTTTATGTAAGGCGAAGCATCTCCTGCAAATCCGCCTATAGAAGCTCCAACTCCTGTAGGAATTATGCATGCCGCTGTAAAATCAAAAGTATTCATGTTTATCGCTGCGGAAAATAGCCGATATAAGGCAGATTTCTGTAATACCCTTTGAAATCCATGCCATATCCGACAACGAATTTATCATCAATTTCAAACCCGCTGAAATCAACGATTACATCTGTTTTGCGGGCGCAGGTTTTATCCAGCAATGTCGCAAATTTAATTGTTCCGGCTTTATGCTGAAATTTTATATAGTCAGTTATAAATCTTGCTGTCAAGCCGCTGTCCACGATATCTTCAACAATTAAAACATTTTTTCCTTCAAGGCTTGGCAGTGTTAAATCGACGGGTTTAACCTTACCGCAAGTTTTTATATCGTTCCCGTAGCTTGAAAGTCTTACAAATTCAAGCTGAACAGGCATGGTTAATCGCTTTACAAGGTCTGACGCAAATAAAATAGACCCCGCAAGAACCGCGACCACTACAAGTTCTTCTTTTTGCGAAAAGGCATGATTTATACCGCCAGCAAGTTCCTGAATCCGCTGCTGAATAGCATTTTCAGAAAATAATTCAACCAGATCATTTTTATTTTTACCGGTAATCATAATTTTTACCCATTAATAATATTATTTTAAACAAATTATATTATAAGCAAAGGGTAATGTTTATACCAAATTGAATTTTTTGGCAATGAATATTGTTTGATCAATACTAACGCTTTATTAAAAAATTAATAATTAAACTTCTCTTCTGCCTTCTAAAGCTCTTGCAAGAGTGAGTTCATCAGCATATTCCAAATCTGCTCCCATAGGCAGTCCAAAGGCTATTCTGGAAACTTTTACTCCAAGAGGCTTAATAAGTTTTGTCAGATACATGCTTGTCGCTTCACCTTCAATAGAAGGGTTCAGCGCAAGGATAATTTCTTCTATATCTTCATTTTTAAGTCTTTCAAAAAGTTCCTTTATCCTCAAATCATCAGGAGTTATTCCGTCAAGAGGAGAAATTAAACCTTGTAAAACATGATAGCTTCCTTTATACTCCCTGGTTCTTTCAAGGGCAATAAGGTCTTTTGTTTCCGCTACAATACATATTATCGCCCTGTTTCTTTTGTCATCAACACAAATTTCACAGGGATTTTCGCTAGACATGTTAAAACAATTACGGCAATATTTAATTTTTTCTTTAGCTTCAAGAATAGCATCAGTAAATTTCTGTACTTCATTGAGCGGCATTTTTAATATATAAAAAGCCATTCTTTGAGCAGATTTAGGACCTATTCCCGGCAATTTCTGCAATTCTTCCACTAATCTTGCAAGCGGTTTTGAGTAATGTGTCATAATTTATCAATATTATTTTTAAAATAAGCCCGGAGGAAGATTAAGACCCATTCCGCCGGTAACGGAATTCATTTTTTGCTCAATAGCCTTACAAGCTTTGAAATTTGCTTCTTTTATAGCGCTTGTTATTAAATCTTCCAGCATTTCTACTGTTTCTGCATCCACACTTTGAGGATTTTCGGGATTTAGGGCTTCAGGTTTAATTTTTATTGATTTAAATTCATGTTTTGCGTTAAATACAACAGAAATTACTCCTCCGCCGGCTTCTCCGGTTACTTCAATGTTTCTGAGCTCAAGCTGGGCATCTTCCATTTTTTTTTGCATCTGTTGAGCCTGTTTCATCATTTGTTGAATATTAAAACCTTTCAATTTTTTAAACCTCCAATTTTAAACATTTTTTATTCTTACTATATTTTATACCAGTCATGAAATATATTTCAGATTTTTGTTAAATTGTTTTTATTGCGAGGCTTTCGCAACTATTCAGGCGCTTTAAATTTTGTCTAAAATCCTTTTAAAGAGGGTATTTAGAAGATGAAACCCAATTGGTTATAATTAAGTTTTGTAAAATATTTTTTACTATTCAAGCAAATAAGGCAAATATAATTTAAATATATTTTTTATATACATAGAAAGTATTTTTCAATAAAATTTTTTAATCCTAAAATAAACAGGAGTAATTTATGTATAATTTTAATCCTTATAGTAGCTATGGAATGTCATCAATGACTAATCCGTACAGTATGTACGGCGGCGGAATGTCATCTATGTATAGTCCAAATATGTATGGATATAACACCGGTTATGGCGGCGGAATGACAAATACATCGTATTTATCTACTCTTGGCGATTCCAGCAATAATGGTATGTTTGGAAATACATCCGGACTTCTTAGCTACGCAGATCAATTATTAAATTACTCTAC
>JAKLDH010000136.1 GCA_022703625.1 Cyanobacteriota bacterium | reverse complement strand
TGAAAAAGAAGGCTTTCAAGGCTTTTCCAAAAACTGGAATAACCTGAGTTTTGCAATTAACAGCCTGTTAAGCAAAATAGAGGAAAAAGCAGAATTCATAAAACCAATGGTGGGAAGAATATCAGCTCCATTTGGAGAAAAAAGAAAAAACTCAAAAGGCGAAACTTATTATCATTCAGGCATTGATATAGCTGACAATCCGGCTAATAAAACTCCTATTCTTGCAGCTAAGGCTGGAGCTGTGGTTAGGGCAGAAGAATTTGGAGCTTATGGGCTTTGCGTAGATATTCTGCATGATAATTCGTATTTAACCCGATACGCTCATTGTTCGAAATTTCTTGTTAAAAAAGGCGATAAAGTAACGCAGGGGCAACAGATTGCAATTGTTGGCAGCACAGGCAGGTCAACGGGACCGCATCTTCATTTTGAAATCAGGAAAAATAATATTCCTGTTAATCCCATGGAATATATTTTTGAATGATAAAAACACATAGGACTTTACTTTCAGATTTTGCAAGCTAAAATTCCTGATGATTACTAATTATAGGAGAAATTAAATGAACATTGAACTTGCTATTAAAGAAGGAGTTGAGGCTAAAGAAATTCTTGAAGCCATTGATACTACAGATTGGAGTGATGAAAACAAAGAAAATCTTAAAAATGCAATTAATTCCTTGAATCTGGCTCTTCAGGAAATGGAAAAGCCTGCGGATGATACAGAAGGATAAAACGTTTCTGATTGATACGAAACAAGCCCTAACTTCCGAGTTTGGGCTTCCATTCTGAGAAAGAAGAGCCATACTGTCAATGTTAGCAGAACACAGGAGATAAAAAGATGGACTTAGCATACGGCACAAAGGTTTATGATTACAAAAAGAAAAGTATCGGCATATTAATAAAAACATATAACTTAGGCTACGTTGATGCACCGGATGCCACAGGAGCTAAAGTAATCGACACAAACGGCAGATTATACGCAACAAACCTTGATAACCTAAGAACCATAGAAGATATAAAGACAGCAAGACTTTACAACGAAATTACAGAGCAGGATTTTAAAGCCCTTAACATACCTGAAAGCTTTTTAATTGAAATATAAGGAGAGAAACAATGGCTAAAGTTAAACTTAAAGAAGATATTATCGAAAAAATCTGTTACAAATCCAGTAATCAAGCTATATCTTACAGAGAAATATATCAAATTGAAGATAAAAAATTAAAACTTGAAATCAAATCAGATTCTTACCACAGCCAGTGTTATGCCAGAGCCTCTGTTTTAAAAAATGATGAATGGATTCAGGTTTATTCAATCCCGTATAGCATTATGCAAACACCTGAAGGACTGATTTACAAAAGCGATTACAAAAACAAGCCGGCTGTTGCAGAAGGAAATTTTAAAGACGACATTCAAAAACTCAAGCATTATGCCGAAAAAATCCTGTTTTAGTATGTGTAGAGAAGTTTCAGAATAGCTGAAACTTCCTTCTTTTGGCTTGAAGTATGAGAACTCAGAGCTAAAATGTCATTGTAAGCAATAAAGACAAAGGATTTAAGATTATGAATTCAGAACTTTTAAAAATAGCAAAAACAATATTAGACCTTGAAACATTAGAGACAAAAAACAGTGACCATCTTGATTTTAAAGAACAGGCAGTTTGGAATATCAAAGAGGCTTTAGAACAAGCATATAAAAAAGGGCAAGAATCAATAATTAAAGGTAACTAAAATGATTAGCAAAAAAGATACAGAAATATTAATCGAGATACAGGATGAAATAACCGCAGACGTTGAGATGATGGAAACCGTTTACGCAGAGATTGATGAGGTACTAAAAAATCCTGAAAACTTTAAACCTAAAGATTTATCGCCGGAGCTTAAAAACATACTGGCGATTAAAAAACTTAAAGAAAGCAATTATCAGGCATTTATCAGAGAATTGACCGAGTTATCAAAAGAATACGGAATCGCAGTAAAATCAATCGGCGGAGTTCAAATCGGCAAGATTGAAAACATTAAATACAGCGATGATGAAACCAGCGGTGATTTAATCCCCAGCGTTAAATGGGCAGAATAGGAGGCAAAACTATGGCAAACTTAATTAAAATCAACATAAACGAAATCTTTAAAACTAATCAGCAAGTTAGAAATTGGCTTCTTGAAAACCCTAAAGAACTCGAAGATGCTCTTAATATCGAGCTTGTAAACATAGGACACCACAGCATTATTCCTGATGAAGTTCGTCCTGATATTTATGCAGAAGAAAATATGAGCCACAATAAGGTAATAGTTATGATTAACCTTGATGAGCCGACTAACGAGGATTTTAAAAACCTTTTAGCCATAGCAGTAGCCAATAATGCCAATAAAGCCGTCTGGCTGGTAAAGAGCCTCGATGATAAAACCCGATACATCCTTAACTGGCTAAATGAAAGAACTGGCTGGAAAACAGAATTTATAATCCTGAAGCTGGAATCTTATAAAATCGAAGATTCGCTGCCGGCAGTGAAATTAGCGAGAATCTAATTATTCTAAAATTTCATTTTATTAATTTATTAAACTCAAGTATAATTATGTTAATCTCTAATATAATTATACTTATTGATTTTATAGGCTTGAAAAATATATTTTAATGTCGTATAATTGTTAATATAAATGTCGTAAATTTGCAGGTATTGAGTTATGCCAGTTAAACAAACTTTAGAAAAAAGAATACAATACCGAATAAAAAGAAGCAAAGATGCTGTCTTTATGCTGTCAGATTTTGAAGACTTATCCGACAAAGACCAAATAGGAAGAGCTTTAAGAAAACTGGAAGCAAAAAATATTATTATAAAAGTTGGACAGGGTGTATATGCTCGCGCCAAAATTTCAAAAGCAACTCAAAAACCTATACCAGAAAAAGATATTCGCTCTATTGCCGTTGATGTCTTAAAAAAATGCGGTGTTAAAATTATAGAATCAGAATTTGAAAAAAATTATAACTCTGGAATATCCACTCAAGTTCCAACCGGCAGGGTTATCGGGATTAATAAAAGAGTAAGCAGAAAAATCGGATTTAACGGAAATTATATTAAATATGCAAAAGTTAGCGGATAAAGAACTCCTTCAGGATATATCTATTGAGCTTGGTATAAATCCGGCTTTTCTTGAAAAGGATTTTTATGCGGTTCTTGTTTTGGAAGAACTGTCTAATTTAAGCAATGAAAACTTGAACTTGATATTTACCGGCGGAACTTGCTTATCTAAAGGGTATGGTTTAATAAAAAGATTTTCTGAAGATATAGATTTTAGAATTATTACAAATTTTGAGCTGAACCGCAGTAAAAGAAAAGAAATTAGAGAATCAATAATTGAAAAAGTAAAACAAATTGAAAATCTTGAAATTCTGGAAGAAACAATAAAATCTCAAAACGAAAGCAGCTTTTTTAGTTTTGATGTTCAATACCCAAAAGAATTTGAGGCTTCTTTTTCTTTAAGACCACACTTAAAACTTGAGTTTAGCTTTGAAAAAGCTTTATTGCCATTTAAAAAGCTTCCTATAAGAACAATAACAGATGAATGTCTTAATAATGAGTATAAATTTGAAATAAACTGTCTATCCCCGATAGAAATCGGTGCAAACAAGCTTAGTGCTCTCGTATGGAGAATTAATACAAGAGATAGGGCTGTAAAATTAGGTCATACAAAAAACGATCCAACTATTATAAGGCATTTGCACGATTTATCGGCACTGGAGCTGCAGATTTTAAAACCTGAATTTATTGAAATAGCTCTAAAATCTTTTGAGACAGATAAGGGACGAGGTGGTGCGGATAAAACCCACTCAATACAGGATTTTACAAATTTGGCTTTGTCCAATCTTACAAACCAAAAAGAATACATAAAAGAGTATGAAAGCTTTGTAAATTCATTATCTTACGCTTCAGAAACTGAAATCATAGATTATAACAAAGCATTACAAACATTTAAAAATATAGCTAAGTTTATTCAAAATTATCAGGAATGAACGAAATATTCCAACACATATAAACCCAAAACTCCTTATGCAAGCTAACATCACACCTGTTAGCAAGTATAAGGAGAATTTTATGAGCAAAATTGATTTTAAAACCTATCTTAACGGCGTCGGCAATGACCTAAAAATTGCCATTGATGATGTTATCGGAGTAGTTGAAAAAATTCACGATGATGTGGAAAAATTAAAACTTGATAGCCTGAAGCCCAATAAACTCTCGGCTAAAATTTTGCTGGATTATATCAGCTGGAAAGAAGGGCAATCAAAGCAAAACCTTGAAAAACTATGCGGTAAAGAAATTGAGCAGTATCAAAAATGGCTTGAGTATTATAGTTATTTAAGTTGAAAACAATAACAAATAGCGTCAAAAAGGGTATCAAAAATTTTTAAAGCGGACCGCAATTGTTTTTTCAGCCATGCCCAGAATTTTTCAATTTTATTCAGGTCGGGGGAA
>JAKLDH010000135.1 GCA_022703625.1 Cyanobacteriota bacterium | reverse complement strand
TTCGCCAGCCGCTACGCCTTCTTAAGGACATGCGGGTCGCAGGCTTTGCCTGCGACCCGCATAAAAAATTAAAATAAAATTTCAAGCTATTTCAGCGTTTCGACTAATTAGCAATTCGAGTTAATTAAACTGTAATTCTACAAAAATTTACTTTGAACCGTTTGTTAAAAAAGCTGGCATGGTTTATTTTTTTGAAATATAATTTATGCCAGACTTTAAAATTATTGGTTAAATAAATTTTTAAACAGCATATAAGGAGAAAATAATGTCAAAAAGCAGTTTAACAGCTCAAAAAAGAAATAGCTCTCTAAATCCCAGACAATTGAGAAGCTCGGGTAAAATTCCCGCAACAATTTACGGGCATGGCATGGAGTCTGTTTCTATAGAACTCGATGTTAAAGAATTTGTAAACACTTATAAAAAAGATAAAAATGCCATCTTTTCTTTAAATTTAGGCAATGAATCTTTTGATTCCATTGTTAAAAAAGTTCAGAAAAAATCGCTGAAAGATGATATTTTAAACGTGGAATTCCAAAGAATCAGCACCGGAGAAAAAATTAAAATGGTTATTCCAATTAAAATAACAGGAGAATCCAAAGCCGTAAAAGAAGGCGGAAGTCTTACAATAAATTTAACAGAAATAGAAGTGGATTGCCTCCCTTCTAATATCCCTTCTTCAATTACAGTGGATATTTCTCAACTCGAAAAACTTGAAGACGCTATTACTATTAAAACAATAAACTATCCTGCCGGGGTTCATCCGATATTTAGCCCTGACATGGTTGTTGTGAAGGTGGGCGCTCTTAAATCAGCAGGAACCGCAGAAGAAGGACAAGCCGCAACAGCGGAATAATTTGTCGAAATGTCATGCCGAATTTGTTTTAGCATGTTTTTAGCAATTATTATTGAAAAAAGTAAAAAACAGGTTCGGAAGATGAATTTATAGATTATAATATAATTTTCAGACTATTTATAAGTTCTCGAAAAGGATAATTACAAATGATATGTCCTCGATGCAGGGAAAAAAATTCAGAGGAAGACAAAGTTTGTAAAAACTGTGGTCTTAAGCTAAAAACAATCTGTCCGAGATGTAAAGAGCCGAATAAACTGGGTCAGGCGAAATGCGTAAAATGCGCTTTAACCCTTATAAGATTTTGTCCTGCTTGTAAGACTCCTAATTTTCCGCATGTAAAAAATTGCAGAAAATGCGGAGTTGAAATGCTTAAAAAAACATCCGCTCAAAAAAAACAGCCTGCAATTAAGGAAATTGAAAAAGAAAAAATAGAGCCGCAAAAAGAAATAAAACAATCTCAAAAACCGGAAAAAGAACTTCTGGAACAAGAAACACAAAACCATGTTCTAAAAGAAACTCCTGTAGCTGAAAATTCCGGAACTGAAGCGGAAATTCCTTACAATCATATACAGAGTGAACAGTTTGTTGATTCTCAAGCGCAGCAATCTCCTCAGGATAGCTTAAAAAAAGAATTATCACGAAGTGAAGCCTTAATATTTCTGCAAAACCTTTTAAATAAATCGGAAAAAGGCGGTTTAATCGGTGTATGCTCTCCTGAAGGGCTGGGAAAATCAACAATTTTTTCATCACTGCCGCAATCCGTAAAAGAAAGACAGCTTATCTGGCTCATCGGACAATCAGAACCGAATAAAATCCATGTTCCTTTTACTTTTTTCCAGAATTTAATGTGCGCTCTTTTTGGGATTTCTAATATCAATTTTAATAAAGATGAAATTAAAAAATCTCTTAAAAAAACTTTTGAAACAACTTTGGAAATAACAGACGAAAAAGTATTGGATATCGTTTGTAAAATAGCGTTGAATGAATATAAAAACTGTAAAGAAACGATAGAAGAAAATCGCCTGGAAGTTTATGAATCTATCCAAAAAATATTTGCGGCGCTGGAGAAAAAAGCCCCGTTGGTTTTATTTGCGGAAGATTTTGAATTTATCGACAAAGCTTCTTTTGCTTGTTTAAAATATTTGTTAAAAAATGGTTTTCTCGATAATAAAAACTTTCTCATCATAAACCATATCCCTTCCACAAATCTTCCGGCTATTTTTCCGGAAGAAATTTCATCAAAAAAAGCTTTATTTATATTTCTTAAATATCTTAATAACGATGAATTAAACAATATGCTGCTAAATATGATGAACAATCAGAATATCGTCCCTGAAAGCTTAAAATACAGACTTTTCAGACAGTCAAAAGGCTTGCCTATCTATGTTGAGCAGGTAATGTGGTATTTTTTCCAGACAGGGGCAATTTATACAGAAGAAAAACAATTAAAATTCAATCCCGCATTTAAAGATGTGGATATTTCACCTGATTTAACAGAAATTTTCAAATATAGAATAGATGCTCTTGAAAAAATTTCTCCTGAAGTTGAAAAAATAATGTATACAGCCTCTATTTTTGGGTTTAAATTTACTCCTAAGCTGATTCAAACAATAACTGAAATAGAAGATCAAAAAATGCAGGAATCACTGCAAATTTTGGTAAATAACGGCATTTTTTCTTTATTAGACCAGCATACGCTGGTATTTAAGCATTTAAATCTCTGGAAAATTATTTTTGAAAAAGGAATGAACAATGGGAAAATCCCTGAAATAATTTCAAAAATTTTACCGTTTTTGGAAAGCGCCATTCCGATTAACAGCGCATTTGCGGCAAAACTTGCGGAATATGCCGGAGATTCTGAAAAAATGCTTTATTTCTACAAAAAAGCAGCGCGGGAATCCTTCTGCCTTGGAGATATTTATTCATAT
The DNA here is from genome assembly GCA_022703625.1 of Cyanobacteriota bacterium. Taxonomy (GTDB): domain Bacteria; phylum Cyanobacteriota; class Vampirovibrionia; order Gastranaerophilales; family UBA9971; genus JAKLDH01. The sequence goes on along the minus strand of JAKLDH010000135.1, from coordinate 1,786 downwards.
ACAGATAATCAGCTCAGGGTATATGAGCTGTTATCAGCCTCAAGCCTTACTGAAGAAGAAAAAGAATCCGCTAAAATTAATATATGTGAGCAAATAGGCATAGTTAATTTTGAATTAAATCCTTCATTAGCCATAAAATATCTCACAGAAAGCATAAAGTATTATGAAAAAGCTGAAGATAACGTAAAATTAATTGAATTGACCGGATATATGTCAAAATGCCTGGAATTAACCGGTGATTTTGTCGGAGTTTATGAATGCGCGGACAAAGCGGTCGGCTTAACCCAAAAAGGAGCGACTTCTCTTGAAGTTATGCTTCTAAATTATCCTAAAATTGATGCTGCATTTAATCTTGGGCGATTAGAGGAAGCAATTATCACTGCGCAAGACGAAATGCTGCCATTTTTAAACAAAGCTATTTCAAAAAACGAAACGCTTGCCGGGTTAAATATAAATGATATTAAGGCAATTGAGTATGAAACAGAATTTGCGCTGGCAAATGCGTTGATTTTTCAGGGAAACAAGCAGGCGCTTGAGGTGTTAAATAAAATAATTTCAAAAGCAGAAAAAGAGAATCAGCAGGATTATTTATTAAAAGCGTTACTGGATCAGGCTTTGTTTTCAATAATTCAAGGCGATCTGATTTCCTGCGACAACATTATAAATAACATTAAGGAAAAAGGACTTTCAGTAAATAAGTTAAAAGAAACAAGACTTAGCTGGATGTTTATTTCAATTCTGTCAAATATGCTAACCGGCAAATTTGAACAAGCTAGAAATATATGTTATTCTGCCTTGTCATTGGCAAAAGAAAGTAAAAACTACAATCTTTTTGTTCTTATAAAGCTTTTAAGCGGCTATTTTTATCAACATTTTCAATATTATAAAAATGCTGTAAAAATTTATGAAGAAACAGCGAATTACTGTTCGGAAACTAAAATGGCGACGGGAGCTCTTTATTCCTGGTACCTTGCGGCAGAAGCCGAACTTCAGACAGGAAACCCCGATAAAGCCAGAGAAATAGCGGAAAAAGCGCTGGATATTTCTCAAAAACCAAATATAAACAATTTTATTGCCTCAATAATTCTTTCAAAGCTTATTGCAGAAGTAAAAATTATAAAAGGTGATCTTGAAGGAGCTCAGATTAACGTTGAAAACGCTTTAACTCTGGCTGAATCCAATGATCTCTATTTCCTCTTAATCGAACTTTATATTGCGCTCGGCAAAATTTACCAGGAAAATGCGTCTTCAGGCTCTTTAAGTCAGGAAAAAAGAGATTTTATATGCAGTTGCGCTTATAGAGCCTATACAAAAGCTTACGGCATAGGGGAAAAACTTGATAATTACTTTATTTTAGATAAAGTTGAGAAAACAGTTTCTAATTTAATTACTTTTTGCAAACTTTCAGGAATAACCTTAGATAAGTAACTTTTGGGTTTGTTTCTTATACCAATCATTAAAAGAAATCGGCAAATAAAAAGGACTGTTTTTATAAAACCTTAATTTGAGGGCGTTTTGCCGAAGGCAAAACGCCCTCTCTACCCTTACTCAGCCCGCGCCGCCCGCAGGGCAGCGCGGGCTGTAGGTATTAGCTTTTTAACCAACTCGAATTGCTAATTAGTCGAAACGCTGAAATAGATTGAAATTTTATTTTAATTTTTTATGGGGCTGTCTAAAAAGTAAATTTTAGCAACCTCTTTGTATAAAAAAAATAAATAAAACTGGCTCTATGCAACAGCCAGTTTTTTCATATTGTGCGCAATGCTCAATAAACCCCATTCTGTTT
>JAKLDH010000134.1 GCA_022703625.1 Cyanobacteriota bacterium | reverse complement strand
CTTTTTTTCTTTATTATAATATTATAATAATTTAGTGAAATTTTCAGTTTTTAATTTTAAATGGAGTTTATTTTGTTTTGTAAACAAAAAATAAAAAATATTATTCAAAATTTAAATCAGCCAAGAATATTGGTTATAGGCGATTTTGCGCTTGATGAGATGATTTACGGGACTAGCCACAGAATCTCAAGAGAAGCTCCTGTGTTGATTCTGCAACATACAAGAACTGATAATCTTTTGGGCGCCGCTTCTAATGCGGCTAATAATATATCTAAACTTAACGGGGGAAAGGTTTCTGCTCTCGGGATCGTCGGTTCTGACTATCACGGCGGAATACTTAAAAATGCCCTGGAACAAGCAAATATAGATGTATCACACGTTTTGACAGATCAAAATAGGGCAACTACTACAAAAACAAGAATTTCCGGAGCGTCAGCTCAGTCTGTTGTTCAGCAAATAGTGAGAATTGACAGAGAAACTAGAAGCGAGCTTTCCTCCGAAATTGAACAGAAAATTATTGATAAAATCCATGCTTTAACTTCTGATTATGATGGGATTCTGCTTTCTGACTATGGAATCGGAATTATGACACAAAATATTATTGATAATGCTATAAATTCCGCAAAAAAATATGATAAAGTTATTGTCGTGGATTCACAAGACGATTTGAGCAGGTTTAAAGGCGTTGATATTATCACTCCTAACCAGCCAGATGCTGAAAAAACACTTGGGTATATAATAAAAGACAGGCAAACTTTATTAAAAGCCGGTCAGGACTTGCTCGATATGACATTAGCGGATAAAATACTCTTGACCAGAGGAGGCGATGGAATGATGCTGTTTGAAAAAAACGGTAACATTACTGAAATTCCGGCTTTTAACAAAACAGAAGTGTTTGACGTAACCGGAGCCGGAGATACGGTGGCTGCCGCCGTAACCCTTGGATTATGCGCCGGAGCAAATGCAACGGAAGCTTCTGTTATCGGAAATTTGTCCGCAAGTCTTGTTATCAGAAAATTTGGAGCGGCAACAACCTCGCAGGAGGAGCTTATAGAAAATCTGGAAGACTTAAATCTTGAAAATATAAGAAAATTTGAATTTAATATTTGTTAAACACTGCTTGGGAGGGTAATTTAAATGGCTAATAAGTTTAAAGTATTTGGTTTATTTAATATTGTTGATGCAATTATTCTTATAGTTGTTTTGACAGGCATTATTGCTTTATTTGTGGTCGGTATAAATAAGAATAACAGCTCTTCATCGACAAATAACGCAACAAAACCAATAGAGATAGATATTTTGCTGAAATGGAAAAACGTTACAGGTAAAAAAGAAATATTTAATGCAGGCGAACAAACCTTTATTACTATTAGAAATGTGCCTCATGCAAAGCTGGAAATCGTTAAATCAATTGCAACTCCTGTACAAATAACACTGCCTGATCCGGCAAATCCTAATAAGGCGATTGCTATTGATGATCCGTCTGCTCCTTATACCTATAATTACCTGGTTACAGTTAGCGATGATGCTGTTATAACTCCTGATGGAGCTGTTGTTGGAGGCAATAAAATCAAAATTGGTCTTCCTATAACATTAGAAGGTCAGGATTACAGGCTTGAAGGCGTTGTTTCAGATGTAAGAATTAACGAAGAAACTAAGAAAGCCGATTTATGACGTATTTTAAAGATTCATATTTCCTTAAAGTATTGAGTAGACTGGATATTAATGAAAATTCATTTTTGTTTAAAAAACTTCAAACATGCTTTTTGTTAAATTTTTTAAACAAAATTTTGACTTTTTTTCAGAACCTGTTTGAAAAATATGTAAATAATAGTATATTTATCAATAAAATTGAAGGTATAATACTTTTTTTTATTGCTTTATTGTTGATATCCCTTACGTTTGCTTCTACAGGCATCATTGGAATGCTTATAGGAGCGTGTTTTTTGCTTTTTGCGCTTAAACTTTTTTTAAAAAAAGGGGAAGCGCTATCTGTAAATGCGTTTGACATTCCGATTTTTTTGTATATTCTAATTATAGCTTTAAGTGTAGCGTTTTCATCGCTATTAATGCCTGCCGTAAAGGGATTTGCCAAAGTAATTGTATATTTTAGCTGTTATATCGTATTTTTTAATATTCTTAAAGATAAGCCTGTTAGAGCTTATTATTTACTTGCTGCGCTTGCTATAACGGCATTTTCCGAATCAGTTGCGGCGATTTATCAGAATTTTATAGGCGTTGAGTCCTTAGCAACCTGGCAGGACACTTCCAATATTAATCCTGAGCAAATAATGACGAGGGTTTACGGTACACTCAAGCCTTTTAACCCGAATCTTCTGGCAGGATATCTTATTGCGGCTTTATCCTCAACAGCAGGGCTATTTTTTATCTATGCTTCCTTGAAAAAAGTTCGATTAAGTTTGTTATTTTTGATTGCTAGTGTATCAATCGCTTTAGCAATTGTATTTACCGGCTCAAGAGGAGCTTATATGGCTTTAGGGGCTATCACAACGGCATTTGTCCTGATTTCAGGGCATATAATATGGCAAGATTTCAAAGAAAAGCTATGGTTAAAAAAGTTATGGCTGTATTTAGTTATAGTCGGAGTTTTTTCTTTTATTGCTTTAATCCTTTGTAGCCCTGCGTTACAGCATAGAATTTTGTCTATATTTGCATTCAGAGAAGATTCCAGTAATTCATTCCGGCTAAATGTTTATATTTCTTCTTTTAAGATGTTCATGGACAATTGGTTTATAGGAATAGGTCCAGGAAATGAGGTTTTTCGGCTAATTTATGGGCTTTACATGAAAACAAGCTATGATGCTTTAGCCGCTTACAATATTTTTCTAGAAATCGCTGTAGAAAGCGGTATAATTGCTTTATTTGCTTTTTCATGGCTTATTTTATTGGTATTTATTAAAAGCATAGCTGTTATAATCTCTAAGGATGTTGTATTACAGACAAAAATTCTTGTTTCGTCTTGTCTGATAGGAGTAATAGGGCTTATGACTCATGGATTTGTGGATACAATCTTTTTTCGTCCGCAATTACAGGTTATTTTCTGGTTATTAATCGCTGTTTTAGCCGCAAATATTACAAAAGAAAGAAACAAATTGGGTTATACCAATCATTAAATAAAATAGATAAATAAAAAAGGCGGTTTTTGTAAAGCCTTAATTTTAACAAATTTATGTAACTTATGACCGATAATATTTTTTATATAATTTCTAAATTAATGGCTTAACCCGCTAAAAGTGTCATGCTGAAACAAGTTCAGCATCTTTTCAGCATACAAATACAATGCTTTCTTTTGCTTCGTTTTCTTTCTTTTTGCGTTCAAAAAGAAAGAAAACGAAGCAAAAGAAAGAAAAACTGAACCCCAAGGGGACAAGACTATCAGGGGCAAGCCCCCGAACCCCCTCGCTTACAAATGTCCGCTTTTTGTTTTTTTTTGTTTTTTACATAAAAAATATTATCGGTCTATATATCTAATTTACTCGAATTGCTAATTAGTCGAAACGCTGAAATAGATTGAAATTTTATTTTAATTTTTTATGCGGCTCGCAGGCTTTGCCTGCGAGCCGCATGCCCTTAAAACGGCGTAGCGGCTGGCGAAGCCAGCCGCTACGCCAAATATAAAATTATTTATTTAGCAATTCAAGTATAATTACAGATTAAACTTAAAAAATATATTTAAAAGGTCTTTTGTAACAGGAAAAACGCTGAAGCATCTTAAATATTTTGAAACAAATTCCAGTTTCGCTCTTTCAGAAACGGAAAAATACATTTCAATCATTTTATCTCTTTCTATGCTCTTTTTTTGTTCCCCTGCGCTATTTGAAGAAACGCCTCCCACAATATTAAAAGCGGTAAAAGGAAAGCCCAGATAATAATATGAGATATTATGCTTTAAAAAAGTTCTTAAAAACCACTCGTGATCGCTAACTATTTTAAAAGTATCGTCAAAATAGCCGTATTTATTGAAAACATCTCTTCTATAAAAAGTCGCCGGCTGACAGGGAGTATTTTTTAAAAGATAAATTTTATTTAATTTATTGTGTTTTCTAATTGTTGTCTTGCCTGTTTCGTGATTAACAAACAATTGATCGCCATATAAAAGTTCTTTTTGATTGTTGTTAGCTTTTCTGAAGATATCTAAAAAAATATTTTCGCGCAAAAAGGTGTCATCAGAGTTTAAAAAGAAAAGATAATCTCCTGATGAACTGTTTATGCCCTTATTCATGGCATCATAAAGTCCATTATCAGGTTCACTTATAATTTTAGTAAGCTTATTTCGATATTTCTCAACAATATCAAGGGTTTTATCAGTAGAAACTCCGTCAACAATTATGTATTCAAAATTTTTGTATGACTGGTTCAAAACACTTAAAATAGTATTTTCAATAGTATTTTCAGAATTTTTACATACTGTGATTATAGAAAATTTCATTTTTTTTTATAAGATCAATGGTTTTTTAAACATATTGTTTATCTTATAACAATAGATCCATTTAAAAAAGACGGTTTTTGCAAATACCAAGGTAAAATAAAAATATCTACTGCTTTGATTCATTAATTTTCAAGGTCATCCTGAGCTTAAAATCAGTCATCCTGAGCGAAGCGGAGGATCTCATTGCATGAATACAACAAGATTCTTCGGGCTAAAGCCCTCAGAATGAGGAAATTGCATAGCCTCAGAAT
>JAKLDH010000133.1 GCA_022703625.1 Cyanobacteriota bacterium | reverse complement strand
AGCATTGCGCACAATATGAAAAAACTGGCTGTTGCATAGAGCCAGTTTTATTTATTTTTTTTATACAAAGAGGTTGCTAAAATTTACTTTTTAGACAGCCCCATACCCTTACTCAGCCTGTGCCGCCCGCAGGGCGGCGCAGGCTGTACATATCAGCTTTTTATACTAAAATGTTTTAATAATAACTAAAAACAAGATTAAGATTGTGTGGCTGGCGGCTTCGCCGCCAGCCACACATAAATAGTTTAAATTTCGGAATTATTTTTGAAATTTAGTATAATAAATTAACGAAAACTTATTTGGATTGGTATAATTAAAGATTTACAAAAATTGCCTTTTTTAGTTGCCGGTTTCTTTCATTGATTGGTATAACCTTCTTTTAAAGATTTAATTGCTTCTTCAATATTTATGGCATTATACACATAAGAGCCCGCCACTAATACATTAACTCCCGCATTTATAGCAAGTTTGGCTGTTTGAGAGTTTATGCCGCCATCAGTTTCTATATGGAAATTAAAACCGTATTTTTCAGCATAATCATGAATTTCACGAGCTTTATGCAGGCAGTCTTCCATAAATTGTTGTCCGCCAAATCCTGGTTCTACAGTCATTATCTGTACCAGATCGACTTTTTTCAATAAAGGCTCTATTTCATTTACAGGAGTTTGAGGTTTAATTGAAATGCCTGCTTTTACGTTTTCATGCGTGATTGCGTTGATTGTTTCTTCTGCATTATCCTTACAGGCTTCAATATGCACTGTAATGTAGTCAGAACCGGCATCAGCAAAATCTTTTACATATTTTATCGGCTCAACGATCATTAAATGGACATCAAGAACCATATTTGTTATTTTTCTGATTGATTTAACCACAGGAATGCCTATAGTTATGTTGGGAACGAATTTTCCATCCATTACATCAATATGAAGCCATTTTGCGCCTGCATTTTCAACTTTTTTTATCTCGTTTTTAAGATCAGCAAAGTCTGCTGACAAAATAGAAGGCGCAATTATAATCTCTTTCAATATCTTTTCCTTTTTTTGTTTTATATTACTCTACAAAAGGGGGCGGCGGAGGAAGCGCATTTTCTTCATGCTTATTATAGTTTCTGTTATTAACGGGTTTTATTGTTGAATTGGGTTTAAAAGCATCTTTTGTTCCTTTAATTATGCTTTTTGAAACCATTGTTATTCCCTTACCCGTTTTTTTAACCAGAAAAACTCCGGTTTTTAAAGTATATTTTGTAACATAATAAGTTGCTTTTGCGGTAAGATTTATAGCTTTATCCACGCCTGATGAAACATTACCCGCATTAGCGCTTTGCGGACAAAGTAAAAACAGATAAATTATTATTAAAATCAAATATTTTTTATAATTTTGCATATAAATTAACCATAACTTTTTTATACTTTTTAAAATAATTATACAGTTTTAGAATAAATAAAGAAATCTGTAAATAAAAAAGACGTCATGCTGAATTTATTTCAGCTGTTTTTAAAGGCGTTCTTATGATAAACTTTTTATTAACAGTAAATTTTATCTTAAAACAATTAAATTAAAATGGATTTTAAAGAAGCTACAGATTTAATCTGGAAAAATAGAAAATACAAAACAACCTCTGAAAAAGAAGCTGTAAGCCATCTTAATGAAGAAGTTGCAGAAAGTCTTAATGCCCTATTAAGAGGCGACAGAGAAAAAGCTCAAAATGAACTGGAAGACGCGCTTTCATGCATGTTAATAGCATTTAAAGCCATGAATATTGACCCTGAAACATCTGTGCTTCGCCAGATTGAAAAAATGAAAGAACATCCCAGCAGAATTATGCATATTTATTCTGACAGGGTTGAAATAAGGGTAAATAACGAAATAAAAGGCGGATGGGCAATCTGGAGCGCTGATGATCTTAGAGAAGCCGAAAAAATGGCGAGAGAATTTAATTGTGAAATTATAAAAGAAGACCGTAGTAATCAATTAATGTTTGAAATACCTGAAAATGTTACAGAAGATTAGATTAAATAAATATATCGCATCCTGTGGATTAGGCTCAAGAAGAGCGGCGGATGACATTATAAAATCAGGCTTTGTTGAAATAAACGGGCAAAAAGTTGATAATCCCGCAACTTCAATAACAGAAAAGGATATTGTAAAAGTAAAAGGGAAAATAATAACTCCTGAAAAGAAGGAATACATTATTTTTTATAAACCCGCAGGTTATATAACAACAACAAATGATGAAAAAGGAAGAAAAACCATTTATGAGTTTCTTCCCGAAGGTTTAAAAAACTTAAAACCCGCTGGAAGACTTGATAAAGACTCAACGGGACTTCTTATTATGACAAATGACGGTGAACTTATACAAAAACTTACGCATCCTAAAAAAATGATTCCCCGAGTTTATCGTGTAATGGCAGAAGGAAAAATAAACGAGCAGGATTTAATAAAATTCAAAAAAGGAATTGAAATTGAAAAAGGCAAGATTGCTTATGCTGAAGCAAAAATTCTTGAGTATAAAAATTCTGTTACCACTCTTGAAATGGTATTATTTCAGGGATATAACAGACAAATAAGAAGAATGCTGGAGGACGTTGAGCATCCTGTTCTTGCATTAAAAAGGTTTTCACATGCTTGCATAGAGCTTGGCAGTCTTAATAAAGGCAAATACAGATATTTAATCAAAAAAGAAATCCAGGATTTATATAATTATCTTGGATAAGAATAAGCAGTATGCTGATATTTACAGCCTGCTCCGCCCGCAGAGCGAAGCAGGCTTAGTTTTGTCGTTTAGTATATCAGATTTAATACTACTGGCTTGTTATACCAATCAATTTAAAAAACCGTTAAATAAAAAAGATGGTTCTTGTAAACCCTTAATTAGCAGGTGTTTTGTTGCGCAAGCGGGAGTTTTAACTCATTCATGCGCCGAAGGCAAAACACCTGCCCTACCCTTACTCAGCCCAAGCCGCCCGCAGGGCGGCTCGGGCTGTAGGTATCAACTTTTTTATAAATTAGTAAAAACTTCTATAAGATTTTATTTTTATTAAATTTCAATATTCATTTGTGAAAAAAGTATTATTCTGTTTTTACCGCGATTTTTAGCCGCATAAAGAGCATGCTCTGCGTATCTGATTATTGTATTAGCATTTTCTTCACTCTCTATAAGGAAAGGATAGCTTGCAATGCCTCCGCTTATTGTAATAGGATGCTTTTCTTCCTCGCCTTCAGGAATAAACTCCATTTCCTCTATATCTTTTCTGATTCTTTCCGCAAAAACTCTTGCATTCTCTTCAGTTGTATTTGGAAGCACAAGAATAAACTCTTCATCTCCATATCTTGTTAAGACGTCTTCTTTTCTTGCTCTGCGTTTAAGAATTTCTGTTATTTGCTTAAGAAGCACATCGCCCCAATCATAGCCGTAAATGTCATTAACCACTTTAAAGAAGTCAATATCCATTAATATAGCTGAAAGAGGTTGTTTATAACGTTTTGCTCTCGCAAGCTCTTCTTCAAGTCTTTGATGCAAACAACTTCTGTTGTATAAGCCTGTTAATTCATCAGTTGTGGAAACCATACGAATTTGATCTTTAAGCTCTTTAAATTTTAACAAATTAGCCACACGCACCATAAGCTCGGAATTATCAATAGGATTTAGAATATAGTCATACGCTTCCGCTCTGATCATAATATTATCCAGAACTTTATCGCTTACAATTAATAAAGGAGCGCAAATTTTATTTCTTACAAGAATATCCTCATTCACCTGATCGGGATTATCCAGAATAATAAGGTCAGGATTAAGCGATTCTGCGTTTTTTATTTCATCAGGAAGCTTAATCTGAACAGAATAGTCATCTCCTTTAAGAATTTGCGATTCAAGTTTTGATTTTTTGTCTTTGTTGTAAATTATAATATTTTTCATGACTTCACCATACATTGCCAACTACTAATAACTATTAATAATATTTTATCAAGTTTTTCAATAATAAGAAGTTTTTTATTTTTATTAACATTACAAATCCAAAGGGGGCAGTGTTGATTCGTGAGAAATAATTATTTTTCTCACCAGAGCCCTGTTAATGGTTTGTTTGCCGGAACTTGTTTCGATTTCCAGAACATCAGAATTTAAATATTTTATATGTCCTGAATATCTTTTGTTTTTGATAATGCCGACTTCTGTAATATCTCTTGGCGAGAATATATCTACATCTCTTACAACCGTTTTTTCTCCATGCCCTGTTTTTATCATTATAACAGCAGAATTAATTGATTGTATATGTCCTTCAATCCTTTCGCCGGATTCAAGAATAATTAAATCATCACGGGGCAGCTCAAATCCAAGTCCCAGTGAATAATTAAGAATTGTTACAAAAAATAATAATTTAGCCAGCATAGTTTTTACAAATACAGTTTATCAAAAAATATGACATTATATTATGTTACACTTTTTTTAAGAGTTCGTAAAGTTAATATAGTGATCTTATACCAATCCAAATAAGTTTTCGTTAATTTGTTAAAAAGCCAATATCTATAGCCCGCGCCGCCCTGCGGGCGGCGCGGGCTAGGTAAGAGTATAGCTGGCGTTTTGCCGAAGGCAAAACGCCAGCAAAAATAATCTTTAAGGGGCTGTCTAAAAAGTAAATTTTAGCAACCTCTTTGTATAAAAAAAATAAATAAAACTGGCTCTATGCAACAGCCAGTTTTTTCATATTGTGCG
>JAKLDH010000132.1 GCA_022703625.1 Cyanobacteriota bacterium | reverse complement strand
TTGATAAAATGGTATTGTAAGCACTGCTATAGTTATTGGTATAGCTGATTTTCAAGGATACTAAAAAAGGAATAATGAACAAAATAAACATTAATGTTGTATTTTGCCTGTCAAAAATAAATACCAGCAAAGGAAGCAAAGCCATTAAGATACATACAACTCCATCGAAAAAGTCTTTAAAAACAATTAGCCTGTTATTTACCTGCTGGTAAATGCTATAAGCAGTTATTGCTATCCCTAAAATAAAAGCTGGTATGATTATTTCCTTAATATTTATTCCCTCCTCTTATATAGCTTACTTTAAACTTATTTATATATTAATTATATCAATAACAATGCACGTTTTCAAATATTTTTGCCTCTATAGCTTCAATATTCTTAAATATTGGCATATTCTTCCCTGTCATTTATTATCACAACTTTATCCCCGAATATTTCATGGTAGGATTCAGGGAAAGAGGTGTGAATAGGGATAATTTTCTTGGGATTTACTGCATTCACAAAGTCTTTTAGGTCTTGCGGATAGGCGTGTCCGCTTGTATGGATGTGTTTTAGCTTATTTTTATATGGATGCCAGAAGTTATCTTCCTTTTCCAAATAGCCTTCCCATAAGGAATAAATCGCTTGAATACCCTCTATGCCTTTGTGTTCAAGTATTTTACCGGTAATTATGTAATTATCCTTAACCACAAAGCTTTCCGGGTTATTTAAAATTTCCTCTATGGATATTTTCTTACCCTTATATTTGTATAATTCTCCTGTTTCTGCGAGCTTTTCAGTTATTCTATTTGGGGCAAAGTATATTTTTACATTATTCCAGTCATATTGAGGAATATTTTTGCTTAAGCATTGGAACTTTTCAAGAATGAATGCGGTGTATGGGTCTATAACCAGTGTCTTTTTGTTCCTTAAGCAGGCTTTATATACTGAAATAAAGCGGTCAAGGTTCTGTGCTGAAAACACAATTATATTTAGCTTATTTTGGCTGAACTCGCCATATAGCTTATTTTCAATCTCAAACTCTGTTAAGCACTCGGTTTTTTCCCTGCCTATGGTTGTGCCTTCAAGCATCAGGTAATCAATTTTACCCTTAACACTATTTATAAGGCGGTCTAAGTTATACCCTGTCCTGCCGTGAACCCTAAAATCCCCTGTATAAAGCAGTGTTTCATTATCCGCTGTAATCTCAAAGGCATAAGAACTAGGTATAGAGTGATCCATTGGATATGGTTTTATGGAAATGTCCTGTATCTGGACTATTTCATTGTTATCGATAATTTTAATGTTATCAAATCCATAGTTTATGCCATATAAAATAGGTGAAATTTCCTTGATAATACTGCAAGAAACCTCGCTCATGTACACTGGTATATTCGGGTTTATGTATTTTAATAGCCCGAAGTGGTCAGGGTGGGCATGGCTAATGAATATTGCTGATATTTCACATTCTCCATTTCCATATAAGCCTTTTATATCAGGCAGGATTTTTTTGTTTACCAATTCATCACTGTTTTGTTGCAGTAATTCCATTGATTTTTCGCTACCAGTAAGAGGTAAGCCAAAATCTAACAGGATTCTTGCTTTACCTGTTGATATTTCAACGCACGAACCGCCTATTTCTTTACTGCCTCTGTGGATTTTTAACCGCATACTATATTCCCTACAATCGCATTCCACATATTGTCTGAGTTTATTGTCGCAGTATTGCCTTTAAAGTAATAAGGGATAGCATTTTTCAAGCAGTAATCTTTTAAATGTTTAAGTGTAGCACTGTTTTCCTGATTACTATCATAGTCAAAGACATAAAGCACGACCTTTTCATCAATAGACTCAGGCATTTCCATCTTCAAATCAAGAAGACTGTTAGTTATATACACATATTTCCTGTATTGTTCAAGGATTAATTCCTTATTAGTGCCAATTTGATTAGTGTACCTTGTTATTTGGTCTATTACTTCAGGTGTTCCTTTAGAACGAATCTGGCTATTAGTAAATAATTTAGCCTCATAAAACCTTAGATACTTACTCTCCCTGCTAAAAAGAAGTATGTCTATCCTGTCTTGGGAATAGTCGTCTTCCTGTGATTCAATGCTAATCTCTGTATCGAGAAGTAAAACCTTATTATTATTCTTTAAACTTGCAAAAGAATACTTATAAAGGTCTGAAACACGGCATGATTCAGAATTATAGTTATATTTAGCGCAATTTTCCTTTATCCTGTCATAACCATTGGTAAAGTTTCTTATTAATTCTATTTTTCCAAGTTCTTTTTCTGGAACATCACCTTCTATGCTTGTATCTGCCACAGAAACATATTTTATGTTGGAGAAAAAGCCTTTATTTGTGTACTTAAAGAGCCTTCCGCCCCTATAGTAAAAATGCACCTCGTTATTTCTTATTGCAAGAAAAACAATACCTTTATGAATATCTGGTAATAAATTATCGCCAAATAATTTTTCACTCTTAAGCCTGTTTATTAGCTCGGAATCCAGCTCCCGTTTAAACATTTTGCTCCCCGTTACCTGTTTTTTAACAAATTTGTGTTCAGGTTTTTGTTGTTATATTCTTAAATTGGGTCTTTGCCCGTAAAAGCTAAACAACACAAATAAGGCATACATAAGTTATGCCCTCATTTTATTTTGTTTCTTTATCTACAAGGCTTTTGCCCTAATTTCAATTACATAATAAGCAAATAGTTGCGCTTTGTCAAGATAAGTAAATTAATGCGTAAAGGTATAAATGAAAATCGGTGAAAAATTAAGAATACTAAGGAAAAAGCTGGACAACATAAACCAGATTGATTTTGCTAAAAAACTGGGGATTTCATTAAAAACATACCAGAACTATGAAGCAAGCGTTCACCCTGTTAAGCTGGACACAATTAATGCACTTATCAGGGAATTTAAGGTGAATCCTAACTGGCTATTCCTCAACAAGGGTTCTGTCTTCCTTAATTCGGAAGAAACAAGCTCTTTCACTCCTGATGAATACTGGAAAGATGGCTATGACCTCACTGATTATGAATTGGAGCTTATAAAAGAGCAGTTTTTAAGTTCTTCAAATATGAAAAAAGCTGTGCTTAAACTTCTCAGGGCTAAAGCAAAGAAACACGAAGCCTTAAGCGAAATAGAATCCATTGTTAAGGACTTGGCGGAAAGCGTGTAAGTTTTTTCGGTTCATACATTGAATTCGTCGGAATTATTAAGCTGCAACCTGTAACTTAATGCTTATTTTAACCCCAAGCACTTCCAAAATTTTATTAATTCTGGCTATACTTGCGCCCTGATAGTCATGTTCTTCATATCGGCTGATTTGCTGTTTTGATATACCAAGTTTTCTTGCAAGTTCAGACTGTGAAATTCCTTTTGAGATGCGGATTTTAACCAAATATCCCAATAAATCAGAAAAAGCCACCTCATCAGGCAAGCTGTAATTTCCTTTTTTCAGGTCTTCATACTCTTCAAGTTGCTTTTCAAGCTGGATTATAAGGCTTTTTATACTATTTGCCTGCGCTTCCCTTACTTCTTCGGGAAGGTCAGCTTTCATAATTGCTTCAAGTTCCGTCTTAAAATTTGCCAGCCATTTGAGTGTATTCTTTTTATCTGATTCACTTTTTATCTGATACATAATAAAGCTCCTTTATTTAATTATTTTTAAAATACCTTTATCCAAATACTTTGAAGGGCTTGTAAAAAAGTCGGGAAAGTACATCATTCCAAACGCTTTATGGATTGGGTGGACGTAAAACTCAATTCTATGCTTAGACCACATTAAAAATTTGCCTGTTTTTGGGTCTATAGTTTTATAATCGCCCCATATTGAACCGCTATTAAGTATTTTTAGGTATTTAGGGTCTGTTTCGCTTTCTACTGTTATATAACCGTCAATATCACCGGGATTTTCCTTAATGGAAGCAAAGCTCCCATCAACAAATATTTCATCTATTCCATAACTCCAATAGAATTCGCAGGCTTCTTTCAAAGAATCAATGAGCTTTAATCTTTTGACATTTCCTGCTAAAATCGGATGATTGTATAAATCAGCAATAGAAATTAAATGAATCCCTGATAAAAGATATTGGTTTGTTCTGTTAAACTTGGGCTGGTTATATATTTTCTTATTCATAAATTTAGTATAACATAATATTTTGATAACGTCATCAAAAATGTTTACGTTGTAATTAATCTTTGTGTAAACCTTGTGTAATTCTTGTGTAATGAAATGCAATTTGATGAACTTTGCAAAAAATTGGCACTTTCTGTAAACTCAATCAGGGCAGGGGAAATGACAAATTTTGTCAAGTGCAATCAAGGTATCGGAACGCTCTGAAAATCCGTGTGTCCACAGTTCAATTCTGTGTCTCGGCATTTTTTATTGCCTATTATTACTGGATTTTGGGGATTTGGTAGAAAAATTGTTTTTATATACTAAAATATTGTAATAATAACGAAAAACAAGATTAAGATTGTGTGGCTGGCGGCGAAGCCGCCAGCCACACATAAATAGTTTAAAATTCGGAATTATTTTTGAAATTTATACCAATGCCGATTTTTTTTAATGACCGGATGGATAGACCCTGAACTCATTTCAAAGGCTATTCAGCAGCCTGCTAAACGACAAAACTAATTAACGTGAATTGCTAATTAGCCGAAACCGTCATCCTGAGCGGAGCGAAGGATCGCAACCAATTGTCAAAAACAGGAGATTCTTCGGGCTAAAGCCCTCAGAATGACGATTAAAAAAAATAAT
>JAKLDH010000131.1 GCA_022703625.1 Cyanobacteriota bacterium | reverse complement strand
GAACTTTTAAACTGGGTCAAAGAACGAAATGATAAGAATATTGGCGTTAAATGGAGGTTTACAAAAAATGATGCAAGAATAAAATTAAATAGACTTTATCCTTAATAATTAATCGGTCAGAGCACTACAGTTCAATTATAGATTAAGGAAGGGAGGCTGGAGCTTCGCCGCCTCCCTTTCTTAAGGCTTATAAAATTTTCTATAAACAAATGTAACAATTTTTTCTGAAAATCCGAAATATATAATATTTATATAATGCTTCTGGGAACAATGCGACAGGTAGATATTGTATTGTTTTTTAATTTTAAGGAATAACATAATGGTTTTAACAAAAGAAACTATTAGCAATGCCTATGCTAACACTGAAGAAACCGGCAAAAATAATTATTATGGAGTAGAAAGTAATAATACGGTAAGCCTTGTTAGAGCTACCGGCGCGCCTGGCAATACGGCTACTCAGTTAAACGGCATTATAGAAGATTTTTCACAAGGCGGAATCGGCGATTGTTGGTATTTATCAAGCTTAAAATCGCTCAGTATTTCCAATGCAGGTCAAATCATGCTGAGCAATACAATTAATATTACAGATACTTCCTGTTCTGTATCATTTCTGGGGACGCCCAATTTTACCTATTCAACCACGCTTGTTAATCTTAACGCTGAAATTAATGATAATGACAATTATAGCAAAACCGGCGGACATTCAAGCGGTGATGCCGACGCATTATTATTAGAAATGGCATTAAAAAATTATATTAATAACAGATCGTCTTTTTTTACAGCTTCTCCATATAATGGCGGATGGATGAACGAGGCTCTTTCGCTTCTTACAGGCAAAAGAAGCGAAGTATTTAATAATTGGTCAAACAACCTTGCCGCAACAAGCGCAAAATTAAATGAACTTGCGCAAATAATAGATCATACGGCTGTAACAGCCGCTTGTATGAATGGAGCGAATTTATCGCTTGATATAGCTTCATCAGGGCATGCTTACAGTATTGTCGGTATAGATGCAGTTAATCAAACTGTTTCTTTCAGAAATCCTTGGTATTCAGGCTCAATTCTGCAAAATATATCTTATGAAAATTTTTCAAGATATTTTCAGCGTATAGACTATGTGAATCTTACAAGCAATGATAAATGTCTTTATGCTACAAATAAAAACGTTAATTTAACCGGTGATACAGGTAATGATGCGCTATATGGCGGCGGCGGCATTAATATCCTGGACGGGGGAATCGGCGCAGATTTAATGTGCGGCGGAAAAGGAAATGATACTTTTTACGTTGATAACTCCGGTGATAATGTTTATGAAAATTATGATCAGGGAATTGACACCGTAGTTTCAAGCATATCTTATACGCTTGGCAGTAATGTCGAAAGACTTACTCTTGAAGGAACAGCAAATATAAATGCCAGCGGAAACAGTTCTAATAATATAATTACGGGAAATTCCGGAAATAATATTTTATATGGATTTATGGGGAATGATACATTAATTGGCGGAATCGGCGCAGATCAGATGTATGGCGGAATCGGCAATGATATATATTACGTTGATAACATCGGCGATAGTGTTAGTGAAAATTATGGCGAAGGAACTGATGCGGTTATATCAAGCATAACTTTTACGCTTGGAAATAATTTGGAAACGCTTATACTCGAAGGTCTATCAGATTTAAACGGAACCGGCAACGAATTAAATAATACTATTAAAGGAAATAACGGCAATAATATTTTAAACGGCGGATCAGGAATAGACGCAATGTCAGGACTGAGGGGCAATGATGTCTATTATGTTGATAATACAAGTGATCTGGTTGTTGAAGGAACTAATTGCGGCATTGATGAAGTTATTTCAACCGTAACATATAAACTTGCCGCTAATGTTGAAAACCTTACTTTAGCAGGCTCAAGCGATATAAATGCGACTGGAAACGGACTTAATAACACTATAAAAGGCAACAGCGGAAACAATATTATCTTCGGAGCCGGCGGCAACGACACTCTGCAAGGTGGAGCAGGAAATGATAAATACATGTTTAACTATACTGACGGAAAAGATATAATCTCTGATTCTTTAGGTTCAGACACTATAAACTTCGGCAAAACTGTAATTCAAAAAACAATTACTTTTTTCAAACAGGGCGTTGATTTAATTTGCGCATATTCAGGCAGTAACCGTATAACCATTCAAAATCATTTTGATTCAAACAATTCAGTTGAAAGATTTGAGTTATATAACGGTAAATTTCTTACTAATAATGATATTAATCAGGTAATTCAGAACGTGTCAAATTATGCGACAGAAAAAAATATAACTATAAGCAAAATTGAAAATATAACTTCCAATACCGCTTTAATGAATATTGTCGCAAATTCCTGGCATGCATAATTATAGCGATTATACCAATTCAAATAAGTTTTCGTTAATTTGTTAAAAAGCTAATATCAAAACAGTAGCCATTAAAAAGTATTAAAAAAGTTTTTTATATTACTGCCGATTATAAATATTAAGCGGGCAACAACAAAAAAATTTCCGCCCGCTCATTCTTTTTTAATCTTATGAGAAAAAACTTTGATAAATAAACTTTTTTTTAAAACCTTATTTGTAATAATTTCAGCTTTTTTGATAAACCCCTGTTTTGCCTATGATTATTATGAAGCAGGCAAAATCGCATATAAAGAAAATGATTATTATCAAGCGGGCATTTATTTTCGAAAAGCTCTAAAAAACTTTCCAAATCACACAAGATGCCGCTATTATTATGCTCAGTCACTTATTAATTTAAAAGATTTTCAAAATGCGCAAAAAGAATATGAAAAAATAATTGAAACAGCTCCTCAAAGCTATGAAGCAAAGCTTGCTTCTTTAGGAATTTCAGAAATACAAAAATATGTTCTTATTAAAAAAGGAAAATATAATTATCCTGACAATAATAATGACAAATCAAAAACAAAATTAACTGTTAATTCAGTCGGTGACAATTACATAGCTAATGCTGTAGAAGGTAGCGACGTTACCCGATGGCATTCAGGCAAAATGCCAATAAAACTCTATATTGCAAAATCTGTGGAAGTTGAAGGATATCAGGATTTTTATTATGCTGAAGTTAAGCGAGCTGTCAATGAGTGGGTAAACAGTGTGGACGGAGATATATTAAGCTGTAAGCTTGTTGAAGACCCGACTGAAGCAAATATTCAGGTATATTTTGTTTCCGAAATTTTTAAACAAACCGGCAAAACGTATGTTGCAGGACTTGCAACGCCTCATGTAAAAGGACATATTCTTCAGTATTATGATATAAAACTTGCCACACAACGACCTCCTGACAACAGAACATTTACAAAAAATGAGATCTATCAGACAATTCTTCATGAATTTGGGCATGCTTTGGGAATACGAGGGCATAGTAGCGACAAAAACGATATTATGTATTCCGCAGTTGAATCCAATCCCCAAGACACCCCCAAAAAGCTTTCCCAAAGAGATATCAACACTCTTACACTTCTTTACACGCTTGATCCTGATATATCAAATTTTGACGCTGACGAAACAGTTAAGAAAAATTCCGCAAAAAATGAAAAAATATTGGGATCAAAAGATAAAAGACTTAACGCAAAATTAGAGGAAGCTGTTGAATATACAGAAAAATATCCTAATAATGTTTTAAGCTGGGCGCAATTAGGGAAAGCATATTTTGACCTGCAAAAATACGAAAATGCGATTGTCAGCTATAAAAAAGCTCTTCAGATTGATCCTGCATACATAAATGCCCTTGAAAACCTTGCTTTTAGCTATAAAGAAATGGGACAGCCTGATGAAGCGTCAGAACAATTTGAAAAACTGGTAAAAATTGAACCTGACAATATAAATTATTCTTACAATTACGCGCTTTTTTTAATTGAAAATAAGAAGTATAATAAAGCAAAGGAAGTTTTAAATGCTTTAAAATTAATAAACCCTAAAGCAGATGCAAATAGCGACATTACAAAATTAACCGACTATTTAAGCGGAATATAATTAAAAAGGAGATATAAAATGCGTCTGGAAAACAAAAAATTTATTATTGAAAACTTAAAAGATTTAACTGTTGAAATGATTGAAAAATTTATTATTGACATGGGATTTAAGCCTCTTCGCTGGGCGGTGGTTAAGATAGAAGACGAAAAATTAACAATAGAATCCTGTTGCGTCAAGATTGATTAAATTTAATATTGTCAATTTTAATTTTTATGCGGGTTCAATATTGTTGCCCCAATCATTTTCCGGACAGGCAACATATACTCGTCCCGCATCAAGAGCTTTTTGCACATCAGCAGGACTAGCCACAGGTAAACTTCTTAAAATTTTATCGGTATTAGGATCATTAGCGTCAAGGAGCGCAATTTCTTTAAGCGTCAAACCGGTTGCGTCTGTTGTGTCGGTTATTCCGGATTGAGACAATGCCTCAAAGGAATCAGAATTAGTTGTTGTTAAAGGCTCATCTAATGACCGGGATGAATTAAAATTAGCCGCATTCATCGCTAATCCCACTAAAAAAATTGATAAAACCAAGTCCTGTATATTCGGCAGATTAGGCGTAAACGCATTAGCAACAGGCGCAACTTGTCCAAAAGGTTGCTGTAATGGGCTTGCATTAAATAACATTATTGTTTCTCCTCTTCTCTATAAATCGACTTTAAAAACCAAATAACTATATATTTATAAAAACAAGATATATTTTATATTTGCTATATACTGCTTCCAGAATGAATTTCGTTTTTTGTTGGGGCTGTCTAAAAAGTAAATTTTAGCAACCTCTTTGTATAAAAAAAATAAATAAAACTGGCTCTATGCAACAGCCAGTTTTTTCATATTGTGCGCAATGCTCAATAAACCCCATTCTG
>JAKLDH010000130.1 GCA_022703625.1 Cyanobacteriota bacterium | reverse complement strand
ATGCTGGAAAGATGCTGTTGCGAAGCAGTCGGCGCTGTCCGCATTTCGCAAACAATTTCAGCATGACGCTTTTAGCGTCGTTAATCAGTTAATTAAAAAATTACATAAAAAATATTATCGGTCATAAATTCTACAAAATTAACTTAACACAACAATATTATATATTTATTGCAACTTTATTAAGTTTCTTCACTAAAAAATAAATTTAAGTTATTATTGCGCTATTACAAAATAAACAAAATTAAAGGCAGAATTTCGGGGTAATAGTTATGAAAAATATAAAAATATTGCTTGCTATGTTTTTAATGGCAATTTTCTTTATCTGTCCGGTCTTTTCAGCAAATGATAAAGCAAAAGTTCACTTTGATAACGCTATGAAGTTTTATAATATGCAGGATATTGATTCTGCCATAAAAGAACTTGAGATAGCCAGGGATTTTTCGCCAAATAATACCATGATCAGAATAAAACTTGCTGATCTTCTTTATAAAAAAGGGGAATTAAATCTTGCCGTTAATGAATATATTGAAGCTTCAAAGATAGATTCTTCAGATTCCTTTATATTTGTGAGCATGGGGAATATTTATCAGGAATTAAATCAATATGACAATGCGTTAAATGCTTATAACCAGGCTCTTCAACTTGCTCCTGATTATAAATATAATCTTTTAAATATTGCGACAATAAAAAGTTTGAAAAAAGAACATAGAGATGCAGTTCCTTTTTATGAAAGGTTTTTGGAAAATTATCCCGATCATAGTGATTGCAGAAAAAATCTTGCATCTTCCTACATGGCAATACACGAGCCTGAAAAGGCAATAAAGGAATTTGAATTTATATTAAAAAACAAACCCGAAGAATTTAAAGAATATTCCGAATACGGAAAAGCGCTTGTTCAGACAAAAGAGTTCAGGAAAGCAATCCCGCTTCTTGAAAAGGCGTTGATAGAGAATTCCAGAAATGCTGAAGCGCATGCCAATTACGGAATAGCGCTTGTAAATCTCGGGCAAAAACAAAAAGCGTTGAAAGAATTTTATACAAGTCTTGAACTTAATCCCTCGTTGACAGAAGTTAAACTTGATTTGGCAAATCTTCTTTCAGAGCTTAAAAAAGGAGATGAGGCAATTAAATATTATCAGGAATATATAGCCAAAATTCCAAATAATCCAAATGCTTTTTTTAATCTTGGCATTACCTATCAAAACAAAAATGATTACGCAAAAGCGATTGAAAACCTTGAAAAAGCCCGTTTATTAAAACCTGATGATATTTCAATTAAAAAGGAGATCGCAAGAAGTTATCACCTTGCAAAATCTTATTCTAAAGCTCTGGAGCTTTATGAAGAAGTTTTAAAAACCCAAAAAGATGATTCTGAAGCCTATCATAGCGTCGGACTTATCCATCATGCCCTGAAGGATTACGATAAAGCCATAAGTTTTTATGAAGAATCGCTCTCTCTTAAGCAGGATGAGAAAGTAAGGTTTAATTACAAGAATGCGCTTACTGCAAAAGGAAATAAATTAAATTTTTCCGGCAAATATCAAGAAGCGATAATTTCTTATAAAAAAGCTCTTCAGATTAATCCGTCAGATTTCAATGCTCTTTCAGGCATGGCAAGCGCTCTGCAAAAAACAGGCAGGCATGCGGAAGCTCAGTCCTGTTATGAAACAGCTATAGCAAAGGATTCCACAAATAAAGATTTGTTTATAGGCTTTGGTGAAACTCTTGAAAAGTCCAATAAAATTGATGAAGCAAAAGGAGCTTATAAAAGAGCTGTTGAAATAGACCCTAAAGAAGTCAGAGCTTATATTGGGCTTGGAAATGCTTTTTATAAAGAAGAAAATTATGAACTTGCGCTTCAAAACTATAAAAAAGTTATAGAAATGGATCAAAAAAACACGGAAGCTCTTATAAAAATAGGAAATATCCATAAAGATAAAGCTGAAATTGAAAAAGCGATGGAATTTTATAAAAAAGCTATTGAATTGGAACCTGATAACGCAAACGCAAAATTCAATCTTGGACTTGCGTATTCTGAATCCGGAGCAAAAGCAAAAGCCAAAATAGCGTATAAAGAAGTTATACGACTTAAGCCGGATTTCCCTTACGCTTATTACGCTTTAGGAATTCTTGAAGAAAAAGATAAAAATTTTGCTGAAGCTTTAACAAATTATAAGAATTTCGTTGCTTATTCACCAGATGCCGCAAGTATAAAAAGCGTTGAAATGAGAATAAAAGCCTTGGAGAAAAAGGTTGAGCCGCAGCAGAAGCCTTCTGTAAAACCGGAGGAAGCCATAAAAGAAAATCCGAACAAAGACGATTCTGACGTTCAACTTGCTCCTCTGGAAGTTAAAGAAGACGCTCTTGTTCAATAAAATTAAAAATGAAAAAAATAATTTTTATTGTAATAATGTCAATTTTCCTTATAACAGCTTGCGATAGGGAAAAAGATGCTGTTATTTTGTTAGGGAATGAGCAAATCGACCCTTCAAATTTTGTTTTTCAGAATACACAGCCTGTTTTTAAGCCCAGACAGAAAATTTATTATATTCTTGTAACAAAAGAGCCTATAGAAAGCGAAGAATTAAGAATACAGGTACTGAAACTTGATCAGAAATACCCTGCGTACAAGATTGAAGTGGCTTATGGGCGTGATATTAATCGAGGATCGCAAAAAAATTATGTAACAGATTATTTTATCCTGCATAAGGAAGGGAATTATGTTATCAGGATTTTTTCCCACGATAATTTTGATAAACCGATTTCAGAAACAGAATTTTTGGTTGAGCCGTTATAGTACAGTGATTCATTAATTTTTAAGGTCATCCTGAGCGTAAAAATCGTCATCCTGAGCGAAGCGAAGGATCTCATGGCATGAATGCGTCATGTTGAGCGAAGCGAAGGATCTCATGGCATGAATGCGTCATGTTGAGCGAAGCGAAACATCCCATGGCATGAATACAACAAGATTCTTCGGGCTAAAGCCCTCAGAATGACGAAATTGCATAGCCTCAAAAGGACGAACCCTCGTCATTAAAGAATCACTTTAGTAGCGCTACATTTCTCTCCAGGCTCCGGGAACAAATTTGTTCATATAATCAGAAATGGCAAATCTGTCTGTCATTCCGGCTATATAATCGGCTACAAGTATTTCTTTACTTTCCCTGCTTACTTTTTCAAATGTTTTCTCAATCATATAAAAATTTTCAAAATAAAAATTAAAAAGCGCGTAAATAACTCTTTTGGCTTTATTTTCTTCTGCTTTTGCGGGGGAATTAGTATAAACATTCTCAAACATCCATTTTCTTAATACATTATTCATTGCTTCATTACATTCAGAAGACATTTCGATTTTATCGGAACTGTTTATAAGAATATCTTTTATGATAAAACTTATTCTTTGGCTTTTACTTTTCCCTAACACCCTTATAGCTTCTTCAGGCAGGTCTTTTTCCTCTATTATTCCTGCTCTTATTGCATCATCTATATCATGATTAAGATAAGCGATCCTGTCCGCAATTTTTACAATCTGCCCTTCAAGAGTAAACGGGGCAATATCTGCTGTATGGTTTAATATGCCATCACGGGTTTCTTGCGTAAGATTAAGATTTTCCAGAATATCAACAACTCTTAAACTTTGTTTATTATGTTCAAATCCGCCCGGCAAAAGTCCGTTCAAAACAATTTCTCCGGAATGTCCGAAAGGAGTGTGTCCAAGATCATGCCCCAACGCTATTGCCTCTGTTAAATCTTCATTAAGACTTAAATATCCGGCAATTGTTCTTGCAATTTGAGAAACTTCAAGGGTATGAGTCATTCTTGTTCTATAATGATCTCCCATAGGAGAAAGAAAAACCTGTGTTTTATGTTTTAATCTTCTAAAAGATTTACAATGAAGAATTCTGTCCCGATCCCGCTGAAACTCAGTTCTTATAGAACAAGGCGGTTCTTCTTTTGTTCGACCTTTTGTTTCAGAACTTTTTACCGCATATTTGCTTAAGCAGATATTTTCGAGCTCAAGTTGTTTCTGTTTGAGATTATAAATTTTGTCTTCCATTTTTTTACAAAATAAAATTTATTAAGCGCTTTTAATGTTATATAAATCATAGAAAGAAATCAGAATATAAAAAGATAATTTTTGTAAAGGCAAAGATTGTTCTTGCCGTCGTTTTGCCTTTTGATTTATTTTTTCCGGCGCTCTTTTAAGTTAATTTTGTAGAATATAAAATAATATATATAGACCGATAATATTTTTTATGTAAAAAGCCAAGAAAAGACAAAAAGTGAGCATTTTAATACAAGGGGGTTCGGGGGCTTGCCCCTGACCGATATGTCAGTTTGTCTTGTTAGTTTTTTCTTTTCTTTTGCTTCGTTTTCTTTACTTTTTTACAAAAAAGAAAAGAAAATGAAGAAACGGTAAGCATTCTATTGCATGCTGGAAAGACCCTGAAACAAGTTCAGGTTGACGATTTTGGCGGAGTTAAGCGGTTAACTAAAAATTTACATAAAAAATAATATCGGTCTATATATCTACAAAATTAACTTAACATAAGATCACTATAGGTTCAATGTGGATTGTTGTGAAATATTAATATTATTAAGTTACAGCGCAGCATGTAGCGCAAAAACGAGGCGCTGTCATTGCGAGGCGTTATAATGCCTCTAAATTACTTTAATATAACTAACGAAGCAATCTTCCAGCAAGCTATAAAAACATTTAATTTCGTTTTAAATTTTTTATACAAATTTTTTTATTGATGAATTTTAGCTAACTCGAATTGCTAATTAGTCGAAACGCTGAAATAGATTGAAATTTTATTTTAATTTTTTATGCGGCTCGCAGGCTTTGCCTGCGAGCCGCATGCCCTTAAAACGGCGTAGCGGCTGGCTTCGCCA
>JAKLDH010000013.1 GCA_022703625.1 Cyanobacteriota bacterium | reverse complement strand
GTCGAGCGAACCGCCAACGGCGGTTCGCTCGACCCATTGAATTTACTAAAAAATCTCGCAAAAATAAATTTTGTAGGGGAATAAGCCCCAACCCCCTCCCCAGCGGGGAGGGGGCTAAAATTAGTTAATGCAGGGGCAAAGCCCCTGCACCCCATATAGGCAACAAATGCATTAATAAATCCGAAAATTAAGCATTTCTCACACAGTTTGACTTGGTATAATTCTGGAATTGAAAGCCCCTCATTCTGGGCGATAAGAAGTATAATTTCTTTTTTCCCGCGCATAAGCCGCATAATCAAGATAAGCAGGCAGTCTTTCTATATAATCCATAGGATTTATAACATTTCCCATATAAATTACTTCAAAATGCAGGTGAGGTCCGGTAGACCTTCCTGTGGAGCCGACATACGCTATGACATCCCCTCTTCTCACATAATCGCCTTTTTTTACAATGTTTTTAGCGTTATGACCATATTTTGTTTGAATCCTTGGGAGTTTTGGAAGATCAGGATAATCATGATCAATTATTATGCACTGACCATAACCTCCCTGCCATCCGCTAAAGATTACGGTTCCTTCCTGTATGGCATAAATAGGAGTTTTGTTAGGAGCGGCAATGTCTAGTCCGGCATGAAAAGCCCATAAATTTGTAAATGGATCTCTTCTTGCGCCAAAAGGCGAAGATATTTTACCTTGCACAGGCGCAGCCATTTTATGTTTTGGTTCGCAATAAGTCGGTAATATACAAAATAAAACCATAATAAAGATTAAAGTTGTTTTATATAAATTTTTCAAAATCCGTCTTTCTTGTCTATAAATTTTTTTAATGACGTCTATTTTTATAGATCGGAATTTTTTTTAAAAAATTTAATTTGTTTATGCCGAAATTTATTTTATACCCATAATTAAAAGAAATCGGCAAATAAAAAAGATGATTTGTATAAATTTTTAATTGGCGGGCGTTTCGGCTTCGCAACATGAATGAGTTAAAACTCCCGCTTGCGCAACGAAACGCCCGCCATACCCTTACCCAGCCCGCGCCGCCCGTAGGGCGGCGCGGGCTGAAGATATCAGCTTTTTTACCAATTAACGAAAACTTATTTAGATTGGTATAAGAGCGGTATAATTGACCACTATCAAATTTTTTCTTTATAAAAGTTTAAAAACCGAAAATATGTAGACTTTAAGGATACTAATATTTTTATTCTTTTGATATGTATATATTATATTTTCATAGTAATTTCCAAATAAGGTTTTACTAAAATTTATTATGCATAGCGGATTTGAAAAACAAAAACTTAATAAACTCGACAATATAAGTGTTACAGCGTTTAGAATAATATCTATTCTAAATATGCTGTTAAAAGGACCTTGTAATGACGCGCAAATAAACGAAAAACTCAGAGAAGACATTGAAGAATCCAGAGAACTGTCAAAAGATACAATCTGTATTTATTTAAACACTTTAAGGATCCTCGGATGCGAAATTACCAGACCTACAAAGAAAAATAACTATAAATATATTTTAAAATCTCACCCTTTCAAAATGACCCTTTCAAAAAACGAAATTGAAACCCTTGTGGATATAAGAAAATTTGTTTCTGATCTTAATGAATGGAAAACAGCTCTGGAAACCGACAGAATTCTTCATTCACTGCTTAATTATCTTTGTGATGACGCAAAAATTTTTTTTCTGAATGCAAAAAAATCCTCGCTTAAAAGAGAAGTAAATTCTGAAAATTTCTTTCATGAAATAAAACAACTTGAAAGCTATTGCAAGCAAAATAAAGTAATAACATTGCTTTATAACTCGCCTGAAGCGGGAGAAAAGAACATAACGCTTGTGTCAGAGAAAATTACTATGGAAAATGGCGCATTTTATTTATGGGGATACAGCGAAGAACTTGAAACAACCATGTATCTTAGAATAGACAGGATTTTGGATATAAAATCAATAAGTTTACATAAAAATTTTATAAAGCCAAAAGCGGTTATAGTAAGATATAAACTTTCTAATTGCTGTCCTTTATCTTGCGGAATTGCTGAAAATGAGTCTATTCTTGAAAAGACCTCAAATGAATTAATTATTGAGGCGGCTGTTACAAATAAATTTAAATTTTTTCAAAAAATTCTTTCTTATGGGCATAAATGTACTATTATTTCGCCTGAAGAAATTAAAAATGAAATTGTGATAAAACTTGAAAAAATGCAGAGGTTATATAATGATAATTGCTGTGTATAGTATTTGATAAAATAATATGTATAATAATATTTATGGAATATAGCGTATAGCGGAAACGAGATGGAAAAACGGCTAAAAATAAGTTCAACAGCATATAGGGTTCTTTTGCTTCTTCAAAAATTAAATGAGAAGAACAAAAATGCCGATGAACTTAATGAACTTTTTTTAGATGATCCTGATGTTGAGAGAATTTTCTCCAAAGATGTGATTTTAAAATATATAAGCACACTAAGGCTTGCGGGATATGACATAAGCAGACCGTCAGCTTCTAATAATTATTGTTATGAATTAAACAAAGCTCCTGTTTTAATTGATTTTTCTGATGAAGAAATTAGGACACTGGTTCTTTTAAAAAGTTATGCCGAGGGTTTCCAGCAAAATAAGCATATAAAAAATTATTATTCATTTCTTGAAAAAATAAAAAGATATATGTGTAAAAAACAGATTGAAAAATTAAATGAACAAATTACTATTCAGGAAAAAAAGGATGAACAAATTTTAAATAAATTTAAAAATCAATCTGATTTGATTAAAAAAATTGAACAATACTTAAATGAAAACCAAAACGTGGAAATAAAATATAAACTCCCTGAAGAAGAAAAAGAAAAGCTTATAATTGTTAAACTTCTAAAATTAAAATACAAAATAAATGAGGTTGCGATAATTTACTGTGATCTTATTTCAAATCAAATGAACTGTTTAAAAATAGATTATATTAGCTATATAAAACAGCTTCCTTCTATTTCAGGAGAAAAACAAGTTTTATGTTCAGTAATTTTTAAGTTAAAAGGAAAATTGGCAAAAACCTATAGACCTTATGAAGGGGAAAAAATTACTGTTCCTAGCCTTAAAAGTCATGAATTAACGGTAACCGCATATTGTGATGATATCGAAACGCTTTTAAAGAGGCTTCTTAAATATGGCGAAAACTGTGAAGTTCTTTATCCTAAACAAATAAGAAACAACATGATAAATACAATAAACAACGCTTTGAAAAATTATACAACGGCGCTCCTCTAAAAATAAAAGAATTTTCTTAAAGTGAGATTAAAAAGAAATCGGCAAATGAAAAAGATGATTTTTGTAAATCCTTAATTTGCGGGAGTTTTGCCTTTGGCAAAACTCCCGCAATGCCCTTATACCAAGTTGCAATCAATGTAGTATGAAATCACCCTCCCCCTACCCCCTCCCTTCAGGGAGGGGAAGAAGAGTTGATAAGGGTTTTGCCGGCTACGCCGGCAAAACCCTTATCAAAAAATAATACTCTTTTGATTGCAACTTGGTATAAATCCTTAATTTGCGGGAGTTTTGCCAAAGGCAAAACTCCCGCTATACCCTTACTCAGCCCGCGCCGCCCGCAGGGCGGCGCGGGCTGTAGATGTCAGCTTTTTAACAAATTAACGAAAACTTATTTTGATTGGTATAAAAACATTTAATTTCGTTTTAAATTTTTTATACCAATTTTTTTTATTGATGAATTTTAGATAACTCGAATTGCTAATTACCCGAAACGCTGAAATAGCTTGAAATTCTATTTTAATTTTTTATGCGGCTCGCAGGCAAAGCCTGCGAGCCGCATGTCCTTAAGAAGACGTAGCGGCTGGCGAAGCCAGCCGCTACGTCAAATATAAAATTATTTATTTAGCAATTCGAGTTAGATAAAATTCACAAATGGAAGATTGCTTCGGAACAGGTTAACCGTTTATACGCCTAATTTTATGCCTCGCAATGACAACTCCACGCTTATTGGCATTGAATTTCACAAAAAAACACGATGAACCAAATAGGGCGGAAATTTCTTTCCGCCCTACTTTCAACTTAAAATAAAAGTTTATTTGGTTTATTGATTACTGACAATTTGTGGCAAATGCGATGGATAGAACTTCGTTAGGGTTAATTTGCGCTACTCTTGATCCGTCAGGTTTTATAACATAAGCGATTTCATCGCCTGACTCCTTGAGTATGCCGACAGTTCCACTTAATGCGGTTTTTGCAGTGTCAAAAACGCCTACAAATACATCTTGTCCCGCCATAAAATAGCTTCTGCCAGCCGCGGCTAATTTTCCGTTAAAGAGTTCATTATTTCCGTTACCAATGTTAGTCAGGAAATATTCCACAGTGTTTGCGGCAACAATAGCTGTTCCGCCTACTGTTCTGCCGGCGATACCGGCAACTTTTCCGGGCCAGCTGAATGGCCATGCGGCTAATCTGCCGACAATATTAGGATTATCTTCGCATACGACTGTCGCTGAAAGAACTTCTTTAGGAAGCGTTGTTTTGCAGGCGTCATTGCCCATTGAAAGGAAATCTACTCTGATTGCGCCTGCTTGTCCGATTCCGGGTCTTATGACTTCTGCAACTTTGCCGTATACGTTAGTTCCTGCCGGATGGAAAGCGCCGTCTATGCTTACTGCTTCTGTAGTTTTTGCGACAAATCTGTCACCAACTTCACTGGTTCTGGCTGAAATTATATCTTCAAATTTTAATTTCAATGTAGGAATAGTAGTTGTAACGATTTGAGGCTGTATTGCGGCAGCTGCTCCGGTAGTTGGCTGTACAGCAGGCTCAAGACCAAGTTTATCTCTTAGTTGTTTAAGCATTGACGCAACTTCTGCTCTTGAAGCGCTGTCATTAGGTCTGATTTGATCGCTATTTGGCAGATTACAGATAAGTCCGGCGTTAAGAGCTTCCGCCACAGGGATTGCCGCCCAGCCTGCAAGCTCATTAGCGTCAGAATAACTGTTTAAAATATTTTGCGCGTCAGCGCTGGAAATTTCTCCGGGAATGGCTTTTGCCAGTGTGCTTAAAGCTTCAGCTCTTGAAACAGGCATATCAGGTTTAAACATATTGTTTGGGAAGCCTGCCATTAAGCCTCTATTGTAAGCTTTGTCAACATCACTGTTTGCCCAGTGTTTATTAGGAACATCCTTGAATATTTGTTGCTGAAAATCAGGAACATTTTCGAGTTCAAGAGCTGATACCAGCGCGCTTGCCATTTCATCCCGCATAATAGGAAGATTTGGCTTGTAAGAACGGTCAGGATAACCTGCAAGAATACCTTGTGAAGCAAGTTTATTGATATCACATCCTGCGATCATATTATTGCTTACGTCAGGGAACTGGCTTGATACAGGACAAGCCGCTCCTATAGGCGCCTGAGTCAGAACAGGAACCAGAGATGTTTTTTGAATTTGAATACCGCTTGATGTTTGGATTGATCTTGGGAATACGCCTAATTGAGCCGCTGCGCCTGTAGGCAACATGCTCATAGGAGCGGCAAAGCCTGTAGGAGCGCAAGGATTACATGGATCGCACGGATTTACAGGACATGCGCTGCCTGTTGGACCTGTTAAGAAAGGCGAGCAAGGATTGCACGGATCACATGGATTTACGGGAACAATTGGAGCGGCTCCACCCATAGGCGCGCAAGGATTGCATGGGTCGCACGGATTTACGGGCATAATTGGAGCGGCGGCTCCCATAGAAGCGCACGGATTGCAAGGATTACAAAGCGCGGATTGAAGTATATTTGTTGCGCCGGGTATTTTGCATCTATCAATTTTCATTCCTTGAGTAACTTGTGTAAAGCATCCTGGAGTTAAAGGAGCGGCTCCGCCTAATGATTGAGGAACAATTCCAAGAGCTCCTCCTTGTGGAACAAGCGCAATTCCGCAAGGCGATGCTCCATTTATGGCAAGAGCTTCTTCTTCGCCGCCAATTTGAACAAGTCTTTCGCCCATAGGAATTACTACGCTTGCGCTTCCAATATCAGGAAATGCGAAAGCTTGTCTTTTAACTACTTTAGCGTTTGGAGCGCAATTTGGAAGATATCCGCCGATAGGCGCCTGCGACATAACTGCGCCGTTAGGGCATGCAGGGGCTGCAACTAACGGAGAAAACACTTCGTTTAAAGTTGTTGTTTGCGGAATAGCGATCGGAACTACCGGAACAGGGCATGCCATGCCTGTTGTGGGCGGGCATGGTTCAGGGCATACTGCGCTTGGTTCAGGAAGAAATTCCTGAGTCGGGACAGGAGCCGGTTTCACTATTCGTTTTTGCGGCGGACAAATAGGGCATGCCGCGCCGGTTTGGTCAGCTTTTGCAATGCCGCCGAATGTCATAATTCCAATTGACAATGTGGCTGCAATAGATAATTTTCTTAAATTCATAAAAACCTCCTTAACATCTAAAACTAAATTAAAGAAGTATCCGCTTCAAAATTTTAATATGTGTTTTTTTTAAACTGTTGATTTATATTTTTCCCTCCAACATTTATTTACAATCAGCAGTTTTTAAGTTCACCTAAATTACATATTAAATTCACAGGATTTCTTTATTTAAATATTGATCTTCATTTATTAGCAAATAATTTTTCCCAATTTAAAAAATTATTTCTACTGTTTAAATTATTAATCCTTATTCATTACATATTCATTGCCGAATCATCTTATTCTTTAAGGTAATTATATAAATGATTTTTTAAATTTAGTCGTTAGTAATATATGGCAAGTCTTTATAGCCGTTTTAATTATAAAAATTAAAGTTTAAATAACATAAAGTTTAATTATACCAATCCAAATAAGTTTTCGTTAATTTATTAAAAAGCTAATATCTATAGCCCGCGCCGCCCTGCGGGCGGCGCGGGCTAGGTAAGGGTATAGCGGGAGTTTCGGCGAAGCCGAAACTCCCGCTAATTAAGGAGCTACAAAAACCATCTTTTTTATTTATCGGTTTCTTTTAATGATTAGTATAAGTATGTTTATTCAATGAATGTAAATTAAATTTTAATTTTTTTTATGCGGATTGTTTAATTAACATTGGGCTTGCGCCGATTGAGGAGTCGGATTCTGCTTGTACTGAGTCAAGCTCTTTTTCTTCCGGTTCGGCTTTTGATAAAACTTTTTCGTCTTTAATTTCTATATCACTATTGCTGACTTCCTTCGCTATAGTAACATCATTATTTTTATCTACCTGAGATTTAAATATATCCTGGCTGATTCCAATTTTTTCCACACTTAATTCATTAATTCTCTTAAGTGTTTGTTCGCAAATTTTATTCGAATCAAAATCCTCACCGCTTCCGCTGAATAATTTGTCGAAATAATTGTCGTCTTTAAAGGAAACTGTTGCGTCAGCAGTCGTTTTATCCGCCAATTTAACGTCAAAAGCGCCTGCATAATCTCCGGCATTTATTTCCTCGAAGGAATCAAGATCAATTTCTTCAAATTTATTCATATCTAAAGATTTATATGTTAATTGACCCGAAGAATTGACTTTCATTAATTTTACATCCGCAGAAACTAATTCATCTTTAGACACTTTATTGTCTTCATTACTATCCAGACTTCTCATTTCAGCAAATCTATTGTCCAGAGTATCGCTTATTCCTAAAATTTCTGTTTTATCATCAGCTATAAGATTTTGATTTATATCTTTTATAAAAATATAATTTTCATTGTCTATCTGCGTTTCATAAGGATCAAAAGAAGCGCCGGCGACAATTTGAGCCGCTCTTTCCTGTTCTCTTAATGAATTAATTGATAATTGAGTATCATCGATAGCTTTATTATAAGTTGTAATGCTTCCCAAGCTGGTGGCGATCTGCGAGGTAATAGAGCTTAATTTCCCCTTGCAGTCAGTTATTTTAATGCCGAGTTCGCCTATAAAAGAAAGCATACCGGAGATTTCCGACAGATAAATATCAGTTTCGGAGAGAGTAAAAGTTGCCTCTGAAAAATAATTTGAAACAATAAGTCCCGAAAATTCATTACTAATTAGGGTTTCAAAGTTTTCTTCGCCGTCTTGCGCTTTATTAAAAGCTCTTTTGACTTTTTGTTCAACTAAATCAGAAATTTGATTTTCCGCAACAGAAGCTTTTAACTCAGCTTTAGCAAAAATTGTTTGAACTTTATTTTCGGTATTTGAAATTTTTTGATTGCATAAAAGAATGGAAGCTGTTAATTCCAAGGATTCATCTTCAGCAGTAACTTTTTCAGCTTCAAGTTTTTCTACAATTTTTATTTCATTATCCCTGTTTTGTATATTTAAGTCCTGAACGCTTTGCAGGCTTGAAATACTAATACCCAAATTAAAACCTCCTTACAGAAGAGCAGTAAAAAACTTTTTAAACATATAATCTGACATTTCCATAAATATAAAAACAAATAATATTTAAAAATTGCGTAAAAAGTATATAATAGATATATATTATTTACAATTCTTAATAAAATTATACCAATCCAAATAAGTTTTCGTTAATTTATTAAAAAGCTAATATCTACAGCCCGTGCCGCCCGCAGGGCGGCGCGGGCTAAGTAAGGGCAGGGTAGGTGTTTTGCCTTTGGCAAAACACCTGCTAATTAAGGATTTACAAAAACCATCTTTTTTATTTAACGGTTTTTAAAATTGATTGATATAATACACCTGAGTTCAATTTTTCTGAATGATACTGATTGTACAATTAAACGCCGGTTATAAACTTTATATCCCGAGCGTAGCAATACTGCGCTCGGGATATAAATATCAGCTTTTTAGCAAATTAACGAAAACTTTTTAAAATAAGTATAATTTTTATTCTTTTATTTTAATAACATTTACAGGACAAGCTTCTGCTGCGGCTAAGCAATCTTCTTCATTGCCATAAACCTTATCCTGATGAACATGAATCGTGTCTGAAAGTTCAAAAACGTCGCTGTTTATAGCTACACAAGCTCCGCATGCAATACAACCCGGTATAATTTCTACTTTCATATTAATATTTCCTTTCAATTTATTAAAATCAAATTTATTATCTTAAAGTTTCTCTTTTTTATCATTCCCTATATATACAATTTTATAGATTACGCCAAGTCAGACTTGATATTATCTGTAGTTATTTTTCCTTTACATTGCCGAAATTTATTTTTATTTGAGTATAATAAAAATTGGGTATAATATTAAAATAAATAAAAATTTTTAACTGCCGCTAGAAAGGGCTTTTTAGTGAAAATAGAAAAATCTATAATTGATTCGCTTGAACCGATTGAACTCTTTAATTCAGTAATCCTTGATAACAGAAATTTTACAGGTATATCACAGGATTCTCGAAAAATATTAAAGGATTATATCTTTGTTTGCATTCAAGGAGAACATTCTAACGGGCATGAATTTGCTAAACAGGCTGTAGAAAGAGGTTCTTCATTAATTATAAGCCAAAAAAAACTGCCAAAAGAAATTAATTGCCCCTATATTGTTGTAAAAGACACAAAATTAGCAATGGCAAGATTATCAGCATTGTTTTATAATTATCCTTCAAAAGAGCTTGATTTAATTGGAGTTACCGGCACCAACGGAAAAACCACAGTAACTCATCTTGTGGAAACTGTTTTTGAAAAAGCAGGCATGTCATGCGCTCTTATCGGCACACTTGGCAGCAGGTTTTCTTCGGCGGATAAGTACGATTCAACGGATCATACAACGCCGCAGGCAACTGAACTTCAACAGAATCTTAGAAGTTTTGCCGATAAAAATATTAAAAAAGTTGTAATGGAAGTCAGTTCACACTCTTTGGAACAGCATAGAGTTGCGGGATGCGAATTTTCCGGCGTTGTGTTCACTAACCTTACACAGGATCACCTTGATTTCCACATTACAATGGATAATTACTTTAAAGCAAAAACAAAGCTTTTAAATTTTATTAAAAAAGAACCGGAGAAAAGCAAATACGCCGTTATTAATGTTGATGACAAGTATTTTAAACAATTGCCGGATTTAATTCCCGCTAATATCGATAATTTCAAGATTTTAACGTATGGAATAGACAATAAAGCCGATATTACCGCTGAAAACATAAAATTTTCAGTAGACGGAGCAAATTTTTTATGCAAAACCCCTTTGGGAAATTCAAAAGTAAAACTTCAACTTACAGGAATGTTTAATGTTTATAATGTTCTTACCGCAATAAGCGTGGGCATTGCAGAAGGAATTCCTCTTAAAACATGCATAAATGCAGTAGAATCCGTTGAGGCAATCCCGGGAAGATTTGAAGTGGTTTCCAGAAAACCGCTTGTAATTGTTGATTACGCTCATACTCCAAATGGACTTGAAAATGTATTGCAGGCAGCGCGGGAGCTTGTGCCGCCTAAAGGGAATTTAATCTGCGTATTCGGCTGCGGCGGCGACAGAGATGTTACAAAACGTCCTCAAATGGG
This sequence comes from Cyanobacteriota bacterium, assembly GCA_022703625.1. GTDB lineage: Bacteria > Cyanobacteriota > Vampirovibrionia > Gastranaerophilales > UBA9971 > JAKLDH01. The sequence continues at coordinate 24,694 of JAKLDH010000013.1, read as the reverse complement.
AAAAATAGCGGAAGATTTATGCGATAAAATCGTAATTACTTCGGATAATCCAAGAACAGAAGACCCTCAGCAAATCATAACAGACATTTTAACCGGCATAAAAGAGCTAAATTCAAAAAAGATAGTGGTTGAAGCGGATAGATCAATCGCAATAGAAGAAGCAATAATGAATTCTCATAGTGAAGACGTAATAATACTTGCGGGTAAAGGACATGAGGATTATCAAATTATTAACCACGAAAAATTCCATTTTGATGACAAAGAAGAAGCTAAAAATGCTCTTAAAAAAATAAAAAGATAATTTTTTTTTGGTTTAAACTTAAATTAATAAAAGATAAAAGAATGATATATATCGGGAAACAATAAATTGATAGAAAGATATACTGAAAAAGCAATCAAAATAATACTATTTGCGCAGGAAGAAGCCTTCATCGCAAAACACGACAAGCTTTACCCTGAACATATCCTTTTAGGAATAGTAAGAGATTCGTCAGGACTTTCTTCAAAGCTTCTAAAGTCTTATGGCTTAGAACTTGATGTCCTTAGACAAGCTATATATAAAAGACAGTTAAAGCAATATGACACTCAAAGTTCCTCAGAAACAATGTCTTTTAGCGCTCCGGTAAAAAAAATACTTAGAGAAGCTTGGTATGAGGTGCAATCTTCCGGCAATTATTATGTAACCCCCGAAAACCTTTTATTAAGCCTGCTAAGAGAAAAAGACGCTTCTGTAATTCAGTTGTTGAAAGAATTTAATGTTAATATTGAAAAAATAAAAACAAGTATCGCAAAAGTAAGCAATAAATCAGTTAAGACCTTTGCGCACCCCGAAGAAGCCGTGGGAACGGGGAATAATTCCGTAAAAGGTTTTGATAAATCCATATTTTATGAGGAAGAAGAACTCAAAAACCTTATGGAGATAGCCCGGGAAAAACTTGATGAAACAAGCCATGAAGCATTCGGCACCGAACAACTTGTTCAGGCAATGATTGAAAACAAAAATTCCTGGATTTCAGAAATTCTTGAAAATGAAGGAATAAACATTGACTGTTTCAATAAAAAACTTAAGGAAATTAATTCAAGAAAAGAAGAATATAAGGAAAACGAGCCTGAATTTACCCCAAAAGCTTTTAAGGCTTTAAATTCAGCGTTGGATAAAGCGAAAGAACTTGGCTCAACATATATTAAGCCTGAGCATGTTCTTCTTGGCATCTTGAAACAGAACGATGGGCTTGCCTGCAAAGTTTTTAAAGAGCTGGGAGTTAATACTGAAAGCCTTTATACCAAAATTATCACTCCAATAGAAAAAGAAAAGCCGGAAATCCTCACAATCATAAAACTGGCAAGGGAAGAAGCCGGAAGAATGGAACAAAACATAATAGGAACAGAACAAATCCTTCTTGGAATACTTGGAGAAGGAACGTGCGTAGCTTCTGTCGTACTAAGAAATCTTGGAATAACCCTTAAAGACGCGCGTGTAGAAATACAAAAAATTATCGGCATCGGTCAGCGCTATTCTGAAAACAATGAAATTCTTTTTACTCCAAGAGCAAAGAGAATTATCGCCCTTGCGTGGCAGAAAGCCAAGAAGCTGAAAAAACAAAAATACACCTCTGAACATCTTTTGCTTGCTATAACCAGCGAGAAGGAATCTATTGCAATGAAAGTCCTTGAAACACTTGGGGTTGATACCATTGAAATCAGACAAGGCATAATTAATGAACTAAAAAAAAGCTCTTTATCCATAGACGCAAATGAATATTCTGAATAAAATAATTGCTAAAATTGAACAGTTCGCGCTTCTCAATCTTGCGAAAGAATGGGATAATTCAGGCTGGCAGGTTTATTTGGGTAATAAAAATATAAAAAAAGTAATGCTGGCTTTATCTCCCACTCTAAATGTCGTGGAAAGCTCAATTAAAGAGGGTTGTGATCTGTTAATAACGCATCATCCCCTTATTTTTTCGGGCATTAAAAAGATTTCAACAGCCAATTACAGTGATTTACCCTTAATAACGGCAATACGGAATAATTTGCAGATTTATTGCGCTCACACAAATTTAGACATAACGCAAGGCGGAATTGCTGATGTTTTAGCGAAAATGCTTGATTTAAAAAACATTTCGCCTCTTGGAACGGCTGAAGAAGTTGATTTTGGAAGAAAAGGAGAATTAGAACAGGCGGAAAACTTAACGGTTTTAATAGCTAAAATAAAACAAACGTTAAATATCGACAAATTAAAGCTTATTAACCCTGCCAATCTAAAAAAAATTAAAACCATAGGGCTTTTACCAGGTAGCGGCGGAAGTTTTATTCGTGAAATAAAAGGGATTGACCTTTATATTACCGGCGACGTTAAATATCATGACGCGCTTTCAGCTGGAGAGTTTGCTGTTATTGACGCAGGGCATTTTGAAACGGAAAAAATTATTTTAAATATTTTAAAAAATTTATTAAAAGAATGTGAAACAGAAATACTGATTGCGGATGAAAACCCTCCGTGGGAGTTAATTTAAAGCAAAACCAGGACATCATAAGGATTTTTATATGATCTATAGAAAAACCCCCGAAGAAAAAGAACGGAAACAGCTGGAAATGGCGAAGCTGGAATCCCAATATAAACAGTTTTTAGCTGAAAAAATCTCTGAAAAGAGAAATGTTCTTTTATCAAAATACCCTGAAATCAAAACGTTGTTTGAAGACTGGATATACGGCGTTTATGTTGCGATACTGGATTATCGGCAAGTTTTGGAAGCAAAAGGGAAATTATATTATTTATTTGAGAATATTCCTGAATCCGGCGGCAAATACAAATTAAATTACGAAATTATCAATAATAATTGTTTATTTACGCCGTCAGAGCTGAAAAATTTTCCTAAAACATACTTATCTGTTTTAAAAAGGAATAAATTTGATATAAAAAAAAACAAAGCTGATATAAATGAACTGATAGCGGCGCATTTCGGCGAGAAAAAGAAAAAGCCCAAAGATGTCATAAAAATGGAATATCGGGCATGTGATTTGTATTATAATCATAAAATTCCTGCTGAAAAGATCTCTGTAACATTGAGAAACAGGTTAAAAAAACCTGAAATTGAAAGAATAATAAGGCTTTATCCTTATTTTAAGACCTATAACAGTGAAATCAAATGAAAATATGGGTTGATGCGGATGCCTGTCCGGCAGATATCAAGGAAATTATTATAAAAGCCGCTCACAAAAGGGGTATAGAAACAATATTTGTTTCAAACAAAGTTATTTCTATTCCTGAGTCCCCTTTTATATCAACAATAAAAGTTGCTCAAGGCATGGATGTGGCTGATCAATATATTGCCGAAAAAGCTCAGGATAAAGATTTGGTCATAACGCAGGACATACCTTTAGCGGCTATTCTTGTTCCACGGGGAATTGTTGTCATAAGTACTTATGGAGTCTTGTTTACTCTTGATAATATTGGTGAAAGGCTCTCTGTAAGAAATTTTATGCAGGAATTAAGGGATAACGGAGTTCAGACAAACGGACCAAAACCGTTTAGCAATAAGGATAAACAGAAATTTGCAAATACTTTTGACCAACAACTTGTTAAGCTTTTATAGGGCGCCTCTAAAAACTCATACCAAGTTGCAATCAAACAATTACTATTTCTTTGATGTGGTTTTCGCCGGCTTTGCCGGCGAAAACCACATCAAATCTTCTCCCCCTCCCTTCAGGGAGGGGGTAGGGGGAGGGTGATTTCATACTATACCGCCCCCAAAATGAATTTCGGATTTTTTCTTAAAACGTTAGGGGCGGTATGGCGAAGCAGGAGTGATGAAGTTGGGAAAATCCGGCTTTGCCGGTTTTCCTAAATTCAAACTCATTTTAGTATACATTGATTGCAACTTGGTATCAATTTTTTGAAATTTTTATAAACTTTGATTGGAGTTTGGTGTTGGGACTTCGTCCCTTATTCACTTGAATTGCTAAATAAATAATTTTATATTTGGCGTAGCGGCTGGCTTCGCCAGCCGCTACGCCGTTTTAAGGGCATGCGGCTCGCAGGCTTTGCCTGCGAGCCGCATAAAAAATTAAAATAAAATTTCAATCTATTTCAGCGTTTCGACTAATTAGCAATTCGAGTTTATTCCCCTACAAAATTTATTTTTGCGAGATTTTTTAGTAAATTTAATGGGTCGAGCGAACCGCCAGCAGCGGTTTGCTCGACCAAAAACAATCTTTAGCCCCCTCTCCCATTGGGAGAGGGGGTTGGGGGTGAGGGGATTTTGGACTGAATTTATAAAAATGTAGGGGAGCAAGGGCTTCGCCCCTACACCAAATGTTTTTAGAGGCGCCCTAAGCTCAAAAAAACCTTAATCAAGCGTAAAAGAATAAGGCAGAAGCTCCTGTATTGAAAATTCCTTAATTTCATTGTCTTTATCCTGTAAAATAATTTTTGCGTCTTTTGCAAATTCAACGATCCACTGCCTGCAAGCTCCGCAAGGAAAACATTTTTCACAATTCGGACTATATACGGCAATAGCGACAAGTCTCGCATTCTTGCCATCGGCAACCGCTTTTGCGATAGCATTTCTTTCAGCGCAAAGGCTTAAGCCATAACTTGCATTCTCAACATTACAGCCTGTATAAACGCTTCCGTCTTCAAATAAAGCGCATGCCCCGACTTTGAATTTTGAATACGGCGCATAAGCTTTTTCAGCCGCTTCAGACGCTAATTTTAGAAGATTCTTCGGATTTATTTGCATTTGCCGTTCTCTTTATAGCTGTTTCTACCAAACCCACAAATAAAGGATGCGGGTTCTCCGGTCTTGACTTAAATTCAGGATGGAATTGACTTGCCACAAAATAAGGGTGATTTTTCAGCTCTATTATTTCAACAAGCTTCTGATCAGGAGAAAGTCCTGAAAGTACAAGCCCTTTTTCCTGCAAAATTTCTCTGAAAGAGTTGTTAAACTCATATCTATGGCGGTGTCTTTCATGAATTATATTGGTTTTGTAATACTTTTGAGCAAGCGTTTCTTCCTGCAAACGGCATTCATAAGAGCCAAGCCTCATAGTGCCGCCGTAATTTGTAATATTTTCCTGTTCACTCATAAGAGCAACAACGGGATAAGGGGTTTCAGAATTAAATTCAGAGCTGTTGGCGTCTTTTAATTTCGCCACGTTTCTTGCAAACTCAATAACGGCGCATTGAAGTCCTAAACAAAGTCCTAGAAACGGAATATTGTTCTCTCTTGCGTAATTAACTATGTTTATTTTGCCTTCAATACCTCTATATCCGAATCCGCCCGGCACTATAATGCCGTCAAGTCCTTCCAGGCGCTCTTTTAAACTATCTCCTTCCATGCATTCATCAGAAGAAACCCATTTTATTTCAACTTTTGCGCCAAGAGTCGCGCCGGCATGCTTTAAGGATTCCACAACAGAAATATAAGCGTCGGAAAGTTTTGTATATTTGCCTGCAATTGCAATTTTAACCGCTTTTTCAGGATTTTTTATCTGCCCGACAATTTCTTTCCAGGCTTCAAGATTAGGTTCTGTGTTGTCTTCCATATTAAGTCTTTTTAAAACTTCTGCGGCAAGCCTTTGTTTTTCGAGAGCAAGAGGAACTTCATAAATTGTCTGAAGGTCTTTACACTCAATGACAGCTTCCTTTGGAACGTTTGTAAAGAGCGCAAGTTTATCTCTTTCAGTTTTTGGGATAGATTTTGACGATCTGCAAACAAGTATATCAGGCTGAATACCGATACTTCTAAGCGTATTCACGCTATGTTGTGAAGGTTTTGTTTTTAATTCCCCTGAAACGCTTAAATAAGGCAGTAATGTTACATGTATAAACACAACATTTCCAAATCCGGCGTCAATTTTAAACTGCCTGATGGCTTCAAGAAACGGCAGACCTTCTATATCCCCGACTGTTCCGCCGATTTCCGCAATTAGAAAATCCGGATTGTCTTTTGCTCCTTCTTTCAGCCTATTTTTAATTTCATCAGTAATATGCGGAATAGTCTGGACAGTTCCACCGAGGTAATCCCCTCTTCGTTCTCTTGTTATTACGTTAAGATAAACGCTTCCTGCTGTTACATTGTTTATTTTGCCGAGATTTGTATTGATAAATCTTTCATAATGCCCGAGATCAAGATCGGTTTCAGCTCCATCATCTGTAACAAACACTTCTCCGTGTTGAAACGGGCTCATTGTACCTGGGTCAACGTTAATATAAGGATCAAATTTCTGAATTGTAACAGAATATCCTCTTAATTTAAGTAATTTGCCGAGAGAAGCTCCGACAATCCCTTTTCCCAAGGAACTAACAACTCCTCCGGTAACGAAAATATATTTTGTAGCTTTTTTAGGCATTATTTTTTATCCTTTTTCCATTATTATATATAAAATTTAAAAATAATTTATTAGATTTTTGGAACTTTAAAAAAGCCGTCTTCTTCAAGTGGAGCATTTTTTAAAATTTCTGTTCTGATAGAGCTAACTTCAGCTTTATCATCTCTAAAGACATTTTTTACCGGAAACACGTGCGCCATAGGCTCAACGTCTTCTGTATTCACTTCTTTTAATTGATTAAAATAATCCAGAATTTTTGAAAACTGTTCAGTATATTTTTCTTTTTCTTCTTCGCAAAGCTCAAGTCTTGCAAGCTTTGCCGCATGTTCAACTTCTTTTACAGTTATCAAAATAATTGTACTCCTTTAAAATTTAAAATAAACAATATTATTATTTTATAATAAATGTGATTATAGTTTCAAATTGAATTTGGAACAGTATATAACTTGAGTTGTTAATTAACCGAAACGCTTAAATAGCTTGAAATTTTATTTTAATTTTTTATGCGGCTCGCAGGCAAAGCCTGCGAGCCGCATGTCTTTTCTAAGGCGTAGCGGCTGGCTTCGCCAGCCGCTACGCCAAATATAAAATTATTTATTTAGCAACTAAGGTTATAAAAAAAGCAAAAAAAAAGACAGTTTTAAAACTGTCTAAAAAATCAAGCAAAAATACTTTAGAGTGAGTAAGGGAAAGAGGAGTTATGAGAGGAAGGAAAATTTATATATTTGAGCAAAAAAAATTAAAATTCTTTATTATTTGTGATTTTAGTTTTTTGTTTTTTTTCGATTTGTTTTGTTCTCACTCTTATATAAACACATTAATATATAAAAAGTTGCTATTTTCTCGATATTAATTATATATTTTTGTAACATTTCTTAACAAACAGCTAAAGCCTTTAAATAAATTATTAAAACTGTTATATTTATTTTATGTTGATGGAAAATATTAAAAATTCAGTCGAGTATATAGAACAAAAAATCGTTCCTGCGGGAATAAAACCTGAGTTGGGCATTATTTTGGGATCGGGATTAGGAAATTTTGCCGCTGAAATTAAAGGAATAACGATTCCTTATTCGGAAATTCCGGGTTTTAAACCTTCGACAATAAAAGGACACTCCGGAAACCTTATTATAGGGGAATTTTATTCAAAAAAAATTCTCGCAATGCAGGGACGCCTGCATTTTTATGAAGGATATTCTCTTCAGGATGTAATTTATCCTGTCAGAGTAATGAAATTTCTCGGAATTAAAAAAATTATAATAACTAACGCCGCCGGAGGAATAAATACAGCTTTTACCCCGGGTGATTTTATGATTATCGAAGATCATATAAATTTGACGGGAAATAATCCCTTGTTAGGCGTAAACCCTGATGAAATAGGACCAAGATTTCCTGATATGAGCGAGCCTTACAATAAAAATTTAATTAAATTAGCTGAAAAAACAGCGAAGACCCTTAATATTAATATAAAAAAAGGTGTTTATGCCGGGGTAACCGGTCCAAATTATGAAACCCCGGCAGAAATCAGAATGTTTAGAATGCTTGGAGCTGATGCAATAGGCATGTCAACTGTTCCTGAAGTTATAGCGGCAAGGCATGCAGGCTTAGATACGCTTGGTATTTCTTTTATAACAAACATGGCAGCAGGAATACTCAATAAAAATCTTTGTCATCAGGAAGTAATTGACACAGCCGCAAGCGTGGAAGATAAACTTTACGCATTTCTCAAAGAAATTATTATAAATATTAATTAACTTAAATTGCTAATTAGTCGAAACACTGAAATAGCCTGAAAGTTTATTTTAATTTTTTATGCGGCTCGGAGGCAAAGCCTGCAAGCCGCATGTCTTTCATAAAAAGTCTAATGAAAAATTAACAACTTTTGTTATACTGGTGTTGTGTTAAGTTAATTTTGTAGAATAAAAAATAATATACAGACCGATAATCTTTTAATTAACCGCTTAACGCCGCTAAAAATGTCATGCTGAACCCTGAAATAAGTTCAGGACAGGCTTTGTTTCAGCATCTTTCCAGCATGCAATAGAAGGCTTACCGTTTCTTCATTTTCTTTCTTTTTGAACGCAAAAAGAAAGAAAACGAAGCAAAAGAAAGAAAAACTAACATGTCAAACTGACATATCGGTCAGGGGCAAGCCCCCGAACCCCCTTTTATTCAAATGCTTACTTTTTGTTTTTTTTAATTTTTTATTCCATAAAATTAACTTAACAGAGTGCTGGAATGAGTTTATTTTTCTGAAAAACCGAAAATAAAGTATAAAAAAGGGGTGGAATAATGGCTTGGACAGAGAGTGTCAATTTTTATCTTATTATTGCTTCTATTGGAGTAACGATATTTCTTATTGTGTATCTTTTAATACCCAAAGTTCCAAAACCAAATACTTGAGAGTATCTCTAAAAACTATACTATTGCATTGTTAACTTATAACTTGAATTGCTAAATAAATAATTTTATATTTGGCGTAGCGGCTGGCGAAGCCAGCCGCATAAAAAATTAAAATAAAATTTCAATCTATTTCAGCGTTTCAACTAATTAGCAATTCGAGTTTATAGTGATCTTAAAAAGAAATCGGCAAATTAAAAAGATGATTTTTATAAGTCCTTAATTTGCGGGTATTTCGGCGAAGCCGAAATACCCGCTATATCCTTACTCAGCCCGCGCCGCCCGAAGGGCGGCGCGGGCTGTAGATATTAGCTTTTTTAGCAATTAACAAAAACTTATTTGTATTGATATAGCAAATTTTTTGCTGTTATAAAAAACTTGCCCTTTTATTTGTCTTATCAGCGAATACAATTGTAAATAGAAACAGCTGACGGGAGGATGAAAAATGGCGGAGAAAAAAGCTTTTATAAGCGTATATAACAAAGACGGAATCGTTGAATTTGCTCAAAAAATTCAAAAATTTTACGGATATGAAATAATTTCCACAGGTGGAACCTACGATAAACTTAAGGAAAACGGAATAAAAGTAACTGAAATCTCTGAAATAACCGGCTTTAGAGAACTTTTAGGCGGCAGGGTAAAGTCGCTTCATCCTAAAATCCACGCAGGAATACTCGCTTCAAGAACTTCGCCGGATGAAGTCGCTGAAATGAAAGGAAATAGCATTGATTTTATAGATATGGTGGTTGTAAACCTTTATCCGTTTGAAGAAGCTTCAAAAAATGAAAAAATGAAAATTGATGAACTCTATGAATACATAGATATTGGAGGCGTAACCCTTCTTAGAGCGGCGGCAAAAAACTTTTTCGATGTTACCTGTATATACTCAAGCTGTTTATACGATAAAATCCTTCAAGAACTCGATGAAAACAATGGAAATACCACTTATGAGCTTAGAAAAGAATTAGCGGTAAAAACTTTCCGGTATACATCTTCTTATGATGCCGTGATTTCTGAACAAATGGAAAAAAGACTTTTTGAAGAAGATGAACTGGAAATATTGCCGGATAAATTCGTTTTAAATCTTGAAAAAATAAAAAATTTAAGATACGGCGAAAACCCGCATCAATCGGCGGCGATTTACAAAAAATCCTCTACTTTGGACTATGAGGTTTTGCAGGGCAAAGAAATTTCGTATAACAATATGGTAGATATAACTGCGGCTGTGAACATTGTAACAGAGTTTATCGACGTGCCCGCCGCCTGCATAATCAAACATAATAACCCTTGCGGCGTTGCATTAGGGACAGATATCACGGATGCTTACCTTAAAGCTCACGGTTGCGATCCAATAAGCGCATTCGGCGGAATTATAGGGCTTAATGACATTGTTACAAAAGAAATAGCAAACCATGCCGTAAAATTATTTCTGGAAGTTATAGTTGCCCCTGATTTTTCTGAAGAAGCTCTTGAAATATTGAGCGCAAAGAAGAATTTAAGACTGGTAAAACTCCCTTTTAAAGCCGCTGACTTTAAAAAAGCTCAGATATATACAATCAAAGACCTTTCCTTCGGGACTTTAATACAAACAGCGGATACCGCCCAGCTTTCAGAGGACAATTTTAAAGTTGCAACTTCCTGTAAACCGACAAAAGAACAGGTTGAAGATATGGTTTTTGCGTGGAAAGTGGCAAAGTATGTAGGTTCAAATGCTATAGTTATTGCTAAAGACCTTAAAACGCTAGGGATTGGAATGGGTCAGACAAGCAGGATCGCTTCAATGGAAATTGCTATAAAGCATGCATGTGATGAAACAAAAGATGCGGTAATTGCCAGCGACGGGTTCTTTCCGGCTGTTGACAGCATCCATGCGGCGGCGCATGCGAGAATCGGCGCAATAATCCAGCCCGGAGGAAGCATAAAAGACGAAGAAGTAATAGCAGAGTCGCAAAAATATTCAATTCCTATGATAATGACCGGAATCAGACATTTTAAACATTAAAAAACAGGAGATACGCCATGAATCCTAATATACAGGGACAACAAATACAGACAAGGAAAGCTTTATTGGTTTTTCTTAAGGTAGTTGCGCCTCCGCTGGTTTTTTATGTTGATAATCCTGATGAAACCTACCTTGAAATAAGAAATATTATGGCAAACGCAAAGCCGCAAATGCCAAAAATCATAGAAAGACTAGGCAAAGGACCTTTAAAAAAGCTGGCTGTCTTTGATACACAGATAGCCGGAGTTGCAATTCAGGAAGAACCCGCTTAATATTAAGTTTCAATCAAAAGAGCAATATTTTTTAATAAGGTTTTTGCCGACTACGCTGGCAAAAACCTTATTAAACTCGAATTGCTAATTAGTCGAAACGCTGAAATAGATTGAAATTTTATTTTAATTTTTTATGCGGCTCGCAGGCTTTGCCTGCGAGCCGCATGCCTTAAGAAGGCGTAGCGGCTGGCGAAGCCAGCCGCTACGCCAAATATAAAATTATTTATTTAGCAATTCAAGTTATTAACTCTTCTTCCCTTCACTTGGGAAGGAAGAGTTAATACTACTGCTCTGTTAAGTTAATTCATTGGGTTGAGCGAGCGTAGCGAGCGAAACCCAAAAACAAACAAAAGCCCCTTCCCTTTGAAGGGAAGGGGTTGGGGATGGGTAGATAAAAAAAACTTTAAAATTAACTTAACAGGGCGCTACATTGATTGCAACTTGCTATAAAAAACAGCTTCCTGCGCTATTTGAACTCCTGAGCTTGTTCCGATTCTTGATGCGCCTGCCTGAATCATTGCTTTTGCGGTTGCATAATCCTTTATACCTCCGCTGGCTTTTACTTTAACGCCTAAAAAGTTTACTGTTTCATACATTAATTTAATATCTTCCACAGTTGCCGGCATGGAGTTTTTTGTCATGCCGGTTGAGGTTTTGACAAAATCAGCTCCTGCTTCAGCGGATATTTTGCATGCTAAAACCTTTTCTTCATCTGTTAAAAGCCCTGTTTCAATGATTACTTTTAAAATAACGTTATTGCTTTTTGTAAGCTCAGCCATTTTTTGAATGTCAGTTTTTGCAAAATCTGTGTTTCCATCCTTAAGCGCGCCTATATTCATTACCATGTCAATTTCATCAGCCCCATGCTCAATACAAATCTTGGCTTCCAGTAATTTAACATCTGTAAATGTTGATCCGCAAGGAAATCCGGCTACAGCGGCAATTTTCGTATTGCTGCCCCGTAAAACCTTAAAAGCGTCTGAAACCCGATAAGGCTGAACGCATACAGCATAAAAACCGTATTCTTTAGCTTGTTTACAGAAGTCAAAAACTTCTTTTTCGCTTGTATCCTGCAAAAGTAGAGTTTGATCCAGATATTTAACAATATTTTCCATCTTTTCCCCCATAATTATATTTTTTTTTACAATCCAAAAAACTATACACTTGATCAATTTTCTTTAAATGATAATATAACCTGTAAGTTTATACAAAAGGAAGCAATTAGTAAAAGAGGGAAATTTAATGTCAATAAATCTGGCAAATAAAAAAGATTTAATTGAAAAACATAAAAGAAGTGAAAATGACACAGGTTCTCCTGAGGTTCAGATAGCTCTTTTAACGCAAAAAATCAGAGAGCTTACGGAGCATTTAAAAATTAATTCTAAAGATTTTCAAGGCAAACGTGGTCTTTTAATTATGGTAGGTCAAAGAAAGAGATTACTTGCGTATCTTAAAAATAAAAACACTGAAAGATACAGAGAAATAATCCAAAAACTTGATTTACGCAAATAATATTTTTAATTTTCAAAAAAGAATCGAGCAGAGATTATATCTGCTTTTTTATATACGCCTTAACGGGCGTTTTTTATTATACTGATCTTAGAAATCTGCAAATTTAAAAGATTATTTTTGTAAAACCTTAATTTGCGGGTGTTTTGCCGAAGTCAAAACACCCGCCCTACCCTTACTACAGCTTTTGATCAGTATAAAACTCTCGTAAAATAAGATTTTACAAAATGTTCTTATTTTTATTCCAATTTTATACCGGTATTATAAATTGAATAAATCATCAATATTCGCAAGTAAATCTGTACTTTTTTTTATGTAAATAAACAAAAGTATCAATACAATTAATCCGGCTGTTGCCGCAAAGAAAATTGTCAAAGAATTATTCAGGTTAAATATCAGTAATATTGTAATTGCTGATAGCAATAAAAATACACTCCAGATATTTTTTTGGGAAATTATAATATTGTCTATGTTCTTTTTTACTAAATCCTGCTTCATGATCTCATTCCATATTTTTTTAAAAAACAAATTTTAAAGTTTTATATAACTTTAATAATAAAATTTAATACATCAACATAAAAAAAAATCAACTGTTTGAAGGCATTTATAGAAGACACCAATACCAATAAGTTTTTGTTATACCAAGTTGCAATCAAAAGAGTATTATTTTTTGATAAGGGTTTTGCCGGCTACGCCGGCAAAACCCTTATTAACTCTTCTTCCCCTCCCTTGGGGAGGGGGCAGGGGGAGGGAGATTTAATCATACATTGATTTCAACTTGGTATTAATTGGTTAAAAAGCTTATATTTACAGCCCGCGCCGCCCTGCGGGCGGCGCGGGCTAAGCAAGTCTTTAATTTGCCGATTTCTTTTTAAGATCACTGTAATTGCTTATTAAGTAACAGACAAAAAATTTTCAGCTCTTGTTAAATTTTGCCGAACGAGCGAAGCGAGTGAGGCAAACAAACAACAAAAGCCCCTTCCCTTTGAAGGGAAGGGGTTGGGGTTGGGTAGATAAAAACCTGAAAACTTTTTGTTACCTACTTATTTATTGTATTCAGGAAGTTTTTTCAGATAATTTATTCCACCATCTATAAAACTTACATTTTTACATCCTTTTTCCTTGAGCTTCATAGCTTGCAAGTATCCCGTCATGCCTTCATCACAACATACAAGCATACTTTCAGGCTTTTCTTCTTCTATTTTCGCTTCAAGTTCTTCCATAGAAATATTTTTTGCCTGCTTAAGATGCCATGCTTCGAACTCTTCAGGCGATCGTATGTCAATAACACAACAAGGCTTTTTTTCTTCAAGAAATTTTTGTAAATTTTGCGGTGAAATACCGGTTACATCTTTTTTTATTTTGTCTTCAAGTATCTGAGCCGCCACAAGAAGCGTATCAATAGCAGAAGAATAGGGCGGCGCATAAGTAAGGTCTATTTCTGACAAATTTTCAACCGTCATTCCTGCTGTTATAGCGGCGGCAACTACGTTTACTCTTTTATCAGCGTCGCCTTTTCCTATGGCTTGAATCCCAAGAAGCTTACCTGTATTTTTTTCAGCGATAACTTTAAGCGTTATTTCTTCTGCATCAGGCATATAGCCGGATTTATCCTTGTGAGATACAATTGCAATTTCATAGTCAATTCCTAAATTTTTCGCTTCTTTTTCGCTTAATCCCGTTTTAGAAGCCGTATATTCAAAGATTTTTACGACCATAGAGCCTAATATTCCTTTGAATTCGGCATATCCTCCGGTAATATTTATTGCGGCGACTCTGCCATGCTTGTTTGCGGTAGAGCCTAAAGGAATCCAGACGGGTTTTCCGGTTATTCTGTTTATTGATTCGGCGCAATCTCCGGCGGCGTAAATGTTAGAAAAATTAGTTTGCATTCTTGAATCCACCTTAATTGCACCGGTTTCTCCAAGCTCAATTCCGGCGTTTTTTGCAATTTCAACGTTTGGTTTTACTCCAACCGCAATTATAGCAATATCAGCGTCAATTATTTCCCCGTTTTGGGTTGCGATAGAACTTATACTGCCTTTATTATCTCCTTTAAGGCTTATTACGCTATCATTCAAAATAATTTTTATCTTTTTTTCCTTTTCCATATAAGTTTGAATTTGAAAAGCCAGATCAAGGTCAAAAACGCCAAGGATCTGCGAGAGTCTTTCTATAATTGTAGTTTGAAGTCCAAGTTCATGAAAAGCCTCTGCCAGTTCCAATCCTATATAGCCAGCCCCGATAATAACCGCTTTTTTCGCTGATTTAACCGCTTCTTTAATTTTAATTGCGTCTTCTATACTTTTTAATTTAAAAACATTTTTAAGGTCAGTTCCTTCTATTGGCGGAATAAAAGAGCTTGAGCCTGTTGCAATAAGAAGATTCGTGTATTTATCCTCAAATTCCTCTTGCGTTTGTTGATTTTTGACTAAAACTTTATTTTCGTCAGGAATTATTTTTATAACTTTATGCAAAAGGTAGATATCAATGTTTTCCTTTGTTTTAAAGGCTTCAGGCGATCTTACAAGAAGTTTTTGTTCAGTTGGAATAAGCCCTTGAATATAATAGGGCATTCCGCATGCGGAATATGAAACGTATTTTTCATCTGTATAAAGGGAAATTTTTAGATCAGAATTTTCTCTGCGGGCTTTTGAAGCCGCTTTTGTCCCTGCGGCAACTCCTCCGATTATTATTAAATGTTCCTGCATTATTTTCTCCTTTTAATCAAGTCTGGCATACTCTACAAGTTTTTTAACATCTTTATTCCAAATAGAATCCCAGTTTTGGATAATTATATCAGCCGGAGTTTTTCCTTCCAAGGTTAACTCGTTTAATTTTTCAAGATAAATTGATTCATGAGAGGATTTTAAGGAAAATTCCGCAATAAAAACCAATTCCGCCGCAATTTCCGCCAATTTGTATTTCTTCAATTTTAAATTTAGCCCGCGCATGGGTATTTGATCTCTTAATTCGTTCATTTCTTCCCAGCTCAAGTCTTTAACAAATTTCCATGCCTCTTCCATTGCGTCGTTATTATATATAATGCCCTTGATTAAGGCTGGAAACGCCATAGCCATATCTGCGCGCTGGCAATCGCAATTTCTTATTTCAAGATAATTTTTAATTCTGACATCAGGAAAAAACGTTGTCATATGCAAAAACCAGTCCTCCATAATCGCTTTATGTCCGTTAAAACCCTTTTTCATATATTCTCTAAAAGTCATACCGGTTGTGTCAATCAGCCTATTTTCCCGTTGTATAAAAAACATGGGCACATCCAGAAGAACATCAACGTAATCAGAAAAACTGAAATTATTGTCAAAAACCTTTTTGCTGACAAGTCCACACCGATCATTATCTGTATTGAGCCATGCATAAGCTCTATAGGACTTATAACCGCTTAATTTCCCTGCTCTTATTGGAGAATTTGAAAACATTGCGGTTAATAAAGGCGAAAGTCCGAGCGTAATTCTTAATTTTCTCATTGCATCTTCTTCTGACTCAAAGTCAACAGACACCTGTGTGCCAGCGGTTTCCATCATCATAACAAGGGCATTGCTTCCTTTTTGGGGAAGATAGTTTCTCATTATTTCATATCTGGCTTTTGGAATCATGCAAATATCGTTAAATGTTGATAACGGTTGGATTCCTGAGCCTATAAAAGTTATTCCAAGTTGTTCTGCAATTATTCCTGTCTTTTTATTGAACTCTAAATACTCCTGCTCTAACTCTTTTAGGGTTTTAAACGGCTGAGCGCTGTATTCAAATTGACTTCCAGGCTCAAGCGTAATATCGCCTGATTCCCCATGAAGTCCTATAAGATTATTATTTTCAGTAATTTTTCTAAGCTTTCCTTTGTCTTCAAGCTCTTTTAGAAGACGTGAAATGCTGTTTTGCCCTGAATAACAGACCGCTTGACAATTTTTAGAGTGAACGCCAAGTTTTTCGTATTCAACGCCAATTTTAAATTCCGTTTTAGGCTTAAATCCTTGCAAAAAGAAGTTCACAAGCTGAAATTTATCAATAATACAGCTGTTATTATCAATTAATTTTTCCATATTCCAACACTTTCAAGATTATATAACTATTTATTAAATTATAATTGTATCTTGATTTTTAAAATTAATCGAGTCGATATAAAATTTTTAGTAATAGTCAGTGTGATATTAAAAAGAAATCGTTAAATAAAAAAGGTTGTTTTTGTAAAGCTTTAATTTGCTGGTGTTGCGGCAAAGCCGCAACACCAGCTATACCCTTACTCAGCCCGAGACGCCCTGCGGGCGTTTCGGGCTGTAGATATCAGCTTTTTAGCAAATTACCGATTTCTTTTTCAGATCAATATATTTATCTAAAAACAACGGTTTTATTGCCGTTCAGCAATATTCGGCGTTCTGCATGCCATTTCACAGCTCTTGAAAGAGTCAGCGTTTCAAGGTCCCTTACTGTTGCGCCTATATCTTCAACGCTGTAAGTGTGATCAACCCTTTCCACCGCCTGTTCTATAATGGGTCCTTCGTCAAGATCGGAGGTTACATAGTGAGCAGTTGCTCCTACAATCTTTACCCCTCTTGAATACGCTTGAGAATAAGGCATAGCGCCCTTAAAACTAGGCAAAAATGAATGATGTATATTTATACATCTGCCTTCCAACGCTTTGCACATATCAGAAGACAGTATTTGCATATATCTTGCCAGCACAATCAGATCAACTTCAAGTTCATCAATCAAATTTATAATTTTTTTCTCTTCTTCAATCTTTGTTTCCGGTGTTACAGGAAAATGGAAATAGTTAACCCCATGCCATTGCGTCATTTCCTTCATGTCAGAATGGTTAGAAACAACAGCCACAATATTTATCGGAATTTGACCGGACTGAGTTTTATGCAGAAGATCATTCAGGCAATGACCATACTTGGAAACGGCTATCATTACTCGTGGTTTGTAATTATAATCGTTTATTTCCCATTGCATAGAGAATTTGTCGGCAACGGGCCGGAATTTTTGCCTTATATCCTCGAGAGTCCCCATTTTGGAAGTTATGGCTGTGAATACAATTCTTACAAAAAATGTATTGGTTGAAGGATCGCCATAATTGTATGAAGAGGTTATAAAACCGTCATTATTATAGATATAATTGAAAATAGCGGCAGAAATTCCGGTTGTGTCAGGACATCTGACGGTTAACAAGTATTTTATTTCGTTATTATACATATTTAATCCTTTTTACTTTGCTTAAATTATTGTGGAATGTAGTTTATAGCGTCTAAAACTTCTCTTTTATTATATTCAAGACCTAAAGCTCTGTTTAAAACGTCAAATATCATTGTATTATCAATAATTTTAGCGCCTGGATACCATAAAACTTCCGCTTCTTTGAAATAATCGAGTTTATTTCCCTTAACATAAATACAAACAAGCTCATTTGTATGCCAATCAGAGCCGTATTCTATTTCTTCACCAGGATAAACAGATTTTTTTATAAAATTACGCTGTTTAGGCAAACAGCCTTTGCATAGCTTTTCCGGCTTTTTAATCCTCATATAACTGTTAGCATGGTCAGAAGTTACTATTAAAAGCGTATTATCCCAGTTAATATTGTCATTTGGCTTATCAACAAAGTATATTGCCGCTTTGACAGCTTCATTAAGATCAGCAACAGTTCCAATCATAGCTTTATAATTGTTTAAATGGTTTGCGATATCAATAGTTCCTTGCTCTGCCATAAGGAAAAAGCCTTTATCATTCTGCGAAAGCGCATTTAATCCCGCAATTACAGAATCTGCAAGAGAAGGATTTTCTTTATTTTGGATTATTTTTGGGTTTGCGGGTTTGTTTAAGGGTTTAGGGAATTCATAATATCCAAATGGTCCTCCATATAGCCCGAAAAGCTTTAAATTTTTATCAGAAGCTAGTTTTGACGCGTTTAAAAGGCTTTCCTTAGCCTGTTTCCATGGTTTTCTTTCAACGAATACATATTCATTAGAAGACTTTAATTGCTTATATAACTCTTTATTCAGATATTTTTCCTGTTTATAAAAGAGTTTGCTTGTGAATTTAGGATGTCCACCGCCTATTACTACGTCAGGTTTGGTTATTTTGATAATTTCATCAGCAATTCCCAGTTCATTATTGTCATTTAATCCTGTATAATAGTTGTTTCTATCTTTATTATGGGCAACAAATGCGGCAGGTGTTGCATGATTGAATGGCGCTGTGGTTATTACTCCAATAGAAGCTCCTTTTTTCTCTCTAACAAGCTCCATGATCGTTTTAATATTCCCCTTAGGCATATCATCAGCAAGCCAGGAAATATTTCCCTTTGTTGTTTTCAGTCCGGTAGCCATTGCCGTCGCAGCAGCTGCGGAATCTGTCGCCAACTCAATACGTTCGCCTTTTTTTGCGTTTTTTGAATCAGGTAAAAAATATTCTTTATTAATATTTTTTTGGAGCGGAGAAGGCATAAAGCCGCCTTCATCAGGATCATATCCGGTTGTAGCATAGAATTTATTGTAATTAAACGGTTTTTGATTTAATTTTTTTGCATATTCATTATAAGTGTCAACATCCCAAGTTGAAACAAACGCTACATAAGGGAATTTATGCCATGCAAGAGAGGTATTTTCCCCTGTTAAATATAAACTTGCCGCAATTTCATGCTCAAGATGCATTCCATCACCGATAAATAGAATTACATTTTTAATTTGTCCGTTCTGCTCTGAAAAAACAGGTTGGCAATAAAATATCAACAATAAATATAAGCAAATTACTCTTAAAATCAATTTTTAAAACTCCTGAAGTTATTTTGAGTATACTTATAAAAAACTGGTTAAACAAGGATATACACACTTTTATTTAAATATCAGGATTTTTTAGTTAAAATAAATTAAAATAATATTTAAAGTGAATTTTTCAAATTATGCTAACAGATTTTTTAAATAAAATAACCCAAAATCAGCATTTAACCGAGCAGGAAGCCAGGGATTTAATATTCAATATAAGCTCCGGCGATGTAAAACCTGCTCAAATTGCGGCTTTTTTGGCTTCTATAAAAACAAAAGGCGAAACTGTCGAAGAAATAACAGGTTTTGCTTCCGCAATGAGAGAAAAAGCCTTAAAAATTAATACTATAGGGCTTGATATAATTGTTGATTCCTGCGGAACCGGAGGCGATGGGATAAATAGCTATAATATTTCCACCGCTTCAGCAATAATCGCCGCCGCATCAGGCATAACTGTCGCAAAACATTCTAATGCCGGCATAACAAGCAAGTGCGGAAGCAGCAATGTTCTTGAAGCCCTTGGAATTCCACTCCTCAAAGAACCTCAGGACGTTGAAATTTCTTTAAAAAAGAATTCAATAGCCTTTATACATGCCCCTTATTTCCATAAAAGCGCATTTCATGTGAATTCTGTAAGAAAAGAACTTGGCATAAGAACGATATTTAATTTTCTTGGTCCTCTGACGAATCCCACATGCCCTACAGGACAGGTAATAGGGGTATCAAATCCTGACATGCTTTATAAAATCACGGAAGTTCTTAATAATTTCGGTTGTAAAAGAGCTTTAACAGTATGCGGCGTTAATCCATTAATGGATGAAATCAGCATTTGCGGAAAAACGTTAATATTTGAGCTTAATGACGGAAAAATCAGAAATTTTGAAATCACTCCAGAGGTTTTTGGTTTTAAAACGGCTTCAATACAAGAAATTGAAGGCGGGAATCCTGATTTTAACGCTAAAATAATTGAAGATATTTTTTCACGCAAAATAAAAGGGGCTAAGCTGGAAATTCTCTTGCTCAATTCAGCGGCGGTTTTATGGGCTGGGGAAAAAGCTGAAACGCTGGAAGAGGGGATTGAGATTGCAAAGCAGATTATAGAATCTGGCAAAGCCTATGAAAAGCTTATGAGTTTAAAATTATAAAAAAACAAAAATAAGTTACAGTGATATAAAAAGAAATCGGCAAATAAAAAAGATGGATTTTGTAAAGCCTTAATTTTATTAGTATATAACCTAAGGTTAATTTTTTTTTTTTGGAGTTTTATTATATTTTGTATAGATAATTTTTGTTATAAAGGAGAAAACCTAATGGTGTCGATTACATTACCAACATCCGTTACAGCTCGTCCACATGCCAAAGAACTTCAACAAATACAACAAGGGCGTTATTTATTGGGAAGATTTAACCCTCCTCAAAAACAATCTTTTAATGTCTTAAAAAGCATGCCTTCTAATCCCGCAGTGGCGACAAAGCCTCAAACAGGTTTACCAGCGGTTAAAGTAGCGTCTGATTATATAAATCAGGATAATTTTAAAGCCGCAAGAAATATAATGCCTTTAAATCTTAAAGCGTAATCTTTTTAGGCTTAAATTCAAAACAAAAGACTTCTGTAATTTACAGAAGTCTTTTGCGTAAAACTGGTTAACAAAAATTACTTGCTAACAATTTCTTTGAATTTTTTGCCTGCGGAGAAAGCTGGAACTGTTTTAGCAGGGATTTTAATTTCTGCGCCTGTTTGTGGGTTTCTGCCAGTTCTAGCAGCTCTTTTGCGAGCTTCAAAAGTTCCAAAGCCAACTAAAGTTACTCTTTTACCTTTTGAAACTGTTTTTTCGATAGAATCAATCATTAATGAAATGATTTCAGCTACCTGTTTTTGTGGCATTCTTGTTTTCTTAGCGATTTCTTTTACCAATTCTTCTTTGTTCATGGATAACCTCCTTTATTTAAACATCTTAATTATACATTTTTTAAGAATTTACGCAATACTATTTTTGAAATTTTCTATTAAATTAACAAAAAATCAGTATTATAAGTTAGCCAGGTTGACCAGTATTGATTAAAACCCGATTAATTTTTTAAAAAGGTTAAAAAACCAGCCTCTATATGTAGTGTCTTGTAAATTCTTTTTTAAATTAATTAAATCACACTGAAATTCTGTATTTTATCCTTTTAAAACCCTGTTTATTATTAATATTAAGCTTATAAAGCTTTAAAGACGTTTTTTTTGCCGTTAACGCTGATTAAAATTTCTTTAATACACTATATATGGTTCCTTAAAAAAACATTTGTTTTATAAACTATAATAAATAACTCAAGTTAACAAAACTTAACATATAAAATGAGTTCGAATTTTTGCTTATACCAAGTTGCAATCAATGTAGTATTAAATCTCCCTCCCCCTGCCCCCTCCCCAAGGGAGGGGAAGAAGAATTGATAAGGGTTTTGCCGGCGTAGCCGGCAAAACCCTTATCAAAAAAATAATACTCTTTGATTGCAACTTGGTATTATCCACTCCTGCTTGAATGTAGGCTATACTAATTAAAATAAGTTTATTTATGATAAAGTTTTTTATGAAAAATAATTTATAGGGAAATAAAAATGACACAAGAAAATTGTATTTTCTGTAAAATCGTTAATCGTGAATTTAAAACAGATTTTATAGTTGAAACGCAGGATTATGTTTCCTTTAATGATATTACCCCCCGCGCTCCTATACATGCCCTGGTAATCCCTAAAAAACATTTTGCTTCTTTAAATGAAATAGAAGATGTTGAATTAATGGGAAAACTTTTAAAAGGCGCAAAAGAAACCGCTGCAAAACTTGGCGTGGCTGATAATTACAGACTTGTTATAAATACCGGAGAAAAAGCAGGTCAGGCGGTTTTCCATATACATATCCATGTTCTTGGAGGAAGATCCATGCAATGGCCGCCTGGCTAAACGCCAGTAATTCAAGCTTATAATTGCAGAATTTTTGTGTTTATTATATTTTTTTTATATATATGAAAAGGTATCTTTTTTAACGGTATTTTTTCTTGTGTTAAAATATATATCAAAATATAAATAATTAATATTTAAATAAATTATTGGTTTTAATAATAATAAAAAGGAGAATAACCCTGTGAAAATTGTAGTTTGCGTAAAACAAGTGCCTGATACAGCTGATATTAAATGGACAGAGAATAATACAATGGTCAGAGAAGGCATTGAAAGTATAATGAATCCTTTTGACGAATATGCTGTAGAAACAGCGGTTAGAATCAAAGAAGCTAATCCTGACACAACAATAACAGCGATAACAATGGGACCTGCCCAGGCAAAAGATGTTCTCAAAAGAGCAATTGCAATGGGAGCTGATGAAGCGATATTAATTTCAGACAAAAAATTTGCCGGAGCCGATACACAGGCGACAAGCCGTACTCTTGCGGCGGCAATTAAAAATAAAATCGGCGATTTTGATTTGATTCTCTGTGGAATGTTTGCCATAGACGGAGATACAGCTCAAACAGGTCCAAGCATTGCCGAACATCTTGGCGTTGCTCAGGCGACTTTTGCGAAGGAAGTCCAATATTCAGGCGGATCAAGCTTGATCGTAAAACGTGAAGTTGACGAAGGAATTCAAAAAGTTGAAATGACGCTTCCCGGAGTTGTTTGTATGCTTAAATGCGATTATGAACCCAGAAAACCATCTATTAAAGGAACAATGAAAGCTAATAAAACCCAAATTGGCGAATATGGACTGGAAGATATTGGTCTTAACCCTGAAGAAGTAGGAATAAAAGGTTCGCCGACTTATGTGTCAAAAGCGTTCAGACCTGAACAAAGAGAGCCGGGAGAACTAATACAAGCGGATAATGCGAGAGATGCCGTCGCAAAACTCGTTGAAAAACTTAAAAAAGATAAAATTCTTGCATAAATAATTGTTACCCCGAGAAGGTTTCAGGGTATTTAATAAAATATAAAACAAGTAAAATAATAGCTTAGGAGAAAATAAATGAGTGAACATAAAGGTATTTGGGTAATAGCCGAAAAAACGTCTGAAAATACAATCACCGGAGTAACGTTGGAGCTTATAAACGCTGCGAGAAGACTTTCAGAAAAATTAAATAATGAAGAAGTAGGCGCGCTTCTTCTTGCAGGAAATAATAATATTGAATCTCTTGTAAAAGAACTTTCAGAAGCCGGCGCGCAAAAAATTTACCTTGTTCAGAATGAAAATCTTGAACAATATTCAACGGAACTTTATGTAAAAGCGGCTTGCGAAGCAATAAAACAGAAAAATCCTTCAATAGTTCTTATTGGAGCAACAACAACCGGCAGAGATATTGCGCCTAGAATCTCTGCAAGACTTAATACAGGATTAACAGCAGACTGTACCGAGCTTGATATCAACGAGCAGGGATTACTTGCCGCAACAAGACCAACTTTCGGCGGCAATCTGATGGCAACAATTCTTTGTAAAGTATGCAGACCTCAAATGGCTACAGTAAGAGCAAAAGTACTGCCGAAACCAGAACCGGATCATTCAAACGTTGCTCAGGTAGAAAGAATTGACGTAGAGCTTGATCCTTCAGAAATTAAAGTAAAAATACTTGAATGTTTAAATTCCTGTAAAGCCGCCTGTAAAATTGAAGACGCTGAAATTATCGTTTCCGGCGGTCGTGGAATTAAAAATGCCGAGGGTTTTAAAATTCTTGAAGAGCTTGCTTCCACTTTAGGCGGAGCGGTAGCCGCAAGTCGGGCATGCGTTGATGCCGGCTGGAGAGGACATTGTGATCAGGTTGGACAAACCGGAAAAACTGTTTGTCCTAAAGTTTATATTGCATGTGGAATTTCAGGAGCTATTCAGCATTTAGCGGGTATGAGCTCAAGCGATATCATTATTGCAATTAACAAAGACCCTGAAGCGCCTATTTTCCAATTTGCTACATACGGAATAGTAGGCGATCTTTTTGAGATCGTTCCTGAATTAACAAAAGCAATCAAAAACTCTCAATTAACCTGCTGTTGTTAACAGAAATCGTCATCCTGAGCAAAGCGAAACATCTAATGGCTTATATACAACAAGATTCTTCGGGCTAAAGCCCTCAGAATGACGATTAAAAAAAATAATTAAGGAAAAACTGCCTCAAGAACAATCTTAAACCCTATCTCATTTGCGGGAGTTTCGGCGAAGCCGAAACTCCCGCAAATGCCATTACTCAGCCCGAGCCGCCCTACGGGCGGCTCGGGCTGTAAATATCAACTTTTTAACCAATTAACGAAAACTTATTTCGATTGGTATAAAACACTATTCACAAACTTTTTGTATTGCTTTGTTTATATATATTTTCAATTTTGGGTTTATTTAAACCAAATAATTTTATATTAAATTCTTTCATTTTTTTTAA
>JAKLDH010000129.1 GCA_022703625.1 Cyanobacteriota bacterium | reverse complement strand
CCATGCCTACACAGCTTCTGTATCCCATCACAGAATCCAGATGTTCACAGTTATATCCGCAAATTATCGCTGTTCCGCCGCCCATAAACTCGAAGCTGAACGATCCCGCGTTTTCTAATACCCAAAATTCAGGGGCAGTAAAACGAGGATCATGTTTCATTAACGCTCCTGATCTTGCGCCTACTCTTCCTCCGATATATATTTTTCCGGAGGCGGCGCAATGAGCCGTTGTATCTCCCCCATCGCCCTTTAAAACAATTTCAGCGCCGGAATTAAGCCAGCCGACATCAGCAGGGGCAGAGCCTTCAATTTCAATCTGTGTTCCAGCCAAACCCATAGAGCCGACTCGCTGTCCGGGGTTTTTTACTTTGAATTTAAGCGGTTTACCGCCTTGATCCCATAAAGGTCCGCCTATGTTATGCTGTCCGCAGGCGTTTACCTCAAATTCCGCATAACCTTCTTCCAGTTTTTTATATATTTCCTGCAATAATTGTTGGGTTGATATCCTGTGCCCGTCAACTATTCCGTTTATTATCGCTTTTTGATCTGTTTTGTTCATTGATTTAACATCCATACTGTATCTGTAATTTGTCTGATATTGCTTTATCAATTGATACCAGAGCGTCAGAGCGTCCCACAGGCAGTGAGCTGTTGCCTATAGGCGCGAGTGTCTTTTTAATTTCTTTATCAAAAGCAAGGAAGTAATTTACCACATTTTCCGCAACCTTATCCACGTCAAGACGCTTTGTTAAGACCTGATTCTGCGTGCAAATTCCGACAGGACAAAGACCTGTATTGCATGCGTTGCATTTTCCGTTATCATTGCCGACGCATCCTGCCAATTGAAGCATGAGTTTTCCTGTAAAAATGCCGTTTGCGCCAAGACAGATCATTTTTATGGCATCAGCCGCAAGATTTCCTGTCATGCCAAGCCCGCCGCCTGACCATAAGGGGATTTGTCCCTGCTTGCCCTGATGAATTGCGGCAAGATAACAATCTCTCAGCTTGGAAACTATAGGGTGTCCGGTATGATCCATAGAAATTTCGTGCGCAGCTCCTGTGCCACCGTAAATGCCATCGAGAAAAAATCCGCCGACTATGTTATAAGGGTCCCTTAACAAATTATTATACACTGAAACGCTTGTTGCGCTGGCTGAAACCTTTATCGCAACCGGAACTTTGAACTTAAACGCTGAATTCAAGGAAAGAAACATCTTCTGCACGCTTTCCTCAATGGAATACAGCCCCTGATGATTCGGAGGGCTAAGAAGATCAGCCTTCGGAACTCCACGGATTTCCTGTATATGCTTTGCGACTTTTTTCGCCATTAAAAGTCCGCCATCGCCTGGTTTTGCTCCCTGTCCTATTTTTATAAGCACGCCCGCAGGGTCTTCCTGCATTTGCGGCATGGCGTTTATTATTCTGTTCCAGCCGAAATGACCGGATGCGATCTGTAATATCGAGTATTTTAAGTATTTTGATTTAAGGAGCCTTAAAGGCATGCCGCCTTCGCCTGAACACATTCTGACGGGCATTCCTGCCTGTTCGTTTAAATATGCGGTTGCTATTGCAAGAGCTTCCCACATTCTGCAAGATAATGCGCCGATAGACATATCGCCGATAATTACAGGGTAAATCCATCTTACAGGAGGTGTATTGCCTGTAATTTCAAGCTTTCCGTCTTTAATGTCAAACGGCAGTTGCTCCGGCGGCAATATTCTTCCAAACGGCGCAAGCAGGTCAAATGTATGCCTTTGAGCGTCAAGCGAAGGGTCTGTCATCTGGGATATACGACCGACTACGATTTTGTCCAAAGCTCTATCGCCCGAATTAAGGTTTGCTCTGCCGCCTCTTGTGTGGGAATTGCCTGTAGTTGACCTTATTTTCATCGCAAACTTGTTATCAGGGTTTCTGACCGGCTTAATTGCCTCGTTTGGGCAAACTTTTTCACAGATTCCGCAACCTCTGCAATAATTATTAGTATTAACCACCTGTTGTATTACAGGCATAGTTTGAAAATTTATTTTTGGCGTAGGCGTTGGAGCTTCACTGACAACTTTTCGTCTTTTTTCAACCTTTGGTTCGATTGCATTAAAAGGACATGCCGCCACGCATTTCCCGCAAAAAGTGCATCTGTTTGTATCATACTGTATTTGCCAGAACAAATCGTCCCGGGATAGTTCATTTACTTTTATTGTTGCCATCTTTCAACCTTTAATGCGTTGTTTATAATTACTGTTTCCCGTTCATGCGGATAAATATCGTCTTCCCAGTTCCTTTCAGGCAATATTTCATTTATTCCGCTGACTTCTGACGTTATAACGACTGTATCATCGGTTCTGCCTACCACTACCGGTCTTAATTTTTTTGAATCACAGCATGTAAAAATCGTTCCGTCAGGAAGCCCGCCGATAATTGTATTTGGACCATTAATTTCTAAATGAGCAAGCGATTCTTTTATTTTAAGCAATATTTCTTTGTCATCACGCCGTATGATTTCATCATAAGGTAATGGGGTAATTGTATGCTTATAATAACTAAGGGGCCACTTTAAAATTTTGTTTAAATAGTGCAGTGTATATAAAAAGCACTGTGAATCAGACTCAAAACCAACATATCCTTTATAAAGACTTTTTTGCAGAAGTTTATTCTTTTCAAAAAAAGTGTTTTCACCGTTTGCAAGAGCGGTATAGCCTTGAAGAAAGAAAGGATGCGCCGCATATCTGACTATATCATAGTTTGTATTTTGTCTGCATTGGGCTGTGATTACTTTTGCGGTGAAAAAATTGTTTTCTTCCCACAATCCAAAATATATTCCTATATCTTTAGGATCGCCGATTTCTTTTAACGTCAAAACATCGGGCCAGAAGGAGTATACATAGCCTTTTGCTTCTTTTTCAAGGGCGGCTCTTATTTTAAGCCTTGTATTTACAAGTAAATCTTCTTTTTCTTCCTGTGAAGCGTATCTGTATGTTTTTGGGTATTGCAGAACCAGAAATACATATTGCGGCATTGTTTCTATGATAAGATTTTCAGCGTAATTTGTTTCGGGGTTCCATTGTAATGCTCTTGTAAACCCTTCGGCGGAAAGGATATTGTCCGCTATATTTATTCCCTCATCGGTGCATGCCATTGAAAGGATTGGAAGGTCTTTGTAATCTTCAAATATGCCGCCTAAGTCCTGCATGACCATTGCAAAACCGGAATTATCATGCCCTTTTTGTTGCGACCTCATAAGATACAAGGCTTTAGAGGGATGGAAATACTTTTTTGATTTTATTGCCCCTATTCTACACACAAAATTTTCCTCACCAGACTTACTTTTATTTTATATGATATTACAATCAAATTTCAAATTACAGTTTTTTTAATTATGTCAACTAGAAACTTTATAGTCAATCAATCAAGAATTATGGCAATTATTTTTTTGTTTTAATTTATTATAAATATATGATAGATTTTTGTGTTTTTCATACAATTTTATTGGTATTTTCTGATAACTTCTTGATAAAAACGTGATAAACTCTTCAAAAACGCTCAACAATACTTAACATTAGAGGCAAAAAAATAAAATGGAATCGTGTTCGGATATAAAAGAAGCAAAAAATAAGTTTTCAAATTTAACCAGCAAAAAAACATTAATAAAAAATGTTGTTTTTAATTTGCTGGGAAAAATTTTACCTATGGGAATAGCTCTTTTTACAATTCCGATAATTATCAACAACATGGGAAACGAACGATTCGGGATTCTGACTATTATCTGGATGTTAATTGGCTATTCCAGCATATTTGATCTGGGTTTAGGGCGCGCGCTTACGCAGATGGTTTCCAAAAAAATCGGGGAAAATGATGTTAAAGAACTACCTCCAATAATCTGGACAGCTTCGTCTTTATTGTTCTTTATGGGCATAATCGCAGGTATAGCAATTTTTTCGTTTTCAACTTTTATAGTTGTTGATTTGCTCAAGGTTTCAGAGATATACAGGCATGAAACCGTTAATGCGATAAAATTAGTGGCGTTATGTATTCCGATGTTATTTTTCAATGGGGCATTTAACGGTGTTTTGACTTCTTATCAAAAATTTGGAACAATAAATCTTGTAACTGCTCCTTTAGCCCTGTTTAACTTTGTTTCTCCGCTTTTAGTTTTTATTTTCACAAATAACCTTGCGGCTGTAGTCGGGACTTTAGTTTTTGGCAGGGCGTTGGTAAGCGTTACTTATTTTATCGTCTGTTTAAAAACTGTTGATAATCTTTATAAATTTAAAATTGATTTTAAATTTATAAAGCCGCTTTTAAGTTATGGTAGCTGGATAACGGTAAGCAATATTATAAGTCCATTAATGAGTACGTTTGACAGGTTTATTATCTCTAACCAGCTTTCAGCTTCGGTTGTAGCTTTTTATACCACGCCTTATGAACTTACCGCAAGATTGGTTGTCTTGCCTGGCGCTATTGTTTCTGTATTATTCCCCGCTTTTTCAATGGAAATAGTCAGCAATCCGCAGAGGGCTAAAAATCTTTTTCATAAAGCAACAAAATATTTGTTTTTTATTCTTTTAATTCCGGTAATTATAATTATTTTATTTGCGAAAACAGGGCTGAGCTTGTGGATAAACCCTGAGTTTGCGGAAAACAGCTTTAGGATCGCGCAGGTTATATCAGCGGGAGTATTATTTAACGGACTGGCTTTTATTCCTTATTGTTTTATACAGGCATACGGAAAATCTGATATGACAGCCAAATTTCATTTAATTGAATTTCCTGTATATATGATTTTATTATTTGGTTTAATTAATGTTTTTGGAATACTGGGGGCTGCTTTTGCGTGGACAATAAGAGTAATTATGGATTATTTGCTGCTTTATTTTTATTCGTTAAAACTTTTAAAAAAAATCAAAACTTAGGAGCTTATAATGACACAGGAAAAACTTATATCAATAGCAATGGCAACGTACAACGGAGAGAAATATCTTCGGGAACAGCTTGATTCTATTTATAATCAGACG
>JAKLDH010000128.1 GCA_022703625.1 Cyanobacteriota bacterium | reverse complement strand
TTCAGTATAATTATTTTACCAAAATTTAAAGGAGCTGTCCATTCTTTTGGGACAGCCCCTTGGGGATGGGTAGATAAAAAATCGCATATATTAAAAATTTTTAAGATAATTTTTACAAATACTTTTGGTTTTAATGTTTTTTATCAAAGCCTTTTCCAATTCGTCCATCGTCATAAAATCATCTTTTAAATGAGTATTTTCAGCGTCTTTTTTTAATTTTTCAAGCGCGTCTTTCGGTCTATAACCGTATTCAGATATTGCTAATTGACTGACTTCGTTCAAAAGCCCGTAAATAAAAGCCGCTCTATATGTATCGCCTGAATAATCCATAAGCGAACCCGCATTTTTAAAGGCTTCAAAGGATTCAAGATATAATCTCTTTTCTCTTAAAAGAATTGCAAGATTATAATGCGCTTCATATTCCATTGGAGAAATCACAAGAGCCTTGCAATATCCTGTTAACGCTTCTGTATAAAGCCCTAAAAGATGTTTTGCAATCGCAAGATTATATTGAGCGCTGAAATTTTTAGAATTCAAAGTTAATGAATTCTCATAACAATCAATTGCCTGTAACAACAAACTTCTGTATTTTATGGAATCTTCCGTAAAAAGCATGGATTTATCTCTGTACGCAAGCCCCATATTGTAATATGCTATTGCTTTCGCAATTATAATTTGTTCTCTGTTGTCATAGATAAACGGAATATTTATGAGTCGGGTTTTTGTTTTAATTACATTTTCATACTCAAGAATTGCTCTATCAAACTCTAAGAGCTCTTCTGACAAGATTATTCCCAGACTTAACCTTGCATTTAAGTATTCAGGATTATATTTAAGAGCCATTTCATATTCTCTTACAGCGCTTTCATAATCTTCAAAGTTCACATAAATGTTTGCCAGATTATACCTTGCTTTAACGTGGTTAGGATACAATTTAACAGCTTTATTATAATGCTCGATAGCTTCAGCAAAATTACCCTGTTTATATTCTTTATCGCCAAGATAAACCTGGTAAAAAGATTTTCCATGGATGATGTATTTAAAAATCGACTCTGAAAAAATAAAAACCAAAAGCGCTATAAACAGAAATAAAAAGAATATAAAAATATTTTTCAACGCTCTTTTAAGTTTATTCATAAATTATCTATTCCGGCTAAGCTTATTAACTTAAATCCATTATAACAACATATAGCCCAACAGGAGAATTTATATTTATTTATAAAAGTGGTTTTATAATATCAAACACGCATATATTCGACTCTTACCCAGACACGATCCAGCTATCAAACCGAGCATCCGCTCGGTGTTTTTTTTTGTAACAAAATGTTTTGAAAATTTGAGTATATACTAAACGACAAAACTAATTAACATGAATTTCTTGCGGATAATGAGGAAAACTCGTTAAATGTAAATATATTAATGACTTTTATTATAGTATACTAAAATGAGAAAAGAATAAAAAGATCGTGTGTATAAAATAGAAGGGCGCTTTTGTACCAATTCAAACAAGTTTTCGTTAATTGATTAAAAAACTGATAATATAAAATTATTTGTTTAACAACTCAAGTATATTAATGACTTTTATTACAAAACACTGCTAAAAGGCAAAAATTTATGAAAAGAGCAATTATACTGGTAATAGACGGATTAGGAGCAGGCGCGCTTCCTGATGCGGCTAAATATGGAGATATTCCCCAATGCAACACGCTTGCAAATGTCGCAAAACTTTCCGGCGGCTTAAATCTGCCTAATCTTGAAAAACTCGGACTGGGCAATATTATGGAAATTCAGGGCGTAAAGCCTTGTGAAATGCCTCTTGCCAGCTTTGGAACAATGAAAGAAAAATCAGCCGGCAAAGATACAACAACCGGACACTGGGAAATTGCCGGATTAATACTTGAAACGCCTTTTAAAACTTATCCTCACGGCTTTCCTGAAACTATCATAAATGAATTTATAAAACGAACCGGATGCGGCGGCATACTTGGAAATTATCCGGCTTCCGGCACTGCTGTAATATCTGAGCTTGGCGATGAACATGTAAAAACAGGCAAGCCAATTATTTACACTAGCGCAGACAGCGTTTTTCAGATTGCATGCCATGTTGAGGCTGTTCCTCTTGAAATTCTCTACAAATGGTGCGAAATTGCAAGAGAACTTCTAAACGAAAACGCTGAAGAGCATAATGTTTGCAGGGTAATCGCAAGACCGTTTGAAGGTAAAAGCGGCATTTACAAAAGAATTTCGGCGGCAAGACGGGATTATTCAGTCAAGCCGACAAAAGCAACTATTTTAAACGAAATTGAACAAAACAACGGAACGGTTATCGGGATTGGAAAGATTGAAGACATTTTTGTAAAGTCAGGAATCACTCATGCAATCCACACAGGAAGCAATAAAGAAGGACTTGAACTTGCTTTAAAGGCGCTTAATAATGATTTGGCGGGAGAAAAACATCTTCTTGTTTATAAAGAGATTGAAAATCCTGAAATTTCTCTTATTTTTAATAACCTGGTGGATACAGATATGCTTTTCGGGCATAGAAATGACGTAAAGGGCTTTGCGGCGGCTCTTGAAGAAATAGACAGTTATCTTGAAAAAATTATTCCGCTGATAACAAAAGATGATCTTTTGATTATTACAGCTGATCATGGATGTGATCCGACAGTTTGCGGAACTGATCATACAAGGGAAAAAGTCCCTGTTTTAGTGTATAATCCTTATTTAGAGGCAAAAAACTTGGGAGAACGAGAAACTTTTGCCGATATTGCTTTAACAGTAAGCAAATGGTTAAACATTTCCTGTGAGAATGCGGGAGATTCTTTAATTTAAGGCAAGTTGCAATCAAAAGAGTATTATTTTTTGATAAGGGTTTTGCCGGCATAGCCGGCAAAACCCTTATCAAATCTTCTTCCCCTCCCT
Source organism: Cyanobacteriota bacterium (assembly GCA_022703625.1). Classification (GTDB taxonomy): domain Bacteria; phylum Cyanobacteriota; class Vampirovibrionia; order Gastranaerophilales; family UBA9971; genus JAKLDH01. Next base: position 2,122 of record JAKLDH010000128.1, on the reverse strand, counting down.
TGGGGAGGGGGCAGGGAGAGGGAGATTTAATACTATACCAATCAATGATTGATATAATAACTTGAATTGCTAAATAAATAATTTTATATTTGGCGTAGCGGCTGGCTTCGCCAGCCGCATAAAAAATTAAAATAAAATTTCAATCTATTTCAGCGTTTCGACTAATTAGCAATTCGAGTATAATAGAAGCTAATCCTCAAGATATTTAATTAAATTGTCTTCCATTGTCCAGATGCCGCAAGGACAAACGCCGGCGCAAATACCGCAACCTATACATTTGTCAGGGTCGCTTACATATTCAAAACTGCCGTCAGAATTTTGAACCCTGTTTATAGCCTGTTCAGGACAGATTTCCAGGCAATATTCGCAATCTCTACAAAATCCACAGCTCATACAGCGGTCTGTTTCCTGTTCAGCGCTCATTGCATTGACTTTATTAGCGCTTAAAGGGTGATAAAACTCTTGCTTAACTCTATCCTGAGGAATCATAGGAGCTTTTGCGTAATCACTCAAAGGCTGAGAAGTAAACATTCTGTGAATATTCAAAGCTGTCCGTCTTCCGTCAGCTAGAGCATGCGTAAACAGCCCAAGCTCTTTCACATCTCCAGGCGCAAATATTTTTAAATCAAGTTCGGATTGCTTATATTCGTTTAATTTAAGCATGCCTCTTTCATCAAGGTATTCTCGGTCAAGGAAAGATAAATCAGGTCTGTCGCCAACAGAAATAATGACTGTATCAGCTTCAATAAGCCTTCCATCCTTAAGATGAACGCCTTTTTCGGTAATTTTTTCCGTAAAGCAAGGATATAAGATTTTTGCGCCGAGTTTTTCAACATGTTTAATTTCTTTATCAAAAGCTGCGGGTTTTTGGATGTCAATTGCCGTTACCTGCTCTGCTCCAAGCTGGTATGCGCCTATCACAACGTCCATTGCGGCGTTACCTGCGCCTATAACCGCAACTTTTTTGCCTATAGGCGGTTTTTCTCCTTTATTTATTGCTTTCAGGAAATCCAGACCTTTTACAAGCCGTTCATGCCCTTCAAAAGGTATAACAACAGGATTATGCGCGCCTGTTGCAATAATTACAGCGTCGTATTCCGCTTTAATTTTTCCGAATAATTCTTTAGTAACTTTGGTATTAGTATTTACATTTATGCCTAAATCAATAATCCTCTGAAGTTCAGCTTCAAGAATTTCTCTTTCAAGCCTGTCTTTAGGAATAACCTGCTTAAGTTTGCCTCCAAACACTTCGTCCTGTTCAAAAACATCGACTTGATATCCTAGCTTTTTTAAATGCCAGGCTGATCCAAGCCCTGCAACGCCTGAACCTATTACCGCCACTTTTTCATTGAGCTGAATTTTAGGCAAATCAACTTTTATACTGCTTGATAAAAGCCCTAGTCCATCTATTTTTACCGGTATATCAAGATATTTTCTGTTACATTCGTCAAGACATAAATTAGGACAAACTTGACCGCAAACAGATGCCGGAAATGGACTATATTCAAGCACAAGCCGTAAAGCTTCTTCTGTTTTTCCCTGTCTTAATAAAGAAATCCTTTTTTGAGTAGGTATTCCTATAGGACAGCTATATTCGCACGGCGCGCTGTATAACGCATTCTTCCATACAGGGAATTTAAGTCTGTAATCACCGGTTGAAACGTAATTGGCAACTTGAAAATCGTCTGCCATGACATCGCCGAAGATTCCGCCTTCAATCCAGTCGTTTAGCCTGAAATCCCTGATAGTTTTGGCTTTTTCACAAACAGCTCTTTCCTGATATGTTTTAGCCGTTATTTTTTTCCATGGGGAATCTATATTTTTTTGAAGTCCTTTGCTTAAAATGTTTATTAATTCAGGCTTTCCGATCTTTTCAAGAAACGCTAAAAGCCCTTTTTTCAGGAATTCTATGTCAGCGTCATCGAGATCAAGGAGGAAAACCTCGTCGGACAAGTCTTTAACCTCTCCTCTGACATATACAGTACCGCCAACCATACCTACACAGCTTCTGTATCCCATCACAGAATCCAGATGTTCACAGTTATATCCGCAAATTATCGCTGTTCCGCCGCCCATAAACTCGAAGCTGAACGATCCCGCGTTTTCTAATACCCAAAATTCA
>JAKLDH010000127.1 GCA_022703625.1 Cyanobacteriota bacterium | reverse complement strand
AGAATTTCAAACGGCAAAATATAATCTGTAAGCAATGCCTCACCAATTACAGAGGTTGTGCCTTCAGTTTTGAGCTTTTCAATAAACGCTGACGAGGGCTGTTTAACTGCAAATATACCTGAGTCTTGACTTAACGCTGATAAATTATTTGTTACCGCTGTAATAATAAGTAAAAATAACAACCCGACTGACGCAAACGCAATTAATGAACGGAATTTTATAGCTATCCACAGCTTTTGATCTTCTTTTGTTGCGGTTAACATTATTGCAAAAATCAAAACAATTGTTATTCCTACCGCATATATAATAATTTGAGATATGGCAACAAAATCAGCGTTTAAAAGTACAAAAATCCCTGCTATTGAAAGAAATGCAACGATCATTGATACCGCAGAATAAACTATTCGTGGGATAAAAACGACTCCAAGAGCCGCAATTATTAATATAAATGCAATTATATAAAAAAATGAAGAATAAATTATATCCTGTGTTTCCATTTTAAATTACTTAACTTCCTTTTCTTTCTTATCTCTCAGCCGTTGAGATTTTTCAGGATCAAGCGTCAGAGCCTTTTTATCGAATACCAGACTCTCTCTTGAGTAGTCGGCAAGCTCAAATTCATCAGTTGAAACTATAGCGTTTTTAGGACAAATTTCTGTGCAGTTACCGCAAAATATACAACGTCCAATGTCAATTGTAAACTGTTCTACAACTATTTTTTTTGTTTCAGGGTCTTTAGAAGTTTCGATTTGAATCAAATCAACGCAGGGGCATACTTTTACACACGATTTACAGCCAATACAGGCGTCTGTGCCATCACTATTAGTTAATAAAGCCAATCTACCCCTAAATCTTGGAGGTAAATCCGGTTTTTTTTCAGGATATTCAAGAGTTATAGACGGTCGAAAAAAATGCTTCATAATTGTAGCCATACCTCTGGCTATTTCAATAATTCCGCTTATTGTCTTATTTACAGCGTTTTTCATTAGTTAGTATCCTTGAATTGCCAATTTTATTATAGATGTCAAAATAAGATTTATAAAAGCCAACGGCAGAAGGAATTTCCAGCTAAACCCCATTAACTGATCCGCTCTTAATCTCGGTAAAGTCCCTCTAATCCAGATTATAAGAAATAATAAAGTATAAGTCTTGGCTACCAGCCAGAATCCTTGCTCTAAATGAATTAAAATATCCATTATAGCCTGATTTTTTATAATATTATCCAACAGAATAATTGATAAATAGTCATTAAACGGAGGTAAATAACCTCCAAGAAACAGCGTTGAAATTAAAACAGACATTATAAACAGTGCAGCATACTCTGCAAGAAAAAACAGAGCAAATTTCATTCCTGAATACTCGGTATTGTAACCGCTTACAAGTTCACTTTCGGCTTCAGGCAAGTCAAACGGCACTCTGTTAACTTCTGCTATTGAACAAATAAACAATACAATAAACCCTATAAATGCCGGAAATATGTTCCAGGAAAACAATCCGCCTGATTGAGCGGTTACTATTTCTTTTAAATTCAGGCTTCCTGCAAGCACAGCAATACTTAAAACAGCAATTACCAAAGGAATTTCATAACTAATTGCCTGAGCCGCTGACCTCATGCCGCCTAGCAATGAATATTTATTATTGCTTGACCATCCTGCCAACACAATGCCCACTGTTGTAAGCGAAGAGAGTGCAAAAACGAGAAATAGACCAACAGCTATATTTATAGCAATTAAATGTTCTGTAAAAGGCATTAATCCGTAAATTATCATTACCGGAGCAAACGCAATTACCGGCGCTATGGTGAAAAGCAATTTATTCGTTTCTTCAGACATAATATCTTCTTTAAAAAGTAACTTTATAGCGTCCGCAAATGTCTGTAAAAATCCATTTGGACCTACTCGATTAGGTCCTTTTCTTACAGTAAGCCAAGCAAGAAACTTTCTTTCCATAAGAACCAAAAATATTACGACAAAAACCATTAATGCCGCAATACATGCAAATGGAATTACAGCCCATGTTAGTTGAGCTATAATCTCTGGCAGTCTTAATATATTTAAAATTTTTGCGTATAAATCATACATTATTTAAAAAAATCTCCGTTTTTATCTGTCAACTTCAGGAAGCACAACGTCAAGGCTTCCAAAAATGGGCATTAAGTCAGAATAGGGGCTATTTTTTATAAGTTCAGGCAAAATCTGTACCGCTGAAAAGGATGGGGTTCTCCATTTGATTCTATAAGGCTTAGCTGTTCCATCACTTACAAGATAGCAAGCTATTATGCCTCTTGCTGATTCAATCATTGCTGTAGCCTCGCCTATTGGGAGTTTGAATGTCATAGGATTGATTTTTTTCTCTGCTAATTTGGAATCAAAACCGCAATATTCGCATTCTTCCCTGTTACAATTGCAATTTACCTTTTTTACTTTTAATTTTTCAGGTGTACCGCCAGGAATCTGCTTGAGAGCCTGCTCAACTATTTTTAAACTTTCTCTCATTTCCTGAACTCTGACGATATATCTGGCATAGCTATCGCCTGACTGGGCCAGGCAGGTTTTAAAATCTGTTTCATTATAAACAGAATATGTGTTTGACTTTCTTAAATCCAGGTTTACACCGGATGCTCTTATGTTAGGTCCTGTTATTCCATAATTTAAGCCTAATTCTTTGGACAAAATGCCTGTCTTTTGAGTTCTTTCAAGGACAATAGGATTTTTTGTAATTATAGCCTCGTATTCATCAAAAAGTTTTGGCATTTCTTTACATAAATCAATCGCTTTAGCGATCCAACCTTCCGGAAAATCTTTCTTTACGCCGCCATAAGTATAAAAATTGTACATCATTCGTTGTCCTGTAAGTTCTTCAAACAATGTAATTATTTTCTCTCTTTCTCTAAATACATAAAATAGCGGCGATGTAGCGCCAAGATCAAGAAGGAATGAGCCTAGCCATAATAAATGCGATGCAATTCTGTTGAATTCCATAGTTATCAGCCTGATATATTCCGCTCTTTTAGGAACTTTTATTTCTCCGATTGACTCTGCCGCATAACATAAAGCCGCTTGATAAAAGAATCCTGAAAGATAATCCACCCTGTCAACCATTGGTAAATATTGGAAATATGTTCTGCTTTCGGCTAATTTTTCTTTGCCCCTGTGTAAATACCCGATCACAGGTTTTGTATCCTTTATTATTTCGCCTTCTAAGGTTAATATAAGTCTTAAAACACCATGCGTACTTGGATGTTGAGGTCCAACATTTATTAACATATCTTTTTTAATGGAGTTTTCTATCAATTTATTCATTATCTTTGGTTCCAGCTAAGTCTTTCATCATTATTAACATAATTTTTTCTTAACGGATAACCTTTCCAGTCAGTTGGAAGCAGAATTCGCGTTAATTCAGGGTGATTTGAAAATTTAATTCCAAAAAGATCATAAGTTTCACGCTCATGCCAATTTGCGGCTGAGTATACAGGGCTTATAGACTCAATTTCAGGAGTATTTTTATTTAAAATAACCTTTAAAATAAGTTTTTTATTGAAAATTGTCGAGTATAAGTGATAAATTACTTCAAAATGTTCAAGTTTATCCACGCCACATAAAGAAATAAGCATATTAAACTGTGTATCTTTGTTCATTTTAAGATAAGTAGCCGTTTCAAAAAGCTTTTCTGCTTTAACTTCAATAACTTCAGTATTATCAGAAGTTTTATCAAGCCGTTTTATCTCATATTTTTCGTCTATAGCCAGATTATTAATATTAGACACAATTTACCTCAGCTTTTTTATAGTCTTTATCATAACCTATTGTTTGAACACCCCAGTGAATAACCTCGAAATCAGGATTAGGCAATAAAATTTCGCAATCTCTGTCTTCAGATAAAATTACTCGTGGCTTATGAGCTTCCAAATATTGTTTTCTTTCAAGTAAAGATTCGGTTTTCATCTTTTTTTGAAGCTTTATTATAGCATCAAGAAGAGCTTCAGGACGTGGAGGACATCCAGGCAGGTACACATCAACAGGAATAAGCCTGTCAACGCCCCTAACTACTGAATATGAATCGTTTTCATACATTCCGCCGGTAATGCAGCATGCTCCCATTGCGATTACATATTTAGGTTCAGGCATTTGTTCATAAAGCTGCACTAAGGCTGGAGCCATTTTATGCGTAATTGTTCCCGCTGTAATAATTAAATCCGCCTGTCTTGGGGATGCTCTAAAAACTTCAGCGCCGAATCTGGCTATGTCATAACTTGCGGCGCTTGCTGATATCATCTCTATGCCACAGCAGGATGTCGCAAAGGTAAGAGGCCACAGTGAATTTGATCTTGCCCAGTTGTATACTATGTCTATTGCTGTAAAAATTATTTTCATGAACGTTTAATTCTCCTACTGCCACTTGAGAGCGTCTTTTTTCCACGCGTAAATAAGCCCTATAACAAGGATTGCTATAAAAATCAGAGCTTCTATAAGCGCAAATAGACCTAATTTATCATATACCACTGCCCATGGAAACAAAAATACCGCTTCAATGTCAAATATAAGAAATAAAAGCGCGTAAAGATAATATTTTGCGTCATATTGAATTCTTGAATCTCCAAAAAGTTTCATTCCACATTCATAAGTCTTCTGTTTAAGTTTGTTAGGGGCTTTTGGCTGAACAAGCCAGCTCATTATCAATGCCGCAAAAGCAAATGCAACTGAAAACCCTATAAACGCCGCTAATATTCCATACCCTTGTATATACAAAATTTTTCCCTTATCTGTCTTACCATTAAAAATTTATCTCAAAAATATTTTTATATCAATTAAAATGCTTTTCAAAAAGCGAAAATTTATGAAAAATTTTCAAATTGTCATATATTATAGCTGATACTAAGTCTGAAGTTGCAATCAATGCTTACCGTTTCTTCATTTTCTTTTCTTTTTGCGTTCAAAAAGAAAAGAAAACGAAGCAAAAGAAAAGAAAAACTAACAAGACAAACTGCCATATCGGTCAGGGACAAGCCCCCGAACCCCCTTGTATTCAAATGCTCACTTTTTGTTTTTTCTTCGCTTTTTACATAAAAATATTATCGGTCATAATTTGCATAAAATTAACTTAACAAGCCACGAGGAGCAGTATAGTTATTTAAGTTGAAAACAATAACAAATAGCGTCGAAAAGGGTATCAAAAATTTTTAAAGCGGACCGCAATTGTTT
>JAKLDH010000126.1 GCA_022703625.1 Cyanobacteriota bacterium | reverse complement strand
AAAACCGGCGAACTTCTTGGAAAACACGACGGATATTATAATTACACAATGGGTCAGAGAAAAGGGATAAAAATTTCAGCTTCTGAGCTGCTTTATGTTATTTCTGTCGACGCTGAGCAAAATACAATTTATGTTGGACAAAAACAGCGTCTTTTTTCCGAAGAATTTGACGTAAAAGAAATTAACTGGCAACAGGAAGAGTTTTCAACAAAAAGCAGTTTTAATGCGATGGTTAAAATAAGATATAATTCCTCTGCGCAGGAAGCGGAGATATTTGTTTCAGGGGAAAAAACTGTTCATATTAAGTTTAAAGAGCCTAAATCAGCAATTACTCCCGGTCAATCCGCTGTTTTTTATGATTTAAACAATGAATATGTAATAGCTGGCGGGATTATATGCTGATAAAATTTGCATATAGCTGTTTACTTAAATTGCTAATTAGCCGAATTCGTCATCCTGAGCAAAGCGAAGGATCGCAACCAATTACCAAAATCATGCCAACTTGCAATTCATCATGTAAAATAGCTTAAATTGTCATTGCGAGCGAGCGCAGCGAGCGTGGCAATCTATCCGGCTAACAACATAAGCATTTTGTCCAAAAGGGATAGATTGCCGCGTCGGGGCTTCGCCCCTCCTCGCAATGACAGCCACAAAATTGCAGTTATAATTGCGACTTGGTATAAGACCCTCAGAATGACGATAAAAAACAATTAGCGATTTGTTAAGTTAATTCATTGGGTTGAGCGAGCGCAGCGAGCGAAACCCAAAAAGAAACAAAAGCCCCTTCCCTTTGAAGGGAAGGGGTTGGGGATGGGTAGATAAAAACCTCAAAACTTTTTGTTACCTGCTTGCCTACTTATAACAGGCATTTACGTCTGTTTTTAAAGAAATTTCTCCACCTTTCGTATGAGATTAATTTGAAATGTTAAAGAATGTAAACAGCTTTTCGATAAATTAAGTGTAAGAAAAAATACAGGGAAAAAATTAAATATAACTAAACAGGGAGAACATTCGGAGGTTTTCTACATAGTTTTTACATATCCAAAAATAAATTTACTGTGAAGAAAAATATCCGGAACAGTTCTTTTAAAAAAATAATAAGGGTAATCAATAATTATACTAAATGTAGAAATATTGACGGCATTTACTATAAAAATTGTTGAACTGAAAGCCTGAGCGCATTCGGAAACCTTTAAATATTTAAGAAAAGCAAATCTTTTTCAAACCGGCTCATGTGTCTGTTAGGAAAACTCTTGCTGCAAAAATACAGGGAAGTAAATAAAAAACAAGGAGAGTATGTATGTCTGTAGTTGTAAACAACAACGTTGCGTCTTTAATTGCGCAGAGAAATTTAAATAAAAACACTGACAATCTGGTAAGATCCATTGAAAGATTATCATCAGGCTACAGAATTAACAGATCCTCAGACGATGCGGCGGGTTTGTCAATTTCTGAAAATTTACAGGCTCAAATAAGAGGAAACAAACAGGCAATTAACAATATTCAGGACGGCATTAACCTTTTACAAATAGCAGAAGGCGGGCTGTCTGTTATGAATGACAATATTCAAAGAATAAGAGAATTATGCGTTCAGGCGGCTAACGCAACTAACGGAACTTCTGAAAAAACCGCTATTTTGTCAGAAATTGACGCTCGTATCGCAGATATCGACAGAATTTCACAAGCAACAAGATTTAACAGTATAAATTTATTGGATGGTTCATTATCCAATTTCACTCTTCAAATAGGCGCAGGCGCCGCCTCTATAAACACTCTTGATTTATCAAGCGTTCTTACGAAAACAAATGCTTCAACAATGGGAATTGCTTTAAACACAACAGGTTCAGTATGGACCGCAGACAATATAAGAAGTTATCTTAACGATTTAGATTCAGCTCTTAATATAATAACCGGCAGAAGATCAGAGCTTGGAGCGTACCAAAACCGACTTGAAAGCGCATTAGACAACCTTAGTATTATGACAGAAAACCTGCAAAGCGCGCAATCAAGGATAAGAGATCTTGATATTGCGGAAGAAACCGCCAATATGACGAAATATCAAATATTGCAACAAGCATCGGCAAGCGTTCTTGCGCAGGCGAATAGAATTCCTCAAATCGCTTTATCATTACTTCAATAAGCAAAACCGTCATCCTGAGCGAAGCGAAGGATCCCATGGCATAAATACAACAAGATTCTTCGGGCTAAAACCCTCAGAATGACAATAAAAAAAAGGAAATAATAAACAACGTTATGAAAAATTATAAGGAAATAGATTAAGAAAACAAGGAGAGTACTTATGTCTGTAGTAGTAAACAACAACATTGCGTCTTTAATAGCGCAAAGAAATCTTAACGGCAACACTGACAAACTTGTAAAATCAATCGAACGTTTATCGTCCGGCTATAGAATTAACAGGGCGTCAGATGATGCAGCCGGTCTGTCAATTTCTGAAAACCTGCGAGCGCAGATAAGAGGCAACGCAAAAGCGATGAATAACATTCAGGACGGCATAAATATGCTTTCAATTGCAGAAGGCGGCTTATCTGTAATCGGAGAAAACATTCAGAGGATAAGGGAATTATGCGTTCAGGCGGCTAACGCAACCAATGCGACTAACGAAAAAACCGCTATTTTGTCAGAAATTAATGCTCGTATCCAAGATATAAACAGAATTTCAAGTTCCGCGCAATTCAATAAATTAAGCTTGCTGGACGGAACTTTATCAAGCGCAAAACTTCAAATAGGAGCAGGATCAGCTTCCTTAAACGTGATAGATATATCAACAGTTCTTTCGACTTCAGCAGACGCTTCCGCAATAGGGATTAGCCTGACGGCAACCGGAGCGACCTGGTCAGGAGATTCTATAAGAAGTTATCTTAATAATTTAGATTCAGCTTTAACAATAATTAATTCAAAACGCTCAGAACTTGGAGCCTATCAAAATCGGCTTGAAAGCGCTTTAGAAAACCTTAGCATAATGAATGAAAACTTAAGAGCGTCAGAATCAAGGATCAGGGACCTTGATGTAGCGGAAGAATCCGCGACAATGACGAAATATCAAATATTGCAACAAGCGTCAGCAAGTGTTCTTGCGCAGGCTAACAGGCTTCCTCAAATAGCCTTGCCGCTCATTTCGGGATAAAATCCCTTCTTTTTGAAAAATAAATTATTTATGTAATATAAATCTCCCACACACAATACTCTCCCTGTAATAATACCCTGACCGGCAAAAAGCCGGTCTTTTTATTTCTGCTTACAAGGCGGTACGGACCCTCTATACCAAGTCAGACTGTATGAGAAATACTTATAACATTTTCTAGATAATTTAAAAATTAACTGCTTAACCACGCTAAAAATGTCATGCTGAACTTGTTTCAACATCTTTTCAGCCTACAATACTTACCGTTTCTTCATTTTCTTTTCTTTTTGAACGCAAAAAGAAAAGAACCCGCAAAGCGGGACACTTAGGACACAATCCAAGTAACATTTCCATGTGAATACGCCTTAGGCGCGCAAAAGAAAAGAAAAACAAACATGACAAACTGACATATCGATCAGGGGCAAGCCCCCGAACCCCCTCATATTTAAATGCTCACTTTTTGCTTTTGTCTTTTTGTTCAGGTTTTATTTCTCACACAGTCTGACTTGGTATAAGAAAATAATAAAAAATTCTTATGTAAATTTTTTTTATGGATGAGTTAAAATATCTTTAAGGAAAACTTTTTAATAAGCAAAAATGCAAAAAATTTTAAAAATTAAAAATTTAGATATAAGTTTTAATATTGAAGGAGAACTGTATAAAGCAGTTCATAACATCAATATTTCTCTTTCAAAAAACCAAGTCCTTGGAATAGTAGGCGAATCCGGTTGCGGAAAATCTGTAACCGCAATGTCTGTTTTAAAACTATTAGCTTCTAACGCTGTAATTGAATCAGGAGAAATTTTATTTAAAGGACAAAATCTTCTAACTCTTTCAACAAAACAATTGCAGGAAATAAGAGGCAGTAAAATCGCATTTATACCTCAAGACCCGCTTAATTCGCTCAATCCCCTATACACCGCAGGAGATCAGCTAATGGAAACAATAATATTTCATCGACATGTGTCAAAAAAAGAAGCGAAAAAACTTGCGATAGAGGCTTTAAAAGATGTAAAGATTCCTGAAGCTGAAAATAGACTTAATGAATACCCCCATCAATTTTCCGGAGGAATGTGCCAGCGGGTTTTAATAGCAATGGCTTTATCCTGTGATCCTGAAATAATAATAGCTGATGAGCCGACAACAGCTCTTGATGTTACTGTTCAGGCGCAAATTCTGGATTTAATAAGAAAAATCCAGAAAGAAAGACAAACTTCCCTGATTTTTATAACGCATGATCTTGGGGTAGTTGCGGAATTTTGTGATTATATCGCTGTAATGTATTCAGGTAGGGTTGTAGAGTATGCTGATGTTAAATCCATTTTCAAAAATCCTTTGCATCCTTATACAAAAGGGCTGTTAGATTCCTTGCCCAGCCAGGAAAAGAAAGAATTAAACGTTATAAAAGGTCAGCCTCCGGCGATTACAGATAAAACAACAGGTTGTGTTTTTCATCCCAGATGCTCATGCAGAATGGATATTTGCGATAAGATTATTCCCGAAAAAACAGAGCCCGCCTCTGAACACAGCGTTAGCTGCCACTTGTATAATTAACTCGAATTGCTAATTAGTCGAAACGCTGAAATAGATTGAAATTTTATTTTAATTTTTTATGCGGCTCGCAGGCTTTGCCTGCGAGCCGCATACCTTAAGAAGGCGTAGCGGCTGGCTTCGCCAGCCGCTACGCCAAATATAAAATTATTTATTTAGCAATTCAAGTTAATTAGTTTTGTCGTTTAGTATAATTTTATTTTTTGTTAAAAACGGAACAATTGTATTTAAATCTACCATGAATTTAAATTCAGGATATTTTTCAAACCCCTGAGCGAATATTCCAACGAGTTCGCCTTTTTTATTTACGACAGGAGAACCCGAAAACCCTTTGGCAGTTAAACCGTTTTTTTCTAAAAGATCAGATTTTATAAGACTATATGAAGATTTCAAGCCTGTTTTTCTGTCCCATCTTGTTGTATTGAGGACTTGCTGTTCAAAAACTGCGGGAATTGCTTTAATACCATCTAAGGGCATTTTTTTACCTGTAATATATACGGTTTCTCCTTTATAAGGCGGATATTTAGCTATTTTTATCGGCTTTGGCAAAGCATTTTTTTCGTTGTCTTCAACTTTAGCTATAGCCAAATCAAAACCATAATCATTTATTACGTC
>JAKLDH010000125.1 GCA_022703625.1 Cyanobacteriota bacterium | reverse complement strand
TAAGGATATAGCGGGTGTTTCGGCGAAGCCGAAACACCCGCAAATTAAGGACTTACAAAAATCATCTTTTTCATTTGCCGATTTCTTTTAATGATTAGTATAATTTCCATAAAATTAACTTAACAGAGCAGTAGTATTAAATCTCCCTGCCCCCTCCCCAGGGGAGGGGAACAAGAGTTGATAACGTTTTTGTACATATCAGTTTTTTAATAAATTAATTTTGTTTTGTCGTCTTTTGCGCCAGTTCAGAATTTATAAAAAGAAAATACTCAAGTCCTCTTGTTATAGAATTAGCAATCTTTTCCTGAAAATCCGGCTGTATTAATAAATTATATTCATCGGGATTAATCATAAAACCTGTTTCCAGCAGGACAGCCAATGATTCATGCGGTCTTGTAAGAGCAAAACTGCTCCAGAAAACTCCGAAATCTGAAAATTGTATATCCTCAAGAAGAGCTTTATGAAGAATTTTTGTCAACGGCAAAGATTGCGCATGATAATAATAAGAGCTTGTTCCATGATCTTCATAAGGATTTCTTCCGTCAGGAAGCGCATTGTTGTGCAAACTGAGAAGGATTAAAGAATCTGCGGCGGCGGCATACTTTACTCTGTCATAAAGCTCTGCGTCTTCGTCCATCGTTCTTGTCATGACAACATTTGCGCCTTTAGCTTTGAGGTTTTTCTCCAGACTAAGAGCAATTCCAAGATTTACTGTCTTTTCAGGAACGCCGGTTGGTCCGACAGAGCCTTTTTCCTTGCCTCCATGTCCGGGATCAATACATATTGTGATGTTTTGAAACGGTTTGTCAGGATTTATTTCCGGAGGCTTTCTTAATTTCAGAACCAGTGTATCTCCTTCGTAATAATATTTATATCCCCAGAACTGACTGGAATTAACGCTTATTTTAATTTTTACGCTGTCTTTTGTGTCCTGTATCCAGTTTACCTGTTTTATAAATTTATCTTTATTTTTGAATACATTTATATTTGCTTTTGCTCCAAAAAGTTTAATGCTCATGGAATTAGGCGAAGTCTGATCAATAATAAGCGGAAGCCTTTGCGAAAGAGGAATTTTTAAATATACGCTGTCTTTTTCTGAAACAGTGTCAATAAGATTAATATTGCTCTCTGAAACAGGTGTTCCCGGGGGCAATATGGTTATATCACTGCTGGAAATCCACGCGCTTTGGGTATCTCCCAGAGCAAATTTAAATTCGTTCCCGATTTTTCCGGTTAAATTAAGAAGGGTGCCTTCAGGAAGAGGGGTTAACCTGCTTGTGTCAGGCGAAGTCCTTATAGTGGCATAATCTGTTGTTACTTTGGCTATAATTGGAGGGGAATCAGACGCTATTGTTGAAATGGCAACAGGAGCTCTGAAGTCCGCCTTGCTGTTTTCAGAAACCAGTTTAATAATTAAAGGCTCGCTGTTAAACTTGTCTTTTGACTGTATTCTGTATGATCCTTTGTAGATGCCTTTTATAGGAGTTGAAGAAGTTATTGTCGAGCTGCCGAAAACAGGTTCGGTTTTAATAAATTTCGGCGGCTCTTCTATCATGGGAATATTTTTTCTTAAATTCCCTATGGAGAAATAAGCTTTATTGCCTGTAGAGCCTTTGAAGTTTACCTGTAAAAGATCGCCGGTTTTATAAACAACATTTTTGTTCGGCTGTATGGAAATTGTGTCTATTTTAAGAGGAGATTGAGGGATTGTAGTTTCATGCAGGGGGGTATTGATTGTAATAGATTTAGCTTGAGTTAAATTTTCAAGAGTTGATTTTATATTTACCGTATTCGCTCCAGGGCTTAAATTAATGACGTGAACAAAGCCTCCATTTGGATATACCGTTACTTTTTGATTGTTAATTTTCAGATTTGCTTTAGGAGTGGTATTTCCCACAAAAAAAGTTGAATAAGCATTAATATTTGCATTATTTTCAGGGTAAACTATTTCCAGTTTTAATTTGTTTTCAGCATTTGCCGACATTAAACCAAAAAACGTAACAAATAGTAAACTCAACAAAACAATGTATATGCGGATAATAGCGTTTTTCATTTTTTAACTCCACCCTATGTCTTGAATAATCTTTATACTTGGTTAAAAATTTATTTAATATTAGTTATTTAATATGATAACTTAATTTTTTTTAACAGGGTACTATAAAGCAAATAATTTTATATTTAGCGAAGTTTTCGCTAAAATTCAGCCCCGATTAATTGATTTTGATATTTTATTATATTTCAGGGTAACATAACATACTTACGAGGTAAAATGCGGACATGAGTGAGGTTTTGCTTAACGAGGAAAATTTAATTGATTTGAGTTCAGAAAATTTGTCTTCAAATTTTTTATTTGAACTCACCAATATCATAGAAAAAAAAGGGCTTCAGAAAAAATCCGTAAAAATAAATTTTGGAGATATAAACCTTTCTAAAAGTCGTTTAGAAAACATAATTTCTGTTTTAAAAGGTTTTTATATAGATTTAATAATGGTTTATGCCAATTCAAAAATGACGCAGATTGCGGCAATTGAATCAGGACTTACTGTTTCAGGTCAAACCGCTGAATGTATTGAACAGGTATCACAGGAAGAACAGGCTTCCCAAGCTAACCTTGATGAAAACGCATATACAGGTGAAGACATTGAAGACGCAACCTTAGAAGGTTTATTATGGCAGGAAACAAATTCCGAAAGTGAACAAAAAGAAACATTTTACATAAAACAAACCCTGCGTTCAGGTCAGAAAATTGAAAAAGACGGCAATATAGTAATAATAGGAGATTGCAACGCCGGATCAGAAATTATCGCTTCAGGCGATATAATTGTCTGGGGAGTTTTAAGCGGCTTAGCGCATGCCGGAAGCAAAGGAGATAAACAAGCCTGCATAAGAGCTTTTAAAATCAACGCTATTCAGCTTAGAATCACTGATCTTCTAGCAAGAAAGCCAGATAAAATTGAAATTGACAAAGTAGGCAAACCGGAAAGATTCAATCCTGAGGAAGCTAAAATTTCCAATGAGGAAATTGTTATTTATTCCTTGTATCAGGAAAACAATTAAATTTAATAACTACAGGTTAAAAAATAAAAGGAGAAATCTGAAAAAATGAGTGGAAGAGTAATAGTTATCACGTCTGGCAAAGGCGGAGTAGGAAAAACGACATCAACTGCCAATATCGGCACTGCTCTTGCAAAAAACGGCGCAAAAGTAGCAATGGTTGATACCGATATCGGGCTTAGAAATCTCGACCTGTTAATGGGACTTGAAAATAGAATTGTTTATACCCTTGTAGATTACCTGAACGAAAAATGCAAATTACATCAAGCTTTGGTAAAAGACAAGAAAAATCCTAATCTCGCTCTTTTGGCGGCGGCGCAGACAAGCGACAAAACAGCTGTTTCGCCTGAACAAATGAAAGATATCTGCAATAAATTAAAAGAAGATTTTGATTTTGTTCTAGTTGATTGTCCTGCCGGAATTGAACAGGGTTTTCAAAACGCAATCGC
Source organism: Cyanobacteriota bacterium (assembly GCA_022703625.1). GTDB lineage: Bacteria > Cyanobacteriota > Vampirovibrionia > Gastranaerophilales > UBA9971 > JAKLDH01. Next base: position 1,814 of record JAKLDH010000125.1, on the reverse strand, counting down.
CGGAGCAAACGAAGCTATAATCGTAACAACTCCTGAAATGGCTGCGGTAAGAGATGCAGACAGAATTATCGGGCTTCTGGAAGCCAGCGAAGAAATTTTGAACTATAAATTAGTGCTTAACAGGGTCAGACCTAAAATGATCCAGGCAAATAATATGCTTAGCGTGAATGATGTAACTGATATTCTCTCAGTTAAACTGCTTGGTGTGATTCCCGAGGATGAAAACATCATTATAAGCACCAATAAAGGCGAACCGATTGTAAATATGGAAAATACAAAGGCAGGAACGGCTTATAATAATATCGCAAAAAGAATTCTTGGAGAAGAAGTTGATATTCCTGATTTTGAGGCGCCGCCGCCTACATTTGTGGAAAGAATTAAAAATCTTTTTTTAACGCCGGCATGTTCTAAATAAGTTTATATAAGAGTTTGAAAGGTTTAAACACAGGAGAGAATCAAATGAAATTGCTTGACAGAAAAATTACAGATAAAATCAATGATATGATTACGGATATAGTTGCAACATGCAGCAGAATATTGTCAACAGAGGCAAAAGTTGATGAAACAGCTTCTTATGACAGCAAAGACGATGCAAAAAACAGGTTAAAACTTGTTTTAATGCACGATAGAAGCCAATTAACGCCTTGTCAGATGGAACAGATGAGAGAAGAACTTCTGGACGTAATTTCCCGCTATGTGGAGATTGACAGAGAGGCTCTTGATTTATGTCTTGAATCAGAAACAAACACAATTGCGCTTGTTGCAAACATTCCTATTCTAAGAGCGAAAAAGCTTGAACAGGATGAAACGCAGGAACCCGAACCTGAAAATACAGTAGAAGTAATGGAAGCAGAAGTAGAATCGTCATTCTGAGGCTCTGCCGAAGAATCTTTTACTTTATTAAAGCAAAAGGAGAAAATGTTGAAAGACTTGAGTAGTCGTGAATTAGCTTGTATAATCGCCGGAATAATGAATGAAAAATTGGCAAAAGATATAGAAATATTGAATATTAGCAATATTTCCGTTATTTCAGATTATTTTGTAATATGCGGCGCGGCGTCAAGTGTTCAAGTGCGAGCTATATCAGGATATATTTCTCAAATTATAAAAGAAAAGTATGAAAGACAAGCTTTAAAAGAAGAAAAAGATTTAAAAAACAGATGGCATTTGCTGGATTATGGCGATGTTATAGCGCATGTCATGCATCAGGAAGAGCGTCAATATTATGCTCTGGAGAAATTTTGGAGTCATGCCTGCAAAATAACGCCCGAGGAATGGTTAAAACAAGCCGAAGATTCTGTATAATACCAAGTCAGACTGTGTGAGAAATACTTACAATATTTTTTAGATAATTTAAAAATTAACGGCTTAACCCCCGCTAAAAACGTCATGCTGAACTTGTTTCAGCATCTTTCCAGCATGCAATAAAATACTTACCGTTTCTTCATTTTCTTTTCTTTTTGAACGCAAAAAGAAAAGAAAACGAAGCAAAAGAAAAGAAAAACAAAACCCCAAGGGGACAAGACTGTCAGGGGCAAGCCCCCGAACCCCCTCGTATTTAAATGCTCACTTTTTGCTTCTGTCTTTTTATTCAGGTTTTATTTCTCACACAGTCTGAAGTCAGATAAATAAAAAAAATGATTTTTGTAAATCTTTAATTAGCTTGAATTGCTAATTAGTCGAAACACTGAAATAGATTGAAATTTTATTTTAATTTTTTATGCGGCTCGCAGGCTTTGCCTGCGAGCCGCATGCCTTAAGAAGGCGTAGCGGCTGGCTTCGCCAGCCGCTACGCCAAATATAAAATTATTTAT
>JAKLDH010000124.1 GCA_022703625.1 Cyanobacteriota bacterium | reverse complement strand
CTTTTCTTTTTTGTAAAAAAGTAAAGAACCCGCAAAGCGGGACATTTGGGATAAAATCCAAGTAACATTTCCCTGCGCATGCGCCTTAGGCGCCCAAAAGAAAAGAAAAAACTAACATGTCAAACTGTCATATCCCTCAGGGGCAAGCCCCCGAACCCCCTCGTATTTAAATGCTCACTTTTTGCTTTTGTCTTTTTATTCAGGTTTTATTTCTCACACAGTCTGACTTGGTATTACCATTTTTTGCAAAAATTTGAGTTTTTAGAGGCGTCCTTTAAAACAACAACACTTCCACTCTATCTCCCTCATAAAGACAGCCGCATTCTGACGGAATTTTTACGATTCCATGAGATTTTACAAGCGTTGACAAGAATGAAGATTTGCCTGTATAAGGATAAGCGGTTATTTTGCCGTCTTCCTGTTCAAATAACCTTACCCTGACATAATCTTCCTTGCCTAGAGGCGAGCATATCTTCTTTGCAAGCAAGGCATCTAGTTTAATGTTGTCTTTTCTTTCCTGCCAGAATGATCTTGCGCTTCCTGCAAGTTTTCTTAAAACAGCTTTTCCGAAGATGTGAAAGGATGTCAGATTTGATACAGGATGCCCAGGCAAACCTATAACCGGTTTATTGTCAACAAGAGCGAGTAAAACGTGATTTCCCGGACGCATTGCGATTCCATGCGCAATTATTACTGAATTCTTAAGACTTTTTATTGCCTGAAAAGTGTAATCTTTAGAACCGGCTGAACTTCCGCCGGAAACAAGAATCATGTCGGAAACTTCAAGAGCTTTTGATATTGCGCTTTTTACCTGATTAAGATCATCTTTTACAATCGATGAAATCCTGCCGATTCCTCCGAACTGTTCCACAAAACCTTTTAAAACATACCCGTTTGAAGCTATTATCTGGTTGCTGTCAGGGTCTACATCCAGCGGAACAAGCTCGTTGCCTGTTGGAATAATTGTTACAACAGGCTTTTTGTAAACTTTCACCTGCCTGAAGCCTATGCCAATAATGCCGCCAATATCCTGCGGGCGAATTTTGCGATTTTTTTTAATAAAAACTTCGTCAGCTTTGATGTCTTCGCCTTTTTTAGCGATCCAACTATCAGGAGTTACGCTTTTAAAAACATTAAGTAACCCGTCTTTTTCCTTAGCGTCTGCCGGAAGAATTATAGCATCAGCATTTTCCGGCAAGAATGCTCCTTTTGATATTTTAACAGCTTGTTTTGTTAATATAGTTAGTCTTTCAAGATTTTCAACGTTAGTTTCCCCGATAATTTCAAGCTTAATAGGATTATTTTGTCTTGCAGAAAGAACATCAGAAGAGTTTACCGCATAACCATCCTCTAATGCTTTGTCAAAAGAAGGATAATCCCTTTTTACCGTAATATCATCGTATAAAATCCTTGATAAAGAATCTTCTACATTAATATTTTCATACTCCAGATTCTCTTCTGAAATTGCGTTCAAATATGTGTCAAAAGCCGATTCTACCGAAATATCAATATTATTTAAATTATTTGTTTCAAACATTAACAACCCTCCTGTCGTAAACTTTATGTGTTTTTATTATAATCAATTTTCATAAAGTCTAAATAAACTAAAAAACGTATTAACTTTTTGTAAAAGTTAGATATATAATTCTAAATAAATTATAATATACAATAATTGTTGTTTCAAAAAAGAGAGTAAGGAATGATTGAACAAAAAACGCACGAAGTTACGGTTGACACAGTTATTTTTACAATCCGCAAGAATAATCTTGAAGTCCTGCTTGTACAAAGAGGGCATGAACCGTTTAAAGACAAATGGGCGATTCCCGGAGGATTTGTAAGATTGTCTGAAAACCTTGATGAAGCGGCAAAAAGAGTTCTTTATGAAAAAACAAACGTTAAAGATGTATATCTTGAACAGCTTTACACTTTCGGCGAGCCTGAAAGATATCCAAGCGCAAGGGTTATTACAGTCAGTTATGTAGCTCTTATAAGATCGGATGATATTGAACTGGCTGCGGAAGAAGGCTTAAATATTCAACAAATCAGCTGGCATCCTGTGTATAAACTTCCTGAACTTGCTTTTGACCACATTGACATTCTTACTTACGCCATTAAAAGACTAAGAGCAAGACTTGAATATACGCCGATCGCATTTCAGTTGTTGCCTATAAAATTTACTCTCACGGAGCTTCAACGGACATACGAGCTGGTTTTGGCAACCGGTCTGGATAAAAGAAATTTCAGAAAAAAAATTACCTCGCTTGGAATTCTTAAAGAATACGAAGAATTCACAAAAGAATCGTCAAAACGTCCCGCAAGACTTTATGGATTCAACGAAGATTCAATTGAAGGCAGAAAAGGGCTTATGTCTGCCAGTTAGGTTTTCATGAAACTTGCTTTTGTAATAAATGTTTTTAGAGAAGACAATTTCGCCAGCGGCGGCGAAAAGCTTTTCTATGAGCTTGTTAACAGGTCTATTCAGGATGGAGATAAAGTTGATCTTTACTGTACAACTTATCTGGGAAATCAGGATGTTCTTAAAAACAGTCTGAATAAATTAACTTTTCTTGGACATCCAAAGGATTTTAAGTATCCTGAAAAGATTGAAGCCTTTTATAACAAGATTAAAACCCTTACAGAAAAAGAAAATTACGATTTTATAATATCTGAAAACATTTCACCCCCTCTTGATATCGCAATACTACAGGGGCACTCTCTTGAGCATTACCAAAAGAACGCAGGCAATTTGTTTTCACGGATTTTATTCAGGATAAAAAAGCATAAACATATAGAAGCGCAGAAAAAATGGTTAAAAACTTCTTACAGAAAGATTATTGTACCTTCAGAGATTTTAAAAAACGAGTTGATGAGCAATTTTCAAATTCCTGAAGAAAAACTTGCGGTAATTTATCCCGGAGTTGACAACCCCGCCGGAAAACCCTTACAGCCTGCAAAAAACAAGGCGTTTACGTTTGGATTATCAGCGCCTAGTTTTGGGAAAAAGGGCGGCTACATTTTTTTAAACGCGCTTAAGTCTTTAAACAGCAAGGGTTATGATTTTAAGGCAAAAATAATTTATCCGAAATCCAATAAAAATCTCTGGTTAAAATTTTTACTTTTAAGACACAAACTTTGTGACAAAATTGAATTTCTTGATTATCAGAGTGATATGACTAGCTTTTACCGTTCTGTTGATTGTATTGTTATGCCGTCGATTCTGGAAACCTTTGGGCTTGTTGCGCTTGAGGCGATGATTAACAGTAAACCGGCAATTATAAGTTCATTTTCAGGAGCTTCAGAGATAATTACAGATGGCGAAAACGGTTTTATTTTTGATATGCAAACGCAAAACCATAAAAATCTCGCAAAAAAAATGGAGATTTTCCTGAATAATGGCGTTAATTATGAAGAAATAGCGAAAAATGCTTATGAAACGGCTTTAAAGCGCAACTGGGCTATTTTTTATGAAGCATTTAAAAGCGCTTTGCGATAAGGAAACAATAAAAATTTTTTGTTTTTAGAGGCGCCTTTATGAAACAAAATAGTTCTAATTACGTCAATAAAGAAGTAAACAGTTTTTATATCTAATCGACAGAATTGTTTAAATTTTAATTAAAAAAAGTAAGTTTTTATATTTAGAAGATTAACATGCAGATATTGTTTTATAAGTGTTTATTTGTCTAAAAATTAAACATATTAGAAGATTGAGGTTATTATAATGCTAAATTTCACAAACATAAAAAAAGCTGAAAAAACTCCTAAACTTGATTATTTGAATGAAGATAACAATTTTAAATTTGAAATTCCCAAAACCCTTGATTTTACTGATGAAATAGAAGAAGAAAGTTTTGACGCTTACAAAAAACCGGAAACAACGCAGGTTTTTCATCAGGAATTCAAAGCTAATGACGTGCTTCAAATGTATCTTAGAGATATCGGGAAAAAATCCATGATTTCTCCGGCAGAAGAAATTGAGCTCGGAAAAAAAATTAGAGAAGGAAGTTCAAAAGAAGCTAAACAAGCAAAATCAAAACTTGTGCAAGCAAATTTAAGGCTTGTGATAAGTATTGCAAAAAAATATATAGGTCAGGGAGTGCTTTTTCTGGACCTTGTTCAGGAAGGAAGTCTTGGGCTTATAAAAGCGGCAGAAAGATATGATTACAGAAAAGGGTTTAAATTCAGCACATACGCAACCTGGTGGATAAGACAAACCATTATCCGCTGTATCGCTAATTCCGCAAAAACAATACGTATTCCTGTGCATATGTCCGATAAAATCAGACAATATAAAAAAGTTAAAACAGAACTCTGCCTGGAACTTGGAAGAGAACCGACGGTTCAGGAATTTGCCAAAAAAATGAATCTTACGACAGATAAGCTTATAGCAATAAAAAAGGCAATGAATAAAGAGCCGATAAGCCTTGATATGCCTATAGGCGAAGATTTATATCTTGAAGATTATGTTCCTGATGTCGAATCAGCGGCTCCGCATGTAAGAGCGGTTGACAACCTGCTTCATGAGAATATACTTGAGGCAATGTCAATTCTTACAGTCAGAGAGCAGGAAATATTAAGAGAAAGATTCGGTCTTAACAGCGGAAGAGGAAAAACTCTTGAGCAATTAGGCAATTTATTCGGTTTTTCTAAAGAAAGGATCAGACAAATAGAAGAAAATGCTTTAAATAAGCTTAGAAACTCTGAAAAAATCGAACATTTAAGAGATTTTATCTAAAATTAACCTGAGCCGCTAATTAGCTGAAACAGTCATCCTGAGCAGAGCGAAGGATCACAACCAATTCCCAAAATCAGGAGGTTTTTCGGGCTATATTAAACGACAAAACTGCTTATATTATTGTATTGTTAAGTTAATTTTATGGAATTTATGACCGATAATATTTTTTATGTAAAAAGCGAAGAAAAGACAAAAAGTATGCATTTGTAAGCAAGGGGGTTCGGGGCTTAGTCCCCTACAAAATTTATTTTTGCGAGATTTTTTAGTAAATTTAATGGGTCGAGCGAACCGCCAACGGCGGTTCGCTCGACCAAAAACAATCTTTAGCCCCCTCTCTCATTGGGAGAGGGGGTTGGGGGAGAGGGAATTTTGGACTGAATTTAAAAAATGTAGGGGAGCAAGGGGTTCGGGGGCTTGCCCCTGACAGTCTTGTCCCCTTGGGGTTCAGTTTTTCTTTTCTTTTGCTTCGTTTTCTTTTCTTTTTGCGTTCAAAAAGAAAAGAAAATGAAGAAACGGTAAGCATTGTATTTGCATGTTGGAAAGATGCTGTTGCGAAGCAGTCGGCGCTGTCCGCATTTCGCAAACAATTTCAGAATGACCCTTTTAGCGGAGTTAAGCTCTTAATTAAAAAATTACATAAAAAATATTATCGGTCTATATAACTTGAATTGCTAAATAAATAATTTTATATTTGGCGTAGCGGCTGGCGAAGCCAGCCGCTACGCCGTTTTAAGGGCATGCGGCTCGCAGGCTTTGCCTGCGAGCCGCATAAAAAATTAAAATAAA
>JAKLDH010000123.1 GCA_022703625.1 Cyanobacteriota bacterium | reverse complement strand
ACGAAAACTTATTTTAATTGATATAACATTGAAATTACTGAATTTTGAGAAAAATACTTGTTCGCAACCCTCTTTATGTCTTCTGAAGTTACTTTTTTGACTTTTTCCTCTATCTCAACGTCAAAACCACAGCCAAGCGCCATAATGTCATAATAGCCAAGATAATAAGATTGCTGAGCATTTGTTTCATGCATAAATGCCCGCTTGCCAAAATAATTGTTTTTTGCGTCATTTAATTCTTTTTCCAACACCAGCTCGTTTTTTAACTTGTTAATTTCTGTTCCAAAACCCTCTATACAGGTTTCAATGTTGTTTGGAGCCGTTCCTATATAAACAGTGAACAATCCCAGATGCTTAAGAGCTTCAAGACTGCTTCTTACATGATATGCAAGACCTTTTTTATCTCTTAGTTCAACAAAAAGTCTTGAACTAAGACCGCTTGCTCCTAAAATTACGTTTAAAACCGTTATGGCAGGGTAATCTTCATCAGAAACCGCCGGTCCTATCCATCCCTGAACAATCTGCGCCTGCGCGGCGTCTTTTCTGGAGATTGTTACTGTCTTGTTTTCCGTTATTTCAGGGATTGGAACTATAATATCAGGCATATTAAGCTGTTTGATTGAGCCAAATTTTTCTTCAAGAATTTCTAAAATCTCACCTCTGTCGATGTCACCCACAACCGAAATTACCATTTTGTCAGGAATAAGCGAGGTTTTGAAATAATAATCCCTTATATCTTCAATTTTTATGCGGGGCATTTCTTCTAAAATGGTTGTATGTGAATGCCCGTAAGGATGATCTTTGAACATTGTTTTGATAAGATTATCAAATGCCTGCGTTTTGGGCGAATCTAATTCAAGTTTAAGTTCGCCGGTAAACTTTATTTTCTCTTTTTCAAGATGTTCAAAAGTTGAATTTTTAATTATGTCTTCAAGTAAATCAACCGCTTTTTCGAAATCTTCATTTAAAAATAATGATCTTGCTCTTAAAAAATCCTGCTTGGATTCAACGCTAAGCTCTATTGCATTATTATCAAGCTCATTTGCCAGTTCTTCGGCTGATCTTGTCTGTGTTCCCTGAAGTAAAAGTCTGCCGGTAAGATTTGCAATTCCTGCGAGTTTTTCATATTTTACCCCTGAACCCATAAACATATTTATTGCAATTCTTGGCGTATTCGGGTTTTTCCTCGTTATAACCTTTATATTATTGCTTAATTTATCTGTATTAAAAGATTGCATTTGTTTCTCCATTTAATGATTAAACAGTTGTTATTCCGGCATAAGAACAGAAATCGACACTTTATTCAAGTCAAGATATTTTTTTGCCGCATTTAAAACATCATCGGCAGTAATATTTTCAAGAGCATCAAGGTATGTAACATAGCATGACATACATTCATATACTGTCATGAAATGCCCAATCAGTTCTCCTATATCAGAAACAGTTTCTGAATCCTCTGCAAATCCTGTTTTAAGCTTTTTCTTGGCTTTTTTAAGCTCATAGTCTTCTATTTTTTGATCTATAACTTTTTGAAATTCATTTTTAATTAATTCCAGCGCCTTTTCTTTTTTAGCAGGAACAAAATTTCCCTGCGCTAAAAAGACATTTCCTTCTCTGAACTCATATTGCGACGTTCCTGTTACGTTAAAAATTTGTTCCGGCTGTTTTTCTATCAAATTTTGATAAAATCTTGAGCTTTTGCCTTCTCCGAGAACAATACTTAAAATATCCAGACAAATGTTGTCTTTAAGGTCTTTAGGCTGCGGTCCGTGAAATCCCATCATAAGGAATCCCGTATTAATTTCTTTTTTGAAGTTTTCGACATATCTTGATTCTGTTTGCAACGGCTCTTTTTCTGTTTCGAGTTTTACGGTTTTTCTTTCTTCAGGAAATATAAAATTCTTTCTTACAATTTCAAGAATTTCTTTTGCGTCAACATCTCCTGTGATTATGGTGTACATGTTTTCCGGAGTATACCATTTTTTATAGTAATCAACGATTGTTTCTCGTGGAATTGAAGCTATAACATCAGCTGTGCCGATTACATCTCTTTTATACTGATGAACCTTGTACATAAGGCTGTTCATTTCGTCATAAGTCTTTGTCCAGTGGTTATCATCACGCATTCTTATTTCTTCAATAACAACAAATCTTTCTCTTTTTTCTTCAACATTCGGATTTTCAGGATCAAAAACAGGTCCTATTTCTTCTTCGGGAAGAAGCGGGTTTAAAATCATATCGGCATGGAGTTCTATTGTCAGGTTTAAATTTTCATTGTTTTCGTCATTTGGAATGGTAACATAATAGAAAGTGTAGTCTTTCCAGGTTGCGGCGTTAACTACAGCTCCTTTTGATTCAAGAATTCTGTCAAATTCGCCTGCCGGATATTTAGGTGTTCCTTTAAACATCAGGTGTTCAAGAAAGTGGGAAACGCCTGTTATGGAATCATCTTCATTTATAGAACCGGTTTTTATCCAGGTGCTGATATTAACCAGCTTTCCAGGTTTATTCGCAATGATTATTGTATGTCCGTTTTCAAGATAATAAAACTCTACAGCCTTGTCTACATAAGGAAAATTTATAAGCTCCCTGCTTTTTATTTCGGGAATTTTTATATTCATAATTAAAAATTAAACTCCAGATACTTTTTACATTGTTGTTATATTTTACTTCAAATTCAACTAAAAACAAAAGAATTTTATTGTTTATATCTACCCCCCAAGCAAATTTCATGAAAATTTCAAAAAATTGAGTTTTTAGAGGCGCATTTAGAGATTAAATTTTATTTTAAAGGGGTAGGGTTGAGGGTCTTTATTAAACTCCAAAAAATTTTTACAGATCACTATAATAAATTTTTCTTTTTTTCTTGATTATTTCGTTTATTTTTGATTTATAATTATAAGTCAACTGAATATAATTTATAATTTTAAAAGACATTTCAATAAATAAAAATTCAGAATTGTTATTATATTACAAAAAAAGAGGTTAGAATAAGTGGCGCAACAAGAAAAAGAACAAAAAGAACCAGGTAAAAAAAGTTATCGCACAGCAGATGAAAAAAGAGAAGACTATTTGGGTTCCTCAAAAACGCAGTCTGAGTGGAAAGAAAGAGTACTTCAAATACGAAGAGTTACTAAAGTAGTAAAAGGCGGAAAAAAACTCAGTTTCAGAGCCGTTGTTGTTGTAGGAAACGGTAAAGGCATGGTTGGAGTCGGAGTCGGCAAATCAAACGAAGTTATTGGCGCAATCCAAAAAGCCATAATCGAAGGAAGAAAAAGCCTTATACAAGTTCCAATATTCAAAAAATCCATACCTCATCCAATATTATCAAAAGCAGGAGCGGGTAAAATTTTATTAAAGCCTGCCGCTGAAGGTACAGGACTGATCGCAGGAGGTTCTGCCAGATCAGTGCTTGAATTATCCGGTATTGAAAATATACTTTGTAAGTCTTTAGGCTCAGATTCGCCTTTAAATATTGCAAGAGCGACAATTAAAGCGCTTTCTGAATTAAGAAGATTCAAAGATGTCGCAAATGCCAGAGGGCTTACTATTGAACAAATGTTAAATTAATAGAAATAAATGATTGAATAACAGGTGTAAAAATGGAAACTACTGAAAATAAAACAATAAAAATAGATGATCTAAGACCAGCCGAAGGCGCAGTGAGAAAAAGAAAGCGTGTAGGTCGGGGAATAAGCTCAGGAATGGGCAAAACCTCCACAAGAGGACACAGAGGAGAAGGACAGCGTTCAGGACAAAGCAAAAAACGCGGATTTGAAGGCGGACAGATGCCTGCTTACAGAAAAGTTCCTAAATTAAAAGGATTTCCTCTTGTAAATCGTATCGTTTACGCTGAAATCAACGTTTCTTTGCTTGAGAAACTTGAAGCAGACGTAATTGACCTGGATATTTTAAAGGAAAAAGGTCTTTTTAGCAAAAACTATGAAGAGCTTAGAGTTCTTGGCAACGGTGAAATAACAAAAAAAATTACTGTAAAAGCAAGACATTTTTCAAAATCAGCTAAAGAAAAAATTGAAGCTGCCGGCGGACAAGCTTTACAGGTATAAAATCAGCCTGTAAACAATAGAGTATAATATTAAAAAAGAGGTGTTTTGGCTTTGTCGAATCACCTCTATAATTAATAAACAGAGTAGTTAATCAATAGAAGTACCTATAATGCTTGGATATATCTGGTTATTTTTCATAGTAACAGCCGTAATAGTTGGCGGGATAAACGGTCGTATTGATCAAGTCGGTCAAGCGGCAATAGATTATTCAAAATTGGCTGTTGAAATATCAATTTCTTTAATAGGAATAATGAGTTTGTGGCTTGGGCTTATGAAACTCGCGGAAGCTTCAGGATTAATTTTATTAGTTTCCAAGCTTATTAAGCCTCTTACAAAACGAATATTCCCTGAAGTGCCGCCGGAGCATCCAGCTATGGGCAGTATTGCGATGAATATTTCCGCAAATGCTCTTGGGGTAACGAATGCCGCAACTCCGATAGGCATAAAAGCGATGAAGGAATTACAACTGCTAAATGAAAATAAAAATACCGCAACTAATGCCATGTGCGCTTTTCTTGCAATAAATTCAGCCGGATTACAACTTGTACCTGCCTCTATAATTGGTGTTTTGATTGGAGCAGGCGCAAAAAATCCAACAGTTATAATTCTACCAACCATTTTAGCTTCTGGAATAGCTTTAATCGTTGGAATAATTGCTGTTAAAGTTCTGGAAAAGCTCCCTGTCTTCAGGATGGAAAATTTTTCGGAAAAAGGAGAAGAGCCATGCCTTTAGAAAAATTTGCAGAAATTATAAAGAATATTTCAGTATGGATATTGCCCTTATTGATAGTTTTAATCCCTTTATGCGCATTATTCAAACGGATTGCCCTATATGACACCTTTATTAAAGGAGCAAGAGAAGGAGTGGGCGTTGGATTAAGAATAATACCATACCTGGTAGCAATTCTTGTTGCTGTTGGAATGTTTCGAGCCTCTGGCGCAATGGAATTGCTGGCTAATTTTCTTGCGCCCGTTTTAAACATAATAGGCATGCCTGCGGATATTTTGCCTCTTGCAATAATAAAGCCGCTTTCAGGCAGTGGGGCATTGGGGATTACAACCGAAATCGCCAATCAGTACGGCGGGGATTCCTATATGGCGAGGCTTGCAGCGGTAATGACTGGAAGTTCTGAAACAACGCTTTATGTAATTGCGGTTTATTTTGGTTCAGTGGGAATTACAAATGTAAGGCATGCTCTTGCCGCCGGATTAATTGCGGATTTCGCCGCCATCTTCGCTTCACTTTTCATTTCCAGAATTGTGTTTTAAGCAGGTATAGGGACTTGATTTACTAATTACTCGAAACGCTGAAATAGCTTGAAATTTTTTATTTTAATTTTTTATTAAACAGGGGCGAACACGTTGCTTCAGCCCTACATTATTTTTTTTAAAATCACCAACGATAGCGCAAAATGAGAAATGGCTTTTAAAAATAAACTACCCTGAGAGCGATTCGAACGCTCGACCTACCGCTTAGAAGGCGGTTGCTCTATCCAGCTGAGCTATCAGGGCATCTCTTTTCTTCTA
>JAKLDH010000122.1 GCA_022703625.1 Cyanobacteriota bacterium | reverse complement strand
GCTGGCGAAGCCAGCCGCTACGCCTTCTTAAGGCATGCGGCTCGCAGGCTTTGCCTGCGAGCCGCATAAAAAATTAAAATAAAATTTCAATCTATTTCAGCGTTTCGACTAATTAGCAATTCGAGTTAATTAGCGGGTGTTTTGCCTTCGGCAAAACACCCGCTATACCCTTACCTAGCCCGTGCCGCCCGCAGGGCGGCACGGGCTATAGATATTAGCTTTTTAACAAATTAACGAAAACTTATTTGGATTGGTATAAAAACAAAAGAATTTTATTGTTTATATCTATCCCCCTGCCCTCCCTCAAAGGGGCGAAGCCCCTACGCCAAACCCCAGCCCAATTTCATGAAAATTTCAAAAATTGAGTTTTTAGAGGCGCCCATTTGCGTTGCATTTGAGTTTTGCCTGTGTCAATATAATTAATTATAAAATTTAAAATAAAATTAAAAAGTAAATTTTAAAAATTTTCGATACTTTAATAATCTGAGGCAAGTTTAAGATGAAATTTAAAAATATGAAAAAATATTTCTATGGCAATATCATGCTTTTTTTACTGTTTGTCAGTTTGATCGCTTTACCAAATTGCGCCTGTGCAGAAACGCTTAAGGCTGACACAAACCCTGCTGTTATTGCGACATTAAAAACAAATTACGATGAAATTAACAAGATTGAAGAAGATCAGGAGCTTCAAGCTTCTCTTGAAAAATGGAATATCATCGCCAGAAAATATACCTTGGGTCCAAACGATATTATTTCAATTAATATATCCAACGCGCCGCAGTATTCTCTTGAAAACGCAAGGGTACAGCCTGACGGATATATAAACATCGGGCTTATAGGCGAAATTAATGTTTCAGGCATGACTGTAAAAGAACTTACAGATTTATTAACTGAAAAATACAAAAAATATATCAAAAATCCGCAGATTACTGTAAATATAATAAACACAAAACCCTTTCTTGTGTATATTACAGGGGCTGTAAACAATCCTGGAAGCTATGAGCTTAATACAAACGCAAATAACATCCAGTATTTTAACTCGGAAAAACCGGAATCCAGCATAGAAAGAAAAACGCCGATGCTTACAAATATTCTTATGGCGGCTGGCGGCATACAGCACGACGCTGATATTGAAAACATACAAATAACAAATGTTATTGAAGGAACAAAGTTTTCTGTTAACCTGCTAGAGTTGATAGAAAAAGGAAATGTAACGCAGGATGTTTATTTGACCGCAGGTGATACGGTTTATATTCCAAGACTTGCATCAGCATTCTCTTTAAAAGAAGAAACTTATAAAAAATACGCAAGCGCAACCTTTTCCCCAAGATATATTCCTGTAAGAATACAGGGTTATGTTAACCGTCCGGGAATTGTCAAGCTTGATCCGGCAGATTCACTTAGTCTGAATTCCGCAATCGCTTCAGCAGGCGGTTATTTGTCGGATTCCGCATATCCTCCTTCAAAAGTGTTTCTTAGCAGAGTGGATTCTAACGGAAATCTGGTAACTAAAACCATTAATCCGAGAAAACACGACATTACATTGATGCCAAACGATATTGTATATGTTCCTGAAAAGATTCGTTCTTCGATCGGCAAATCTTTTGATTACATGTCAAGAGTGTTTACGCCGTTTAGTATCTTTACACAAAGCTATAATCAGGCTGAAATTATGTTTGGCACTTCTGATTTAATATATAGACCGTAATAATTTAATTTAATGAGAGATTATGAAGTATGATTTTTGTAAAAAACAGATTATTATCAATTCTTTTTAGAGGACGCAAACAGCTTTTATTTGGCATGCTTGCCGGTTTTATCCTCTTCCTTGCATATTTTTTCTTTATTTATAAACCCCTGTATAATACTCAGGTAAAGCTTTATATAAAAAATATTCCTCAAAACGACATTATCGCCAATTATAATAAAAGCTTGCCGATTCAATCAGAAAGCGGGTTTAGCAATCCTTTTTATAACCTTATCCAAATTATGAAAAGCGACAAGCTTTCTTCAAACTTATATGATTACCTGAGCGCAAAGCACCCTGAAGATTTGAAAAAATACGGTTATACAACAAAAGACAAGTTCAAAAAATCTTTTCCGAACAACATCAAAGTATCAATTGAGCCTTCAACCGATATTATGAATGTTAATTTAAACTGGATAAACAAAAACACAACAATAGAACTGCTTGGCGAGTTAATAAGCGAATTTAAATACATTAATCTTGATATAAAAAAGACCGGCGACGCAAAACAAAGAGAGTATCTTGAACAGCAGATAAATTTACTGGGAACTCAACTGGACGACGTTAGAAACCAGATAAGAGATTATAAAGTCGAAAACCAGACTATGGACGCAAAAGACGAAAGCCTTAATGTTTCCAGAACACGGCTTGACATAGAAAAACAGATTGAAATCATAAAAAGCAAAATTGGTTCTGCTGAACTTAAAATTGGGGAATTAAAAAATCAGCTCGATGTGAAAGACGCAAAATCAGCGTTGAAATCGGCAAGTGTGGGGGAAGACCCTTATATTGTCAAGTTAAATGCGGATTTATCAGTTGCTCAGCAAGCTCTTGCAAAGCTTCAGTCTGAATTTACTGATGAATACCCTGAAATTATAAGAGTAAAAAGCGAAATTAGCCAGATAAAACAAAATATACAGTCAAGAATGACTGAAACTTTAAAAAATTATAAAGTTGAGAAAATAATTTATGATACTCCTTCCTTAAGCATTGTAACTGATCTTGCAAGGGTTCAGTCAGAAAAAACAGCTCTAATCGGCGAACTTAACGGATTAACCCAGAGTGTAAAAGACTTGAAAGAGAAAGAATCAAAGCTTCCTGGTCAAATAGCCGGCATTGAATACCTTGAAAAACAGGAAACAGCTCTTGCTCATGCCTATCTCAACGGCAGACAGAAGCTTATGGAAGCAGTAATAAAAGAAAATCAAATAGTAGACAACATAATCCCGCTTGGAGAACCTACAACGCCTAAAGCAGGTTTAAAAAAGATTTTTATAAAGTTCGTAGGTTTTATAATGCTTGGTTTTCTCGGAGCTTACGCTTATTTATGGATAAAAGACGAATTTGAGGATAAATGGTTTGATACCGCCGAAATTGAAGATTTAACAGGCAAAAAGATAATCGGAGTAATCCCATGGATAAAATTCTTCGGTTCAGAAGCCATTGCAAACAAAAATAAAACCGATTCGATACTTGATCTTTCCTTTAAAAATATTGCAAACAGCATTATAAGAAGGTCTTACGCCGAAGAAGCCCGCGCGCTTTCTTTCCTTTCCACTTCTGACAAAAGAAGAAAATCATCGTTTATTCCCGTAATTGCTCATAAAATAGCCAGAACAGGAACTTCTATCGTTTTGATCGATACAGATTTCAGCGCGGCATTAAATGAAAAAGACAAAAAGAGAATGGGAATTGATAATCTTCCATTTGTTGGAATTATCGACCTTATAGACTGGTTAAATAAGGCTCTGAGAAATTCTGCGCAAATTGAAGAAGAGCAGATTGAAAGTATGATTAATCAATGCCTTACAAAAATATCCGCAGGCGGTCCTGATTTTTCATACAGCCTTGATTATATCTCCTCGCCAAGAGAAGTCGAAGACCTCCACGATTATGTTTCAACTACCGGATTTAAAATGTTAATCAATTATCTGAAAAAGAAATATGATTTTGTTCTTATAGACATTCCTTCAAAACCGGCTTTCTTCCCTGAAATTCAGTGTTTAACGGATATTTCCGATGCTGTTGTAATTATTTGTTCTTTAGAAACCAATAAAAATAAATTAATAACAATGGTCAAAAACCTTGATGAAGCAGGCAAGAAAGTTCTTGGAATTATTCCGAGAGAAGAAAATACGGAAATCGAAAAATATTTTACCGAAGTTTCTGTAAACAATGATGAATACAATGACACAGAAACCAAGCCAGAGGCATTAACCGTATAAATGGAAGATTTGAAAGACAATTTTTTATTCAGGTTATTCTCTAATAACAGATTTCTGCTGGTATTTGGCGCAGTTCTGTTTTCAGTTGCGGCTTTGCCGATAATCGGGCAGAAATTTTCTTTTGCAGACCCGTTTATTATTTTTTATCTTCTTCTCGGCTTTTTTGTTACAGGAGTTTTTATCCTCAAAAAGTCGTTAAATGATTATTTGATACCTTATTTGTTATTACAATATGTTATTGTTTTTATTTTCTTTGATAAAAAGTATATCGGCTCATTTGGTCCTGAACTAAAGTTATATGCAATGGTTTTTGCTCTTGGGCTTTTAATGTGCGGATATTATGTTTTTAAGCATTTTAAATATCTGTGGCAAAATTTCCTGATTTTCAGGCTTTTTTGGATTTTTTTTCTAAGCAACGTTGTTTATTTTGCCATTGGATATTTTTCTGATTTCCGGCTCAGAGGAGATGATATGTATCTGATAAAAAAACAAATGATAAGTCTTGGATTTAATTCAATGGCTTTTTCGAGTTTTATCAGGGATTTTTCGGATGAAGCAAAATTTTCTATATATATAGCGAGCCTTGTTCCGATTGTTTCGATAATGGTTTCTCTGATGTCGTTTTATGGCATTGAAACTAGGGAGGAAATTCACAAAAGACTTAAATTTACGGTAATTTTCGGGTTAATAAGTTTTCTTCTTTATTATGCCGGAGCTATCGCCTCAATTTTTCTTGGACTTAGCGTCATTATGTTTGATAACGGACGACTTTTGGGGAATTTTCTGGGCGCAGCGTCTAATATGGGCTATATTTATTACATTTCCGTATATTGCCTGATTTTTATTTCTTACAGGCTTTATTTAAAAATCAGAAGCGTAGACTTAGGAGCTTTTAAACACTTGATGTTCCTTTGCGATATGATTTTTTATCTGACGGTTTTTATAATTTTAACTCATATTTCAAAAACAAATATAATTGCGTTATTGTTCGGAATTTTTACAATTTATTTCTCCCTTAAGATATTTGACAGAAATTTAATTAATATAAAAAAGATTGAGATCAATCCGTTTTATAAAATAATTATTTTTGCTTTTGTAGCAGGCGGATTAATATTGTTTTTCCAGAAATTTGATTTTGATATGTATATCTGGAAGCTTCAGGAGAGGTTTACAAACCTGTTTACCTGGAACACAAGACTGATTCACTGGGGAGCTTTTATGGAGCGCTGGTTTAGCAATCTTAATATAATAAATTTATTTTTTGGTTTTGGACTGGACAGCTCAATGAATGTAATTTACGAGATATCCAACTCTATCGGAAGAGAGCCTGGTCTTGTGCAGATTCACAATACATATCTCGGAACAATATTTGAAACAGGAATTTTCGGGATTTTATATTTCTGGGGCATATTTTCAACGGGATATGACAGTTTTAAGACTCTAGGCATAAGTAGAGCTGATTATTTTGAAAAATTCTTTTCCGCAGTGAATTTAGGGATAATAGTTTTTATTCTTATTCAATGGACGACTGTAGAAATTACAATGCCGGCAAAAATCGTTCTTTTCTGCGCAATTGGTTTTACGGAATCTGTAAAATTTGCGTTTAAGCAAATAAGAATTAAAGAAGAAAATGAAAAGATTGCATGCCAATCATAGAAAGAACTCGGCAAATAAAAAAGTGGTTTTTGTAATACCAAGTTGCAATCAATGTAGTGCTAAATCTCCCTCCCCCTGCCCCATTAGTCCCCTACAAAATTTATTTTTGCGAGATTTTTTAGTAAATTCAATGGGTCGAGCGAACCGCCGTTGGCGGTTCGCTCGACCAAAAACAATCTTTAGCCCCCTCTCCCAATGGGAGAGGGGGTT
>JAKLDH010000121.1 GCA_022703625.1 Cyanobacteriota bacterium | reverse complement strand
TTTAATTTTTATGCAGCTCGCAGGCAAAGCCTGCGAGCTGCATGTCCTTAAACTGGCGTAGCGGCTGGCTAAGCCAGCCGCTACGCCAAATATAAAATTATTTATTTAGCAACTCAAGTTATTTAGCAGTTAAGTTAATTTGCAAAATTAACTTAACTGCTAAATAGTATAATTTAAAGATTTTTAACAAAAGACCTGTGATTTTTCTACCACAGGTCTTTTTGTTTTATTTATAAAAAATTATGCGTTTACTGTTATTTTTTTAGCGACCAGTTCAACAGTTTCTGAAAGTCTTGTTGAATAGCCCATTTCATTGTCGTACCAGGAAACGATTTTCACCATATTGCCGCCTATTGTCATTGTTAATGCGGCGTCAACACAGCTTGAGAATGTTGATCCAATGAAATCGGTACTTACAAGCGGTTCTTCAACATATTCAAGAATGCCTTTTAATTCGCCGTTAGCCGCTTTTTTAAGAGCTTCGTTAACAGCTTCTTTTGTTACAGGTTTTTCTGTAGTTGCCACTAAATCAACGATTGATACATCCGGAGTCGGAACTCTCATCGCAAAACCGTTTAATTTTCCGTTTAATTCAGGTAATACAAGTCCTACAGCTTTTGCTGCGCCTGTTGTTGTAGGCACTATGTTTAAACAACCGGCTCTTGCTCTTCTTGGATCGCTGTGTCCTGTGTCAAGAATTCTTTGATCTCCTGTATAAGAGTGAATCGTTGTCATTAAACCTTCTTTAATGCCGAATTCTTTATGTAAAACTTTAGCTATAGGAGCTAAACAGTTTGTTGTACAGCTTGCCATTGAGATTATATGCTGTGTTGCCGGATTATAAGTTTCTTCGTTGATTCCGATACAGATTGTATTGTCAACATTTGTTCCTGGAGCTGAAATTACAACTTTTTTTGCGCCAGCTTCAAGATGAGCTTTTGCTTTTGCTCCGTCTGTGAAAAATCCTGTTGATTCAATCACGACTTCAACGCCCATAGCTTTCCATGGAAGTTTTGTAGGGTCTTTTTCAGCTATGAATTTAATTTTTTTACCGTTTACGATGATTCCTTCCTCATAAGAGGATACTTCACCGTTAAATCTGCCCATTACTGAGTCATACTTAAAAAGGAGAGCTGCCTGACCAGGATTTAAACCGGGGTCATTGATAGCTACATAATCAATTCTGTCAAAAGAACCGTTCTGTACAGATGCTCTTAATGTGTTACGACCTATTCTGCCGAATCCGTTTATTGCTGCTTTTACCATAAAACAAGCCCCTTCTCTTAGATAACATATATTCAATCAATTAATTTATAGATAAAACATAGAAATAAATCAAGAGGGCGAATTTTTGATTCTTTTAATCTTTTTGTTAAACTCAAGAATATAGTAAAGATCAGTAATATGTTTACATTTTCAGAAATAACAAAACCGCAAAAAACCCTTATATTATGTTCTGTATTTATTGCCGGAACAGGCGTTTTGCTTGGAGGGGGGCTACCGTATTTATTTACAACAATTGCTGTTTTAACTTGTTTGCTTTTATTTTTATTTAATAAAAGGGTTTTATCCGCTCGTTTTGCTCTTTTATGCCTTGCTATCTTTGCTTTTGCGCTGTTTTATGCGGAATTTAGAAAGCCTGAACCTGACGGACTATACTCTTTTGCTCCGACAGAACTAAGCTTAAGGGGGCAAGTTATAAGCGAACCTCAAAATACTGCCTCTAATAAGACAAAATTTCATTTTAACGTTAAATCGTTTAAGTATGAAAGCAAGTGGACATATATTAACGCTAAAACTATTGTATATATTAAGGATAAGGAAAGAAAATTTAAAGAAATCAAGATTGGCAATCTTCTTGAGCTTCATGGCTCAGTAAATCCTCCTTTTCATGCCACTAATCCGGGTCAGTTTGATTACGGAAAATACCTTAATCACAAGGGCATTTTTACAATGACTTTTGTAAAAGATAATAATTATAAGATTTTAGAGGATTCTAATTCAGGAAAATGGCATTTTATAAACAGTTTAAATGCGATAAAAGAAAAAATAACAAGCATTCACGCTAAAAACCTTGAATCCCCCAATCTTGAGCTTTTAGGAGGCATGGTTTTTGGCGGTTGCGCATCGCCTACGCCTAAAAATGTTGAGGAAGCTTTTATTAAATCCGGCTTGTTGCATCTGCTTGCGGCATCTGGGTTAAACGTGGGCATTATTTTCGGAATATGGTTTTTCCTTGCGTCAAAGCTAGGCATGCCATATAAGCCTAAAATAATCACGGGAATGTTGCTTGTAGCGTTCTATTCTTTATTAACAGGACTTCCTCCTTCTGTTACAAGAGCGGCTCTTATGATGGAGTTTATTTTATTCGCCAAATTGATTGACAGGACCTCTGATAATGCCATTCTTTTAATAATAATATGCGCTTTAATGCTTTTAGTTGATCCTTTAATGATAAACAACGTAGGTTTTCAGCTCTCATTTGTAGTAACTTTAGGTTTGTTAATGTTTATCCCGCTTCTTGTGGAAGAAGCAAAGCCTATACCTGAATTTTTATCGGGAGCTTTTTTTGTTCCTTTTATCGCGCAGCTTTTTGCCGCTCCTTTGCAAATTTATCATTTTAATAATTTTGCGATATATGCCCTTTTAGCAAACATTACAGTTCTTCCGTTTGTTGGAATAATCAGTTTTGCAGGATTTATAGGAAGCATTTTTGGATTAATTCCTGTTATAGGCGAAAAAATATGTTTTATTTCAGATAAAATCGCTGAGCCCTTCTTATTTTTGCTTTTATTTATCTCTGAATACACGGCAACCTTGCCTGAAGCTATACAATATCTGCCTAAAATAGAGCCTATAGGAATTATGCTTTTCTATCTTTTGTTTTTAAGTTTGTTTATAAGCATAAAAAATAAATTTTCCGTAAAAAAATGCAATATTGCCTCACTAATAATCGTTTTAATCCTTTTTGTTTTTTTATTTAAAGGGAATTTAAATAAAAACCTGGAATTTATATTTTTTGATGTTGGACAAGGTGATTCCATCTTGATAAAAACTCCTCAAAATAAATATATTCTTGTGGATACAGGACCAAATGGAGATTATTCTCCTGCAAATACAGCAATAGTTCCTTATTTAAGAGATAAAGGAATTAAAACGCTTGATATACTTCTTTTAACTCACCCTGATTTTGATCATACAGGCGGGGCTGTTAATATTTTAAAAAATATAAAGACTGAAAAGATTTATACTAACGGAGTAGTCAATAAAACCAAAACTTATCGTATTTTACAGAAGTATTTTCAGCAAAACAATTTAAAACCCGATGTTTTAGTTGATGGAGATGAAATTAACCTTGATTCAACTTTAAAAATTACTGTTATCAGACCTGATAATATTAATATAAAAGATGATAATGAAGACAGTTTAATGTTATATATAGTTTATAAAAACTTTTCAGCGTTATTAATGGCGGATTGCGAAGCTAATTCTCTAAAATTATTGAAAAAACACATTAAAAAACCTGTTGATCTTTTAAAAGTAGGGCATCATGGCAGTTATAACAGCGTAAACAATAATTTTATGGAATATATAAAGCCTGAAATTTCTATTATTTCTGTTGGAGAAAGAGGTTATGCGATGAAATTGCCTAATCATAAAGTTATTAAACTACTTGAGAAATTTAATTCTGTTGTATTAAGAACTGACAGGGATTTTGCCATAAAAATCAGTACAGACGGACAGAAAACAAATTATAAAACATTTAAAAATTCTGATTTTTAAGGGCAGATTACTAAAAAGCGAGGGCGGAATAAAGATTCCGCCTGGTAAATGTTAGTTATAATATTTTAATAAAAACCTGATTCAATTTTTAATTGCCGGAGTTAAAACTTTTTGTATAAGCTTTTAAAGCTTGTACGAATTTTTCAGGAGTAACATCTAGCGGCATTTTTTGGGTTTCTGCTTTAACTTTAGCGTCAGCTTGTGTAATTTCCAAAGTGTTCTTTAAATTTCTTATTAATGTTGATGAAGATGGGGGCGTTTCGTTTTTAATTATCTCGGGAACTTTTTTTTCAATTAAATCTTTAACGCTTTCTCTTACCGTTTTCTTTACATAAGGTCCCGCAATAAGGGTTCCTGAAAAAGCAGGTTTTTGTTGGTTACTGATTTGCATAATTTTTTTCTTCCTCTCTGATTAAAATAAATTATATACATTAATATTAAAATCCGTAAAAAATAAATTTAACAATAAATCTTTTTTTTTGTTAAACTATCCTACTAATAGGGATAAATTACGAGAAAAAAGAGAGAAAATAATGCGCGCGGAACTTTTATTACCGGCTGGCAATATGGAAAAAATGAAGTATGCAATAAAATACGGAGCTGATGCGGTTTATCTTGGAACAGCGGATTTTAGCCTTAGAAGTCCAAAATCGGGAAATATAATAACAAATGATAATTTAAAAGAAGCTGTGGAAACAGCTCATAAAATGGGCGCTAAAGCTTATGTAACCCTTAATGTATTTGCAAATAATGAAATTCTTGCAAAACTGCCGGAACTTATCGAACATCTTCAGGACATTAAGCCTGACGGGATAATTTTTGCAGACTCCGGTTTTTATCCTGCTTTAAAGAAAAACTTGCCGAATATTCCTCTTCATATAAGCACACAAGCGAATGTTTTAAATTATGAAGCGGTTAAATTCTGGAGGGACCTTGGAATTTCGAGAGTTATACTTGCAAGAGAACTTTCTTTGAAAGAAATAGAGGAAATTTCTCAAAAAGCGCCTGATATTGAGCTTGAAGTCCTTGCGCATGGCTCTATATGCGTTGCTTATTCCGGAAGATGTCTTTTAAGCGATTATATGAGCAATAACCAGAGAAAAGCAAATCAGGGAAATTGCACTCAGCCTTGCAGATGGTCATATAAACTGAAATTAACCGACGATAGAAGACCTGACGAAGAATATGAGCTTTATGAAGACGAAAAATGCAGTTATATTATGAACCCTAAAGATATTGCGCTAATTCAATATATACCTGATCTTATAAAAGCGGGCGTATGTTCTTTCAAGGTGGAAGGCAGGACAAAGAGCATGTATTATGCCTCGTTGGTCGCTAAAGCCTATAAATCTGCCATTAATGCTTATTATAACGGAGCAACTCCAGCTATAAACGAATTGTATAAAGAATTAACGAGCGCAGGCAACAGAGGTTTTTCCTCCGGTTTTCTTATAGATAAGCCTGACAGTGAACATTATAATTATATAAACGGCAAAGGCAGGGCAAAATCTGTTTTTCAGGCTATAATTACGGAAAAAGTTTCTGAGGATACTTACAAAATTCAGGTGAAAAATCAGATGAAATCAGGTGAAAACTTTGATTTAATTACCCCTGACGAAGAATTAAGCATTGTAATTAATGAAATGTTTGATCAATACGGAGAAAAAATTGAGATCGCAAATACGAATTCGGAAATTCTGGTAAAAATTGAGAATCCTCCTGAAAATTGGCAGTGGGGAATTATAAGAAGCAAGGAGAAATCAGGTGGTCAGACTGAAACCCACTTATGTAGCGCAACGTGTAACTGATATTAATCTTGAAGATTTAAAAAAAGAAAATATAAAAGGTTTAATATTTGACCTTGACAACACTTTAATGCCTCCTAAAACAGGAAATTATCCTGAAGATATTTTCAGCTGGCTGGAATTGGTAAAAAAAGATTTTAAAATAGCTATTTTAAGCAATAATCCTGATAAAGACTATGTAAGAAAAGCCGGAAAAAAAGCAGGCTGTGTGGCTTATGAAAAAGCAGGCAAGCCCGGAATAAAAGCGGCATTGCAGGCATTAAAAGACCTTGAATTATTGCCTGAAGAAGTTGTTATAATAGGCGACAGACCTCTTACTGACATATTTGTCGGGCAAAGGCTGGGAATAATTACAATTCTTGTTGATCCGATTATGAAACGTGAAGAAATTCAGATTGTAAAATTTTTAAGAAAACTTGAAAAACTTTTTGTTTCTTCCGCAAAAAAGAATTTTACTTTAAAAGAATGAAAATAAATGATCACATCGTTATCCCAATTTTTTAATCAGTTGATTGTGATCCCTCTAGGCTTTTTTGCTGAATTATAGTTTGCAACTCACTCATTTTATTAAAAGTATTTTTCAATTCTTTTCCTGCAACCTGATAAACAGTTACAGCAACTACTGCAATAAAAGCCAATATAGTTATTTAAGTTGAAAACAATAACAAATAGCGTCAAAAAGGGTATCAAAAATTTTTAAAGCGGACCGCAATTGTTTTTTCAGCCATGCCCAGAATTTTTCAATTTTATTCAGGTCGGGGGAA
>JAKLDH010000120.1 GCA_022703625.1 Cyanobacteriota bacterium | reverse complement strand
GAAGCCAGCCGCTACGCCGTTTTAAGGGCATGCGGCTCGCAGGCTTTGCCTGCGAGCCGCATAAAAAATTAAAATAAAATTTCAATCTATTTCAGCGTTTCGACTAATTAGCAATTCGAGTTAATTAAAAAAAATTATTTTAAAAACAATATTGACATAAAATTATTGAAATTGTTTTTTTCAGTTCCAATTATTTTTTGTATAAATTGTTTTTGAATTATAGTTGTAGATAAAGAAAGAATTAAAATCACAAAAAATTGTAATAAAAAATTGTTTAAATCAAAATAAGTATTCCATAAATAAATATAAAAAATATGCCATAAATAAATCCACAAGGAAGATGCAGAAATAAAAGTTATAATTGCGCAAATTTGAGGAAAGTTGTCTTTTATTTTATTAATATTAAGATTCTTCAAGATCAAATATAAAGACAAACTACAAAAAAGAGCATACGAGAAAAAGTAAATTCCGGGAGGATATTTAAAATGCCAGGTTGGTATTGTGTATCCGAGTTTAAAATGTAAGATTAAGGCAATTATAGTGAAAATAATTAAATTAATCCCTGCAAAAATAAGAATGCTTTTATTTTTCATTTTAGTCAGATGAAAACCAAAAGCGGTAAAAATTCCGTAAGGAATAATATACATAACTATATTTTCGAAAATATAATTAAAATTAAGCCTTAAATTAACGGCATAAAGAATTTCATAAAATAAATAAGCTATTAGTAAATAAAGAAGATATTTTCGTTTATCTTCAATTGATTCATATATTTTTAAAAATAATGGGGAAATTAAAGCCACTAAAATAAAAACCCTAATAATCCAGACATACCCTATTCCTTCAAAAAATAAAAATGATTCAATAATTGTTTTTGAACTATATGGAAAACTATGCCCGCTTAAGTAATTTAGTAAAAAAACACTACCAAAATAAAAGATTAAAAATATCCAAACAGGATAAATTAAACGCATGACCCTTTTCTTTAAATAATCAAGATAATTAATTGTTTTACCGGCAGTCGTATAATAAAATAAAACGCCTGAAATTATTACCATTAAAGGCACATCAAAGTTTCTTAGTTGAAGAAGAAGATATGGCGGCTGTACATGAGCAAAGATAATACAAAATAATCCAATTACTTTTAGAATGTCAAATATAAAAAATCTTTCTGTTTTATGCATAAAAAATAGTCCCTATTTTTGAAATTAATTTAAAATTTTTATCAATAATTCCAGATATTTAGAATAATACAATTCAGAGTTGTAAAGCAATTTGAGTTTTTTATTGCCGTTTTCGCCCATTTCTGCTGCAAATTCTTTATCATTAATTAGCCTTAACATCATTTCGCTTATTTCTTCGATATTTTTTGGCTCAAAAAGATAACCATTAAGTCCGTGATCTATAATATTTGGAATTGCCGCAATATTACTGGCAATTACCGGCTTTGAACACAAGAAAGATTCCAGTAAAGTCCTTCCGAAAACTTCAAACCAATTGCAGGGCAAAATTGTAGCTAAACAGTTTTGATATTGAATTTTAAGGTCTTCGCCGTCTAAATACCCTAAAAAATTAATGTTATCAAGGTTATAACTTTTAGCAAGATTTATTAATTTTTCTTTTTCGTATCCCTCGCCCACAATATGCAATAACACATCTTTAGGTAACTTGCGCATTGCTTCTATAAGAAGATCAACTCCTTTTTCTCTGTCTAGCCTGCCTACATACAGAAAATAGTCCTGATTGTCATTTCCTGACTCGGTTTGCAAAAGTTCATCTTCTATAAAGTGATTAATATGATAAAGTTTATCTTTCTTCACCCCCGCGCTTAATGCAAGATTAAGCATAGCCTGACTTGGGCAGATTATAGCTGCGGCTTTATTAAATATATTAAGGCTTCTGAAGTATAAATAATAAATTGAAGCGATCAAACTGCCTTTAAAGCTGTCCAGTTTGCATTTATTTACAAGGCACATTAGCGGATTGCCTGTTATACAATGTTTTTTATGGCAATACTGACCCCTGTAAGATAATGTACCGCCGGGACAAAATGATCTTGGGTCGTGAAAATAAAATACCATAGGAATTTTAAGCTCTTCGCAGGCGTCAATTACAGATGGGGTAAGGTGAAAATGTATGTTGTGAATACTGACCAGATCGGGTTTTATTTCGTTTAAATATGTTTTCAGATTTCTTTTTGCTTCAAAATTATAAAATGTTTTCATAAAATTTTCGGGTTTATCAAAGGATAATTTCCTTTTATCGCTGAATTCCGTGAAATATTTTGAATATTCGTAATTTTCTTTAAAATAGGGTTTTTTGTCTGTGGAAAAATAAAAGACTTCATGCCCTTTGTTTGCCATAAGAGAACTTATTTTTTGTATAGTATTCTCCGCTCCGCCGTATTTTGTGAAGAAGTTGTTTATGTACAGGATTCTCTTTGGTTCTTTCATAGCTGATTTTTTACCGCTTTTTTGTAGACCTCAATTAATTTATTATAATGCTCCTGAGCGGAAAAAATTGCTTTAAGTTTCTCATTGCCTTTTCTGCCGTATTCTTCAGCCAGTTGCCTGTTGTGATAGAGCTTTAAAACCGCATCTTTTAATGCTTCCAGATCGTTTCTTTTATACAATATCCCGTTTATGCCATCATCAATAACTTCGGGAATCCCGCCTGTCTTTGAACCTATTACGGGCTTTGAGTATCTGAACGCCTCCAGAATAGTCATTCCGAAAACTTCAAAGTAAATTGGCGGAAGAATGGTTGCGATACAGTTCTGATATTCCCTGTCCAGCTCCTCGCCGGTTTTGAATCCCAGTAATTTTACATTATCCAGACTGTATTGCTCAATAATCTTTTGTATATTCTCTTTTTCCTTGCCTGTGCCGACTATATGCAGAGGAATTTCACGGGGAAGTTTTCGCCAGGCTTCTATAAGGTTATAAATTCCCTTTCCTTTGTCAATTCTCCCTGTGTAGAGGAAATATTCGCTGTTTCCGGGTTCTTTTCTCTTTATTTCCTCCTGAAGACAGTTGTATACGGTAAAAACTTTTTCCTGCGGATAGCCGGAAGTTAATGCTATATCCCGAAGAGCATTGCTCGGACATATAAAATAATCGGCTTTCTTTAAAAAATTTTCAACATAATGGTAACGAAGTATTGTTTCATAAATTTGGCGGAATATATTGCCTTCATAACATTTATTTATAAAGCAAGGCAGCTTATTAACGCCTTTACATAAAACTTTATCGCAGATTTCGCCTGTTTTTCCGTTTAAAAGATTTCCTGCCGGACAAAAGTAACCGGGTCCATGCATTGTTGATATTACAGGAATTTTTCTTTTATAACATTCGTTTAAAATTGCAGGAGTAAGATAAAAGGAAATCGTATGTTCATGAACCAGATCAGGCTTTACTTCATCAAGAAACATACCGAATTTTTTAACGGCTTCCTTGTTATAAAACGGAGTGAGCAAGTTTAAAATCTTTTCTTTTTTGGACATTTTCTTAAAATCGTTGAATTTAGGAAAATAATGCAGGTATTTATAGTTTTCATCATAATACGGCTTTTTATCAGTGCAGAAAAAGTAGACCTCATGCCCGTTTTGCTTCATGATTTCGGCTTCCTGAAACATTACTGTGCCTGAGCCGGTTTTTATATGGAAATAATTATGCAGGTAAACTATTTTCATTTTTTATTTATACTTTCCTATTGCCTGTGTATAGATTTCAATTAGTTTATTATAATGAAGCTCTGGCTTATAGAGCTTTTCTGCTTTTTGTCTTGCATTTTTGCCCATTTCTCTGCTTAAATCTATATTATCTGAAAGATATTGGATTTTATCTGCAATATCCTGGCTAGAGCCGGGCTTTACAAGGAAACCTGTTTTCCCGTCTTCGACTAGCTCAGGGATTGCGCCTATATTACTTCCTATAACAGGTTTGCCGAAAGAAAAAGCTTCAGCTATAACCAATCCGAATGCCTCATACCAGTAACTCGGCACAACGCTTGCTATACAATTTTTATATTCTTCGCGCAGCTCTACGCCTGATTTATGTCCTAAAAATTTTACATTATCAAGATTATTTTTTCTGCAAATTTCTTTGAATTCCTCTTCAGCAGGACCTTCGCCGACAATATGAAGCTCTATTTCCTTTGGAACTTTTGTCATCGCATCAATCAGGTATTGTACTCCCTTGTCTTTTCCTAGTCTTCCGACAAAAAGGAAATAACCTTTATTATCGTAGTTTGGCTGGTTTTCAAAATATTCACCGGAAATAAAATTATAAATAACTTTTAATTTTTCTTTTTTTATGCCCGATTTTAAGGCAAGATTGCGGATTCCATCGCTTGGGGCAATAAAATAATCTGCTTTATAATAAATTTGCGTAAACCGCCTGAACATGTATTCAAGGGCGTGAATCAGGCTTTTAGGCAAATTTGCGCTTCTGCATTTGTTTATTACGCAGTGAATAGCGTTTCCTCCCGAGCATAATTCTTTTTCGCAATAAACATTTTCTTTTTTCATTAAAGTGCCTACAGGACAGGACATTCTTGGGGTATGTAAAGTTGCGATAACAGGAATTTTTCGTTTATAACAGGGTAATAATACAGAGGGAGTAAGATTATTAAAGATTTCATGAACGTGAACAACATCAGGTTTAATTTCTTCTAAAACCCGCTCCATTTGATTCATTGCTTCAAAATTAAAAAATGTTTTTGGAATTTCTTTAAAAATTTGAGAAAAGCTCATTTTCCCAAAAGGAATATATTTAGGGAAAAATTTACTTAACTTATAATTTTCTATGAAATAAGGCTGTCTGTCTGTGGCAAAAAAGAAAACTTCATGCCCTGCTTTTTCAAGCATTTCAGCTTCCTGGAGCATAATATTTTCTGCCCCGCCCATTTTACAGAAAAATTTGTTTATATGAAGAATTTTCATTATAGACCTCGTTTTGCAAGTATTAAATTACGGTATGCTTTTCGTAAAATACGATAAAAATATTTACCTATAGCCATATAAAACTTGTAAATAAACAGGAATTTTCTTCTTGCGCTGGAATTCGTTTGATGATGTCTATGTAAAACCAATGGTTGGTCAACATATTTTATACCATTCATTTTAGACGCTACAATTGGTATCCAGCGGTCATAATCTTCTTTATAGGGTAAAGGTAGTGCATAAGCAAGCGAATTTTTGTGAAAGATCATAGAATGTCCGGCTACAAAAGACACCATCGCAGTATGCTTATCAGAATTTAGGCATAAATCCTTTACTTTAGCTTTTTCTTTTCCTGAAATATAAAGGATTTCGCCGTTTTGATTGATTATGGAAGAATCACAATGAATCAGCGTGGCATTGCCGATTTCATTCATTAAAATTGCCAATTTTTGAGGCAACCAAATATCATCCTGATCAGAAATAGCGATATATTCTCCATTGCAAAGCTTTAACACTTTTTCAAAGTTTTTGTTCAAACCAAGATTTTTTTCATTAATATAATATTTCAGCCCGTATTTTTGGCTGTATTCCTCTAGAATTTTGACCGTCCCGTCAGTAGAACAGTCGTCGCAGACTATGACTTCTATATTTTTATACGTCTGGTTATAAATAGAATCAAGCTGTTCACGCAGAAATTTTTCTCCGTTATAGGTTGCTATTGCTATTGAGATTAATTTATTTTCTTTCATTTATATATATCCTTTTTTTTATTATTTTTTTAAATTTTATTACTTTAAAAAAATAATAAAAATCTCTTATAATAAAAAATAATTTACCGAATATAAATTTGGCTGACATTTTAATTTTATAGCTTAAAGATAGATTATTATTTATATTAACTTTACCTGTGTTATTTTCATGAATTCTTCTTTTAATAAGCTGATTATTTAAAAATTTTATAGAATTTAATTCTTTACTAATCATCATAAGCCAATTATCATGCCCAGTTTCTTTTGGAAATGGATGGGCGATATTCAACAATTCTTTTTTAAAAAGGCAAACACAGCCTATTAATGTATCTTCTGCTATTTTTTCAATATTAACAACTTTAAAATAAATTTCTTTATAAAAATAGTTGACTCGTGAATCATGTAAAATATTATTATTTATATCAACGTCTATCGCATCACAGTAGATTAAAATATTTTCGCCTATTTCATTAACAAGCGTTTCGAGCTTTTCAAGAAGCCAAATATCATCCTGATCTGATAAAGCGATGTAATCACCTGAACATAATTTTATAGATTTTTCAAAATTCTTTATATAACCCAGATTTTTTTCGTTTATAAAATATTTTAAACCATATTTTTGTTTGTATTCCTCAAGAATTTGGACTGTCCCATCTGTTGAGCAATCATCACAGACGATGACTTCTATATTTTTATACGTCTGATTATAAATAGAATCAAGCTGTTCCCGAAGATATTTCTCTCCG
>JAKLDH010000012.1 GCA_022703625.1 Cyanobacteriota bacterium | reverse complement strand
CATGGCTGAAAAAACAATTGCGGTCCGCTTTAAAAATTTTTGATACCCTTTTTGACGCTATTTGTTATTGTTTTCAACTTAAATAACTATATTAATGACTTTTATTATAATGATTGGTATAAGTAACAAACAAAAAATTTTTACTTCTTATTTTTTTTGGTAGGGGCGGGCTTCGCCCGCCCCTACCAAAAAAAGGTGGGTGGGTGGAAAAAATAATTTTTTGTTACCCACTTAGTATAATTTATTGAAAAATCCCAATTTCTAAAATCCGTTTTGCAAAATGAATTGCGTTAAGCATTCCATGATTTCCTATTGCCATTGTTCCAACCGGAACGCCTTTTGGCATTTGAGCTATTGACAACAAAGCGTCAACCCCGTTTAAAGGTCCGACATCCCTTGGAACTCCTATGACAGGAAGCTTTACTTTTGCCGCAATAACTCCCGGAAGCGCCGCTGAAAGACCTGCTACAGCAATAATAACTTTTGTTTTATTTGCTTTTTCAAGTTCATTCAGGTATTCAATAAGTTCTTCAAGGTTTCTATGCGCTGAATAAATTTTAAATTCCGTTTCAATATTTAATTCCTGAGCTAATTTTAATGCAGGTTCAACAAAATCCCTGTCACTCTCAGATCCCGCAATTATCACAACATCCTTCATTTTTTCTGCATACCTCTTTAGAAAGACTGACTTCACCAATATCTTTTCTGTATGTTTTATCGCTGTAATCTAACTCACTGACAGCGTCATAAATGTATTTTTGAGCAAAAACTCCTGTCTGGCAGATTGAAAGAACTCTTCCGCCGTTTGCAACAAGTTTTCCTTCTTCTTTTTTAACACCCGCAAAAAACACTTGCGCATCGTGATTTTCGATTATTTGTTCAATATTTTTTATTTCTCCGCCTTTTTTGGGATTTTCGGGATAACCTTGAGCCGCTATTACCACGCAAAAACTTTGTCCTTTTTTCCATTTTAACTCGACTTCATCAAGCTTTTGATCTTTTGCTTTCCTGAAAACCTCAAGAAGATCGCTCTCAAGGTGCATTAATAAAGGCTGAGTTTCAGGATCACCCAATCTCATATTATATTCAAGAATTTTTATTCCGTCTTTTGTCATCATAAGACCTGAATAAATCACGCCTGTAAAATAGGCATGCTCTTTTTTTAAAGCTTCTTCAAGCTTTTTGACATATTTTTCAACTTCCTGATACTCGTTTAAGTTAAGAGAAACAGGACAGTATGAGCCCATGCCCCCTGTATTGGGTCCTTTATTATCTTCCTTAAGCTTTTTATAATCTCTTGCAGGAATAAAAGGCAATAAGGTTTTGCCGTCCCATAAACAAATCAGCGAAAGTTCTTGTCCTTCAAGAAATTCCTCAACCAATACTTTTTTTGAGGCTTCATTAAATTTGCCTTCAAGATATTCATATAACGTTGCTTCCGCTTCCAGCCTGGAATTTGCGATAAAAACCCCTTTTCCTGCCGCTAATCCGTCAGCTTTCAAGACTACAGGAATCGTGAATTTTTCCAGCGCATTATAAATATCTTTTTTATCAGTTATAACCTCATATTTGCCGGTTGGAATTTTATTTTTTAACATAAATTCTTTTGCGAAAGATTTAGAACCTTCCAGCGCCGCCCATTTTTTATCAGGACCTATTGCAGAAATGCCGGCTTTTTTGAACTCATCAACGATGCCGTTAATTAGTGGGTCTTCAGGTCCGACCACAAGAAGATCAATTCCTTTTTCCAGAGAAATTTTTGCGAGTTCTTCAAAATCAGGAGCCTCAATTAGTTCTCCCAGCTCGGCAAATCCGTCATTGGGCTTGCATAAATACAGCTTTTCCAAAAGGGAAGATTGTTTTATTTTCCAGGCAAGAGCGTGTTCTCTTGCTCCTCCTCCATATATAAGGACTTTCATCAATTTCTCCTAAATCTTTTCCTGATATTATACTATATTCTGAGGGCTTTGCAATTTCGTCATTCTGAGGGCTTTAGTCCGAAGAATCTTGTTGTATATAAGCCATGAGATGTTTCGCTTCGCTCAACATGACGCATTCTTTCCATGGGATCCTTCGCTCTGCTCAGGATGACGGTTTCGGCTAATTGCTAATTAATAATGTAAATTTAATAAAAACCTTTTAATACAGCTAAAACAACATCCTGGACCATCCCAAGCAAGAAAAAAACCACTATCGGGGAAAAATCCATTCCGCCGACCGCGGGAATCATTCTTCTGAACGGCACAAAAACCGGTTCTGTAAAATCATTTACAAATTTGAAAGGTTGTTTATGCCAGTCAACATTTGGAAACCAGCTTAACAGAATCCGAATAAGGAATATAAGCCATATTATCTGAAATAATTGTTCTACTGATTGATATAAAGTCAATTATAAATTCTCCTTTTTATATTCTGGAATGCTCAAGAACATTTGAACATCCGCAATTTAATCTTTCATCAGGTATCTGTTCAATAAGAGCGAACAATAACTTTCTTAATTTTTCATTGTTTTCATTGAACACCTTAATTACTGCCGAATGGCTGACAGGCTCAACATCTCCTACAAGTCCGGCGTCATAATCGGTTATAAGAGAAATATTAAGCGTACACATTTCAAGTTCTCTGGCAAGGTATACTTCGGGATACTGCGTCATGTTGATAACTTCCCAGCCTTGAGCCGTAAAGAATTTGGACTCCGCTTTAGTGCTGAATCTTGGTCCCTGAATAACCACAACGGTTCCTGTTTCATGAACTTTAATTCCTGTATCTTTTGCGGTTTTGATTGCAATGCTTCTCATTTCAGGACAATATGGCTCAGCGGGGCTGACATGAGTTGCTATAGGTCCATCATAAAATGTATCGGGTCTTCCGTAAGTTTTGTTCACAAACTGATCGCAAATTACAAAATCTCCGGGTTCAACATGTTTTTGAAGACTTCCTGCGGCGCATGGGCTGATTATTCTTGAAACGCCGAGAGCTTTCATTGCCCATACATTAGCTCTGTAGTTGATTTTATGAGGCGGGATTGAGTGATTTCTGTCGTGTCTTGGAAGAAACGCCACTTTTTTATTTCCAAGTCTGCCGAGCAGTAATTTATCGCTTGGAGAGCCATAGGGGGTTTCCACGTCTATTTCTTTTTCAATTTCTATAAATTTGTAGAATCCCGAACCGCCAAATACGCCGATATCTGCTTGATGTTGTGGTTTTTTAAACATTTTTTTCTCCCATTTTTTTATAATAAACCGTTTAAATATTTTCCAAGTTCATAAAGGATAACTCCTGCCGAAATTATTGTAAAAGTAATCGCCGGAAATACGAATATTGTAAGTTTATCCATTTTAGAAGTCCTATTATTGCATCAATAAAATTTTAACAAAAAAATAAAGATTGAGTAACTTGAATTGCTAAATAAATAATTTTATATTTGGCGTAGCGGCTCGCAGGCAAAGCCTGCGAGCCGCATAAAAAATTAAAATAAAATTTCAATCTATTTCAGCGTTTCAACTAATTAGCAATTCGAGTTGAGTAAAAAATAAAGCAACTTTTTTTACAATCCGGGTCGAAGAAAAATCAAGCGCCGCCTTTTCCTGACCATTACCTGCCCGAGCTTTAAATATCAGCGTTTTAGCAAATTAAGAACACTTATACCAATAATTAAAAGAAGTCGGTAAATAAAAAAGACAATTTTTATAAAGCCTTAATTAGCGGGCGTTTCGGCTTCGCCGAAACGCCCGCTATACCCTTGCCTAGCCCGTGCCGCCCTGCGGGCGGCACGGGCTGTATGTAGCAAATTAATAATTATTTTTTCATAACACTATATTAATTCAA
Organism: Cyanobacteriota bacterium; assembly: GCA_022703625.1. GTDB lineage: Bacteria > Cyanobacteriota > Vampirovibrionia > Gastranaerophilales > UBA9971 > JAKLDH01. The sequence goes on along the minus strand of JAKLDH010000012.1, from coordinate 31,593 downwards.
CGCTTCAAAGATTTTAAACATTGGTAAATACATTCCAACAATTACAGCTCCCACCATACCGCCTAAAAATACCATCATAAAAGGTTCAAGCATTGACGTTAAAGCTTCAACTCCCACTTCTACTTCTGTATCATAAAAATCAGCTATTTTTGTAAGCATTACGTCAAGCTCTCCGGTTTCTTCGCCAACAGCTATCATAGAAACAACCATCGGCGGAAAAACGGGGGAATCTTCAAGGGGCTTGTAAATCATTCCGCCCTGCTTTATTTCATTCTTGACATGCCTTACAGATTTTGCAATAACAGCATTCCCCGCTGAATCCTCAACGATTTCCAACGCTGTAAGGATTGGAACCCCACTTTTAATAAGCGTACCAAATGTTCTTGTAAATCTCGAAATTGATATTTTTTGAAGAAGACCGCCTAAAATCGGGATTTTAAGAAATATGCCGTCAAAAAAATATTTTCCCGCGCTTGTGGAATAAATTCTTAAAAGACCAAAAATAATTGCCGCAATCGCAATTAAAAAAACTACAAAGCTTGATGATCTTATAAATTCGCTTATATTAATTAAAAATTGCGTATACGCAGGAAGCTCACTGCCGAGTCGGGTAAAAATACTCGAAAATCTAGGCAGTACAAAAGTTAACATTATAAAAAATATGATAACGGCAAAAATTGACACAATTACAGGATAAGCCATAGCGGATTTTATTTTTCCGGATAATTTGGCTTTATATTCCATAAAACCTGAAATCCGGTTAAGCACCTCGTCTAAAACTCCACCACTTTCTCCCGCTTTTATCATACTTATAAAAAGGCGATCAAAAATCTTTGGATGCTTACCAAAAGCTTCTGACAGACTTATGCCCTGTTCCACATCATCTTTTATTTTTTTCAAAATTTCGGCAAATCCTTGATTTTCAGTCTGAGATGAAAGAATATTTAACGATCTTAATATTGGAATGCCGGAATTAACAAGAGCGGCAAATTGTCTGCAAAAAACAACAATATCATTAAGTCCGACACCAGTCAGTTTAATTATTAATTTATCCAGTTCAAGGTTTAAAATGGATTTATCTTTGTTTTTAGCTTTTTTTATGTGAACAATCCACAATCCCTTTTCAGTAAGATAGCTTAGAGCCGCATCTTCGTTTTCAGCAGAAATTATGCTTTCATATAAATTTCCCTGTTTATCTCTTGCTTTGTAAGAGTATTGAATCATGATCCACTCCTTAGTTTTTATTAAACTATCATTCTGAGACTCTGCAATTTCGTCATTTTAAGGGCTTTGCCCGAAGAATCTTGTTGTAATAAGCCATGAGATGTTTCGCCTTCGCTCAACATGACGCATTCTTTCAATGGGATCCTTCGCTTTGCTCAGGATGACAATTCAAAAATTAAATTAGTATAATTTAAATATAAACATCGCTAAGCATTCTTTTAAGGTCCTCGATACGGTCTGTTTTTGAAAGAGCATCATCATAAGTTATAAGTTTCTTTAAACACAAATCTCTAAGACAAGCTTCGAGCGTCTGCATTTTAAGCTGTGAACCGGTTTGTATCGCAGAGTATATTTGGGTAGTTTTTCCTTCTCTTATAAGGTTTGCGATCGCAGAGGTTACAACCATAATTTCCATAGCTAAAACCCTGCCTTTTTTAGTGCCTTCCGGAGTTACTTTTGGAAGCAGCGTTTGACTTAATACGCCTACCAAGCTGTTGGAAAGCTGAATTCTGATTTGTTGCTGCTGTTGCGCGGGAAAAACGTCAATAATACGGTCAATAGTTTGACTTGCAGATGAAGTATGAAGAGTTCCAAGAACAAGGTGTCCTGTTTCAGCGGCGGTAAGCGCAAGTGAAACTGTTTCAAGGTCCCTCATCTCACCAACCAGAATGATGTCGGGGTCTTCCCTTAAAGCCGCTCTAAGCGCATTTGAAAAGCTTCTCGTGTCATGTCCAAGCTCTCTTTGATGGATTACGCTTCTTTTTGAATAATGCAAATACTCGATAGGGTCTTCAATTGTCAATATATGGTCAACCCTGTTTGTATTTATATAATCAATCATTGCGGCAAGCGTTGTTGATTTACCGCTACCTGTCGGTCCTGTAACAAGAATAAGTCCGCGAGGTTTTCCCGCAAATTCTTTAGCGACATCAGGCACTCCCAGGTCTTCAAATGTAGGAATATCCGTTGAAATTGTCCTCATCGCAAGAGCAAAATGCCCTCTTTCTTTATATACGTTAACCCTGAATCGCCCAATGCCCTCAACACCGTAACTACAGTCAAGTTCCCAGTTCTGTTCAAGGATTCTTCTCTGCTCGTTACTAAGCATATCGAAAATAATTTTTTCCACCATATCTTTTGTGAGAGGAGGATGATCAACTCTGATTAGTTTTCCGTCTATCCTTATAATAGGAGGAAGCCCGACAGAAATATGCATATCGCTGGCTTGCTTCTCATATACCAGATTTAATAATTGCTCTATCACTCTATTTTCTCCTTCTTCCTCTATTTATTAATGTTTTTAGGCAATAAATCATTGCAACACCAGGGGCATTCTGCCATATCAAGAGATATATCTCCGTTACAATGCGAACAATTCATTATTCCAAGCTCGTCAACAAGCTTTAATCCACATTTTGCGCAGGAAACCCAACCTTTTTTTACGATAACTCCGCAACGCAAGCACGTTTTTTTAAGTTCATGCTGGCAAAACGGACATTTGTAATAATCTTCCCCGACAGGTCTGGAACATCCCGGGCATATCATAGAACTGCCTTCACCGGTGAATGTTACTCTTATTACTTCATCAAGAGTGGTTAATCCCTCGCCGGCAAGATCAAGACTATATTCCACAAGGGTTTTCATCCCTGCTTCCTGAGCCGCATATCTTAGTATAGTTGTATTCGCTTCTTTCGCTATTAAATCTCTTATATCATCGTTGATTTTCATAACTTCATAAGCGCCGACTCTTCCTTTGTAACCTGTATTGTTGCATTTTTTACAGCCTTTGCCTTTATAATATACAGCTTTACGATTTTCAATTCCTAAAAATTTAAGAACTTGTTCATCAGGAGTATATTCTTCCTTACAATTTGCGCAAATTCTTCTTAAAAGCCTTTGAGCTATCACTCCTATAGTAGAACTTGCTATTAAAAAAGGTTCAACCTCCATTTCCTGTAATCTCATTATTGCGCCTGGAGCGTCGTTTGTATGAAGGGTTGTGAACACAAGATGCCCGGTAAGAGCCGCTTCTATAGCAATTTTTGCTGTTTCTTTATCTCTTGTTTCTCCAACCAGCATAATATCAGGATCTTGTCGCAAAAAAGCTTTCAAAATTCTTGAAAAGTCAAAACCTATAACTTTATTGATTTCAGACTGGGTAATTCCGTTCAAATCATATTCCACAGGGTCTTCCGCTGTTGAAATATTAATTTCATCAGTATTTCTTTCACTCAAAGCGCTATACAAAGTTGTAGTCTTCCCGCTGCCTGTAGGTCCGGTTACGAAAATTATCCCAAATGGCTTATATATCATATCTCTGACAATATTTAATATTTCCTGATTTGTTATAAGCTGGTCAAGCCCAAAAGAAATGTTTGACTTATCAAGTATTCTCATTACAATTTTTTCGCCAAACTTGCTAGGCAAGCTGGAAACCCGAAAATCAATCGTTTTATTAAGCATTTTTACTCTGATTCTACCATCCTGCGGAAGCCTTCTTTCAGAAATATCAAGCTCAGCCATAATTTTATATCTTGAAACAAGAGCATTTTGAATCCTTTTAGGTATTTTTTTATATACGCTCAAAACGCCATCCTGCCTAAACCTGACAATTAATTCCTTTTCCCGTGGCTCAATATGGATATCACTTACTCCTCGTTTTATAGCAATGCCCAGAATACTGTTAGCAAGCTGAATTACAGGAGCTTCTTCGGCAGAATCGTTTAAGTCAGACAAATCTATATCGTCAGAATACGATTCAATAATGTCAATTCCCATTGAAGAAATAATTTCATCTGTATTTTGCTCAATTACAAGCTTATGTTCATCATCTGCGGTAACAAAATTCTTTTCAATAAACTCATTAAAATCATCTTCCAATATAACCGTCTTATTTATAGTAATATTTTTAAATTCTCTTAATCTATCCTGAATTTCTCTATCCGCTAGGATGTTATCAGGATTTACCATGCCAAAAACAAATACATTCCCGCTTCTTTGTATCGGAAGAAATTTATGCTGAATCATAAGTTCTTTTGAAAAAATATTTAATAATTCCGCATCTTCCGACACTCCGGAAAGGTCTGTAAAAGTAAGCCCATACTGAATTTCCAGAGCATTTTTTATCTGCGAATATAATTCTTCTTTTTCTAAAATGTTCAAATCACAAATTGATTTTATTAGAGAAAGCCCCGTTGTTTCTGAATGTTTAACGGCAAGACGCATCTGCTCAGACGATATTATCTGAGTATCAAGCAGCAGGTTATCCAGCGAATTCTTTAAAACGTACATTTACACCCTTCTCTAATAAATTTCTTCAATTTTTAACAACTCTTCCGATATTTGCGGAAAATCTTCAATATTAGTCAGCATTGAAATTATTTTACCCTGATTTTTCGATATGGTCAGAACATTATGATTTGTAAAAACAACAATTTTAGACAACTTTACAAGTTGAATGTTCATAAGAAATACTTTAAGATTTTCAAATATAGCTGATGAAACAACGGCAAAATTCTGCGCATTTTTATTATTGCCGGCGAAACTCAATATATTTCCTTCCAGATCAGAAACAGCAAAGTTTTCAATTGCCATAAGGTCTGTATAAGGCGTAATATCAATTTCAGAAACATCCTCTGATTCAAAAATATCAGTTAATGCCCCGTATTCAATATGTTTAAAGCCCTTATCCCATTTTGAAAAAAGAATTTCGTCCTGTGTTTTTAGTATAAAACTGTTTACTTTTTCTGATTCAAAAAATATTTTCACAGGAACATCAAGCGATAATTGAGCAATATAATTTTGCAAAGTGTGATATATTCCTGAAATAAGCGCTCCTGCGATCTGAGCCTTTTGTTTATCCTCAAAATCATTTGCCAGAACGAATCCGCCTTTATCAATCAAGGCAATTTCTTTTATGTAAGGCGACCCCATTTTCATTTTGCTAAATTTTTCATAAATTTTTTCGCCTGAAATTGAAGAAATAACATTCGTTTTGCCGTTTAATGATTTTTCTTCCGCTTTTTCATTAGTGTCAATAACATTTTCAATATCTCTGTTATCGACAAGAAGCTTACCTATAGCGGCAATTCTTCCTTTTGAATCCGTTTCTTTGGCGGAAAGCGATTCAGAAAGCCTTATATTTGTAGGAATAAAATCGTTATTCCCTGAATAAACCGTTTCATTCGTTACAGAAAAGCCCTCTTCGTTTAATTCCTTACCCTCAAATCCATTTACATTTTGTTTTAAGTCATTTTCAGGCAAATCCTCAAGGTAAATTTCTTCCTGTTGAGCGCTTTCAGGTTTTATATATTTTGATTCACCAGGGTAAAGCTCTTCGTATGTACTTGGATTTTTTGCGGAATTTTCAGCTTTAACTTCGTGTTTCTGATAGTTTTCGAGAATTTTAATAACTTCAACTTTTTCAGGATCAGGGTCTTTTAACGATATAAGTTTTTTTGTTTTGTTAATATCAAGGTTATCACTGGAATCCAACTCTTCTTTTTCCAGTTTTATAAATATAGTAACAGTTAAAAAGTTAAAAATAAAATTTATCCCAATTATTAAAGGACTTAAACACAAAATAAAATCCGGTTTAAGCGATATTTCAGACAACATAACAAAATCATTTATGAAATATACAGCCAATAAACATAATACGTTAAATAAAATTCCCACAATGGCTATTTGTATAGTTTGCCCTATATTTGCTTTTGAATAAAAAATAAAACTTAAAACCAAAAAGCCTGTTAAAATCCCTAAAACATATACCGGCAAAGGTATTTCAATCGCTTCTGTATATAAAAAGGATGATATAGTTGAAGAAGTGACGCCAATTAAAAAGACAAGAACAGATAATAAATAATTTTTAAACTGTAATTCCTGCATATATTTTCTTCAAGCTCCAAATTTTATTAAACACCAGCATCTCATATAATTTTACTTTTCAGGAATTTTTTAGATATCATCTAAATTTGTTATTTTCTTTAAATTTTTTTAATTTTAAAAAACTATTAATCAAGAAAGTAAGAGAACACAAGAAATTACTATTATAATAAAAGTTTAGTTTTGTCGTTTATGTAAGTGGCAAACAAAAAATTTTTACCTTTTATCTTTTTTAGTAGGGGCGGGAAAAAAATAATTTTTTGTTACCAACTTATAATAATTTTACAGGCATTTCAGCTATTTTGCAATAACAGAAGTTAGTTTCTGCAATAACAAAATGTGTAAAATTTTACTTATTGAGAGGGTTTTAAAGATTTATTTCTAATTTTCAATAAAATTAATGAAAATTAATAAATCAAAATCAGTAAAATTTTTGGCATACCGATCCAAGCAAGTTTTCATTAATTTGTTAAAAAGCTGATATTTAGAGCATGCAATAAAATACTTACCGTTTCTTCATTTCTTTTCTTTTTGAACGCAAAAAGAAAAGAAACGAAGCAAAGAAAAGAAAAACTAACAAGCCAAACTGTCATATCGGTCAGGGGCAAGCCCCCGAACCCCCCTTGCTTATAAAGGCTTGCTTTTTGTTTTTTCTTGGTTTTGTACATAAATTTTTCTTTGAATTATTTGCCTGAAATACGGCTAAATGTTAAACTATGAAAGAAACAAATACATAAAAAGGTAAAAAAATCTTATGGGCGACGACAATATTTCTGAAATTAAAGGAAAAGATTTTTTAAGACAAATAATCAACGAACATATAAAAACAGGCAAATATGACGGAAAAGTAATAACAAGATTTCCTCCTGAACCAAACGGATACTTGCATATAGGACATGCTAAATCAATATGCATAAATTTCGGAATCGCAAAAGACTATCCGGGCGGAATTTGTCATTTAAGAATGGATGACTCCGATCCGACAAAGGAAAGCTATGAATATGTAAATTCTATAAAACAGGATGTAAAGTGGATTGGCTTTGACTGGGGCGATAAACTCTTTTTTGCGTCTGATTATTTCGAAAAACTCTATGAATATGCTGAATTTTTGATAAAAAAGGGTAAAGCTTATGTGTGCAGCTTGTCAGAATCAGAAATAAGAGAATATAGAGGAACAGTAACAGAACCAGGAAAACCTAGTCCATACCGCAATCGTTCTGTTGAAGAGAATCTTGACCTGTTCAGAAGAATGAAAGCAGGCGAATTTAAGGATTCAGAACACGTTTTAAGAGCTAAAATCGACATGTCCAATCCGAATATGAAAATGCGCGATCCGCTTTTATACAGAATAAGACACGTTGAGCATTACAGACAAGGCAATAAATGGTGTATTTATCCGTTATATGACTTTACGCATTGTCTGTCAGACGCTATGGAAGGAATTACGCATTCAATATGCACTCTTGAATTTGAAAATAACAGGGAATTATACGACTGGATTCTTGATGAATGCGAAATAAAAGAACCTAGACCGCATCAGTATGAATTTGCCCGTTTAAATATTAATTATACGGTAATGAGTAAAAGAAGGCTTCTTGAGCTGGTTGAAAAAAAATATGTAAGCGGATGGGATGATCCCAGAATGCCTACAATTTCAGGACTAAGAAGACGTGGAGTTACTCCTGAAGCGTTAAGAAGTTTTTGTGAAAACGCAGGAATCGCAAAAGCAAACAGTATAGTTGATATAGCGCAGCTTGAATACAGTATAAGAGATGATCTTAATAAAAAAGTTCCTCGTGTATTGGCTGTATTAAGACCGCTTAAGATTGTTATAGAAAATTACTCGGAACACCATGAAGAAATGCTTGATGCTTCCTATTATCCGCATGATGTGCCGCTTGAAGGCGCAAGAAAAGTTCCTTTTTCAAGAGAAATTTATATAGAAAAAGACGATTTCATGGAAAATCCGTCAAAAGGGTTTTACCGGCTTAGTCCTGGCGAAGAAGTCAGGCTAAGACACGCTTATATAATAAAATGCGAGCGGGTTATTAAAAATAATGCAGGAGAAATCATAGAACTTCGCTGTTCTTATGACCCGACAACCAAAAGCGGCGAAGAAAACTCAGAAAAAAAGGTAAAAGGTATAATTCACTGGGTTTCGATTCCTCATTCCCAAAACGTCGAAGTTAGGCTTTATGACAGGCTTTTTAACGTTGAACATCCTGAAACAATAGATGACGGATTTAACGAAGATTCTTTTAAAATTCTTTCAAACTGTTATGTAGAGCCGGCTGTGGCAAAATCTTCTCCGGGAAGCCGCTTTCAATTTGAAAGACTGGGTTATTTTTATCTTGATCCGATTCCGTATCAGGAATGCCGGCTTGTATTTAACAGAATAGTCACTTTGCGTGATTCCTGGACAAAGATTTCCGCAGAAAAACCCGAGAAATTCGAGAAAACGGAAAAACAGATTAAGCCTCAACCACAGGAAAAATCGGAATTTGATATGTCTGAACTTCCTTTAGAGGTTAAAACAAAGCTGGACAAATACCTAAAAAATTATGATATTCATAAAGAAGAAGCTCTTACAATCGCAAAAGACGAAACTCTAGCTGATTTTTACGAACAAACTCTTTCAGAATACAATAATCCAAAAGGGGTAGCAGGAATTATAGCCGGTGAAATGGCAAGGGAATTAAAAGAAAAGCAACCTAAACAGCTTGCATTTACGCCAAAAGAGCTTGGAGAGCTGGTAAAACTTATTGATGACGAAGTTATTTCTGTAAAAATCGCAAGGGAAGTTTTCTCTTTTATGATTAAAGGAGAGGGTAAACCGTCAGAGATAGTTGAAAAAAGAGGATTAAAGCAAATTACCGATCCTTCAGAGCTTGGAATTGTTATAGATACAGTAATTAAAGCCAATCCTGAAAATGTTGAAGCTTATAAAGCGGGAAAGACAAAGCTTTTTGGATTTTTTACCGGTCAGGTTATGAAGGAATCCGGCGGACGAGCAAAACCGGAGCTTTTAAATGAACTCTTAAAGAAAAAACTTAATTAATTTTCAAGGTCATCATGAGCGTAAAAACTGTCATCCTGAGCGAAGCGAAGGATCTCATGGCATGAATACAACAAGATTCTTCGGGCTAAAGCCCTCAAAATGATGAAATTGCAAAACCTAAAAATGACGAACCCTCATAATTATACCAATCAATTTAAAAAACCGTTAAATAAAAAAGATAGCTTTTGTAAATCCTTAATTAGCAGGTGTTTTGCCGAAGGCAAAACACCTGCCCTACCCCTACTCAGCCCGCGCCGCCCGCAGGGCGGCGCGGGCTGTAGGTATCAGCTTTTTAACAAATTAACGAAAACTTATTTGGATTGGTAAGTAACAGACAAAAAATTTTCAGCTCTTATTAAATTTTGCCGAACGAGCGAAGCGAGTGAGGCAAACAAACAACAAAAGCCCCTTTCCTTTGAAGGGAAGGGGTTGGGGTTAGGTAGATAAAAACCTGAAAACTTTTTGTTGCCTACTTATAAGTATCCACTATCCAAATTTTGATTTATCTTTAGACACAGAGCGGATTAAAACCTTTAAGTTATCGATAATAATTTGTTTATTATGGACAACTTAAAGCTAAATATCTTTTTACAATATATAGAAACTCTTGAACATAGACCACTTGCGGAAAAAGGGGTTCTTCCGCTTAGAGAAAGAGAAATAGAAACCATCTTTTCTATGGGAAACGGTTTTATAGGAACGAGAAACAGCCTTGAAGAGCCCTATCCTGAATCTGATCCGGGCTCTTTTATCGCAGGTATGTATGTTCAGGGTCCTTATGACGATTTTAATTTCCTTGTCAAAGCTCCTGACTGGACTTCAATTAAAATTTATGCGGGTGATGCGCTTTTAAATCTCAAAGATCAAAATGCCATTTATCATTCAAGATACATTGATTTTAAGCGTGGAACAATTGTTAGAGAGTGGAAAAATCAGGATCAAGAAGGTAGAATTACCGATATAAAGATAATAAAATACATATCGCTCGCTTATAAAAATGAATTGGGAAAGCTTTTGATAATAAAACCGGAAAATTATTCGGAAAAAATAAGTGTAATAACAGGAATAAATTGTAATGCGGCTGATTTTAGATATTTGCTAAATATGAACTGTGATCTGGAAAATTATGCGTCCATTCACATGAAAACCAAATATAGCGGAAAAGAATTTGTTATTTTGCAAAAAAGTCTTTTCTTCTCTCATTGTAAAGAATACGCAAGAAAAATTGATTATTACTACGATATTAAAAATTTTTATGATGGAAGTTTTGAAACTTTTGAATGGAAAGCTGAGCCTGGAAATAATTATTTAATAAAAACTTTATCCTGCCTATGTACGGATAAAGACTCTAGAACCCCCGTAAAAACAGCTATTTCCGCATATAAAAAATATGAAAGAGATTTTTTTGATGAAAGCTATATAAAACACGGCAATAAATGGCGAGAAAGGTTTAAGGAATCTCAAATAATACTTTCCGGCAACGAATATGATCAAAAGTTGATTGATTTTGCGGTTTACCATCTCATTACAGCCGGCGAATTCAGCGGGAATACACATTCTGTTCCGGCTAGAAATCTGTCGGGCGAATCCTATAAAGGACACGTTTTCTGGGATACAGAAATGTACCTGTTGCCGTTTTTTGTTTTTACAAAACCTGAAATAGCCAAAGCCCTTTTGATGTATAGATACAATACGCTTGACGGAGCAAGAAAAAATGCTTTAAAAGAAGGGTTCAAAGGGGCTTCTTTTGCATGGGAATCTACTGATTCCGGCGCAGAAGAAGCTCCTGAGCTGGTAATGCTCCCTAATGGAGAGGTCGTACACATTCTTTCCGGCAAATATGAGAACCATATTTCGTCTGATATTGCCTATGCGGTCTGGCAATACTGGCATGCAACCCGTGATGACAATTTCCTTATAAATTACGGCGCAGAAATTCTTTTTGAAACAGCCCGATTTTGCAAAAGCCTTGTTAAAAAAGGAACTGACGGTTTATATCATATAAATTCCGTTATTGGTCCGGATGAATACCATGAAATAGTGGATGACAACGCTTATACAAACTATCTTGCGGCAAATAATTTTGATATTGCTTCTAAAACGTATTATTTGATGAATTTAAACTATCCTGACCAGCTTAAAATCTTGAAAGAGAAAATAAATTTGCGGGAAAACGAGCCTGAAGAGTGGAATTTATATAAAGAAAATATGTATTTGGGCTATGATCCTGAAACAAAGCTTTATGAGCAGTTCAAAGGGTTTTATGATCTTGAATATATAGATTTAAAAGAATATGAACCTCGCTTTATTCCTATGGACATTATTTTAGGCAGAGCAAAAACCGCTCAAACTCAAGTTATAAAGCAAGCGGATGTTTTAATGTTTATGATGTTGTTTAGGGAAAGGTTTTCAAAAGAACAATTAAGCGTAAATTATGATTTTTATGAAAACAGATGCGGGCATGGAAGCTCTTTAAGCCCGTCAATTCATAGCGTTATGGCGTCAGCCGTCGGCAAAACCGCTGATGCGTACAGATATTTTTTGAAAAACGCCAAAATAGACATAGGCGATGAGTTTGGGAATGCGGCTGGAGGAATTCATATTGCTTCAACGGGAGGAGTCTGGATGTCTGTTGCTTTTGGTTTTGCGGGAATGTGTCCGGTCGAAAAAGGTCTTGTGTTTGATCCGCAATTGCCGGATGAATGGAATTCAATTGAATTTTCCATCAAATGGCGAGAACAAACAATTTATGCAACCTTGTTTAAAAATGAAATTAAATTTTTTATTTCAGGAAATAAAAATATATTTTTAAGCGCAGGTTTTTATAATTGGCGGGAAATAAGTCCTGCTGTTGAATATATAGCATTTAAGAATAATCAAAAATGGGAATGGAAGGAATAGTTTATGAAAGGAAAAGTATTACTGCCGCTTGATTCTTCTGAAGCCTCAATAAAAGCTTTTATACCCGCAAAAAGCATCGCAAAATTGCTTGATATGACCCTTTGCATTCTTCATATCTCTGATGAAGAGCTTACAACAGAGGAATTGCTTGATAAATTGAAAATAAAAATTGAAGATTTGGAATATTTCGTGATTTCCCAAAGAGCAGGAAGTCCTGAAGAAGTGATATTAGAAGAAAGTAAAAGCTGTGATTACATTGTTATGGGAACTCATGGCAAAACATGCGACACAACATTGAGAATGGGAAGCACAACGGCAAAAGTTATAGAACAAACATTTAAACCCGTTCTTTTGATAAAGCCTGATGTTTGTTTACATATAGAAAACGGGCTGTGGAGTCCTCAAAAAACCCTTATACCGTTAAATGGCACGCCAGGTTCTTCTGAAGCCCTTGCTCCGGTTATGATGTTTATAGCAAAAACTTCTTCTAAAATTGATATACTGCATATTTGTATATCTCCAACCGAACAAACTCTTGAGCAAAGCAAGTTTTCCGCTCCTTATTATGAAGACTATCTTCAGCATGAATGGGCATCATGGTCAAAAGAATTTATAAAACGTTTTTGTTCTGTAAATAAAAATCATATTAAAGCGTCTATTTCTCTTTTTCACGGCGATCCTGCCGAGGAGATTCTCTCTTTTGCCAAAAAGAATAACAATGATTTCATAGCAGTTGTATGGCACGGAACAATGGCGCATTTGCGGGCAAAAACCCTGAAAAGGATTCTGATTGAATGCGATTGCCCTTTAATGCTTATAAGACTCGGTTAGTTCTATAGTATTCTGAGAAAATAATTGTTGATTTTTTGAAAAGCAAATTAAGGCTTTACAAAAACCGCCTTTTTTTTATTTACTGATTTCTTTTTAAGATAATTATATCAATTTTTATTTTTAGCATTTTTATAAAAAATATACTCGAATTATTAATTAATTTTTGAATTAAAAAATATGCTAAATACATCTATAAATAGTCAAAACAATGCGCATCTGCCTTTTCAAAGCATAAAGCCTACTTTGAGAATTTGTGATCAAGCTGTTAGAGAATTTAAACAGGAATTTCCCGCGCTAAAATCCAATACAGCTATAGAATTAAAAATACTAAATTTATATGGAACTCAAAACGAATATTTAATCCCCAAACTTAGACAGGTAAGACATAAATTTGACGAGCAAGTCACAAGTCTTAGATTTGACAGAGAATTTTTTGAAACCGCTTTATGTTCTCCCAGTTTAAAATTCAAAACTTTAAAAAAGCTTGTAAAAAAGTATCAGGCGGGAAACTGCGGAGAGCAGGCTGATATTATGCAGTATGAATTATTGCAAAAAGGATTAAAAGCAAAGCAGATTTCTTTTTGCATAAAAAATCAGACCATACCAAGAAAATGCAATGATCATGTATTTGTAGTGGTTGATTTAGCAGAAAAAGCAAAAATAAATAAGCCTGAAACCTGGGGCACAAAAGCAATAATTGTTGATCCCTGGTCAGGACTTGTCGGGAAAGCTCATGATGTATTAAAAGAAATAATGAAAAACTTTAGATTTAATGAGAAAAAAGAAAAACTTGATTTCAAAATAGATAATTTTTGCTGATTGTCAGATATTGTGTTCTGATATAGTGATCTGTAATTGTTTAATAAAGACCCGCGCCCCCAACCCCCTCTCCCTAATAGGCAGAGGAAGCTAAAGATTGTTTTTGAGGGCGTTTTGCCTTCGGCAAAACGCCCTCAAATTAATACAAATTCGCATTCAATCGAGTATTATTTGTTTGATATAATACTACATTGTTTGCAATTTAGTATAAGGACTTATAAAAACTATTTTTATTTTTTTACTTCTTTTTTACTTTTAGAGATCATTTTACCCGCTGTATCAAGAGTAATGCCGGTGGCAATACTTAAAGCAATTGCGACAGGACCGTTTATGCTTAATGCAACTTGAAGTATAGCCCATGCCGACAGACCTCCAACAAAAGCAATTCCGCCTCCATTAAGGAATTTTTCCTTTCTTTCTTCGGGGGTTTCGCCTTGAAGAATATTTTTAGTCAAAATTCCGCCTATAATCGGTGGAGCAAGTATTTCAAATAATCCGCCGCCATTTTTCAGATCAAGAACTCTTCCCGCATAGTTTTCTATCTCAAAAGTTTTTGTATTCTCGGCTTGTTTCACAATTTGCTGACCTTTTGAGCTTATAGCCTTAAGTAATTTGCTTCCTTGTGTTTTTTCAGGCGTTATAAAATCTGTAAGCATAGTATTTAAAGCTTCCGTTGCTTTTGTTATGCCTGTATCGTCAATATTTTTTTGTATATTGCCAACAGCAGCATTCCATTTATCGCCTCTTACCATATCTTTGCTTATTATATCTCTGGTCAGGTTTCCTGAAACTTCTCTTAAACCCTTTCTGCCAGGGAAATACTCGTCAATATAAGGAATTAATACTTTTTCATCAATCGTCTTTGCTATATCTTTTCTTCTCTGATCAAATCCCTGATAGGCTCTTTGAGCAAAGTCCACAAAACCTGCTTTTTTGCCGTCCCCAATTAAAAAAGCCTGCAATTCCTCTAATTTTTCTTTTTCTGTTAAAGATAATTTATTCTCTTGTTTTTCAAGAGTTGTTTTTATAATTTCACTTAGATTTTTAACTTTTTTGTTTAAAGATTTATATTTTAATTTTGTAATCTGCCCGGAACACCAGGTAGAAGGCTTAATGCTAAAATCTACAATCTTTTTAAACGGATATCCAAGATATTTTATACTCCCAAGAGCATTAATTCCTTTAAGGAAATACTGGTTTCTAATCCCGTCAACGTTATAGAGAACCATAAAAGTTTTTTCAAACGCAGTTTTAACGCCACCGCTTACTTTTCCGTAACTTTCAGAAGAAGTTATCTTAGAAAGATCAATATTATTTTGAATATTATCTATGAATTTTCTAAAACCGGCGCCTTTTTTAATAAAAATTCCTGTTCCGCCAAGAGCTAAAGTTGTCAGACCTGCAATTGCAAATCCTTTAGGATGATCTTTTACTGTTTTTATGTATTTATCCATATAACCGCTGTTATTATCGGTTTTATTTTCATTAACAGAATATCGGGACTTTTTTTCAATAAAACATGAATAAAGCTCCCTTTGTCTTTCCGTATATTGAGTATTATTAGTAACAGCGGTCATTTTTTATTCCTTAAAGGTGTTTTAATGCCTGTTCAGCTCCCAAGAGCGCGCTATCTGCTTTCATGATAGCATTATTAACTTCTGATATCTTTTCATTATTTGAAGTTAAAGGCATTGGCGTGGAAGAGTAATCTTTTTGCGAATCCAGCGTTCTGGCGGCAACAGAATTATCCGTTGGAAGTTTATTATAAGAACCGTTATTTTTAATTCTTTGCGCATAATCTTTAATCATAGAGGGTTTTGAGGTTACGGATTCCTGATAGTTTTGAGAAGGATTGAAAATCACATTATCAATATTTGATTTATTTTGCGGCGAACTATATATATTAGCTCCCTCAATCTGTTTAATATATTGCTCCATTGGCGAAGGATTTTTAGATTTATTTTTTTCGGCTTTTTCCTTTTCTTCTTCGGCAATTGTTGATTGAGGTTTCCCAAAAAGCTTGTGGGAAAGCTTTTTAAGCGGATTCGCAATAAGAGGCATAAGAACAGCCATTATAAGAGCCGCTCTTCCAAGTCCGCCGCCAAAATTTAAGGCTTTATAACCAAATCTTTTTAGGAACGGCACAGAAGTTTTAAATAAATCTTTAATAAGTTTTGTGTTTCCTTGTACATCAATACCATTCGCTATTGCTTTTACTTTTTCCATATATTTTGCGGCGTTTGCCTCGCCAAGAACAGATTTGGCGGTTGCTTCACTCATTCTCGTGGTTAATTTCCCGTCAAGACCGATACTTAATGCTTTTGCCGCCCATTCAAAAGGTTTTCCAATTATTGTTCCAATTTTCCCAAAAGATTTGCCTAAAGCTTCCGGCGCTGCTTTTAAGCCGCCTAATGCCTGATAAGGGAATCTGGTTATTGTATTCATCAACATCCAGAACGGAACAATATCTCCCAGAGCATTTTCCATAAATGTTGACATCTTATCGCCTTTTGGAGCGTCTATGGTCTTTTTAACAGCATCTCCCACAAAATATGACGTCATAAGTATTTGAATAGGGCTGTTACTTACCCTAAAAAATCTTGTAGCGCCGGAATACATGCCTCTTAACGCTTTTGAAAAGAAGGAATTTCCCGTAGGGCTTTTTATAAGGGCATGGCTTTGATCTTTTACAAATCCGGTTATTGCCTGAATTCTGCTGTTTTTTACGTTAAACGCTTTATCGTAATCTTCAGGCTTAATGCTGGAGGCTTCAAGTTGTTTAAATAATTCTGGATATGCGTGTTTCCAGTTAAAGCTTGGTTGTCCTTGTCTGAGTTTTTCCAGAAGGATATTTAATTGAGCTTCTGCTTTACTTCCTATTTTATTTTTAAAAATTTTTGAAGAATGTTCAATAAGCTCTTCTGTTAATTCTGCCGCCATTGAGCGACAAGAATCCCTTGCCATTTTGTTTACAGGTATGAGCTTTGTGGAATGTTCGACAAAATGATTTTTTATTGCTGTAAAAGGTTTTATGAGCGCAGTGTCTTTTATGGCGTTCCAGCCGCTTATAAACGGTTTTTCTATTGCCTGAAGAACTTTATTATTGTCTACTTTTTCCAAAAATTTTTCAAACCGATTTTCGCTTACAGCCCAGCGGCTAATGCTGTCAGCCCCCAGAGCGGCGGCTGTTCCATATAAAAGCGTATATAAAAAAGAAAAGGGGGTTTTTTGTTTTTCTTCTGAAGTATCGCCGACAAGTTTCCCGATCGTGTTTTTCTGCATATGTTTTTTGACATTATCATATTTGGGGTCATTTATCTTGTCATTTACAGAATTGGCGGGAGCAGGCAAATTTGCCTGTTGTTGCGGTATAAAAGATATATTTGTTCCTAAATCCGGCATTAGCTCTTTTACTCCCTGACCTTTTTTAAAATAAACCAAAAACTTCCTATTTATATAAAGTCAATTTTTAAATATAAATTGTTAGAATTTTGTAAAAAAGTTTATATTATAATAAAAGTCATTAATATATTTACATTTAACGAGTTTTCCTCATTACCCGCAAGAAATTCATGTTAATTAGTTTTGTCGTTTAGTATATTAAATAATAAAGGTAAAATTATTATTACAAAGCATAAATTCAATTATGTATAATGATACGATCTTCCAGATCAGTTTTTTTAAATGTAAATTTTTTTTATTTTATAATATACCAATCATTTAAAAAATCGGCAAATGAAAAAGATGATTTTGGTAAAGCCTTAATTAGCGGGTGTTTTGCCTTCGGCAAAACACCCGCTATGCCCTTACTCAGCCCGCGCCGCCCGCAGGGCGGCGCGGGCTGTAGCTATTTGCTTTTTAACAAATTAACGAAAATTTATTTGGATTGGTATAATTATACTTAATTTTTTGCTATAATATTTAAGTATAATTATTATTTACTATTATAATAAAAATATCTGTTTAAGAGGCAAATATTTTGAGAGAAGTAAAACGGTGGTATGACCACAATGACAAAGTTTATATATTAATAACGCATTTACAGCGTTCTCCTTTGGAGAAGCAGCTTTTTGTCTGTAAAACAATAATAAAAATGTGCAGAGAAGAAAATATACATGTTAAAAATGTTACTTTATATGTCAGGCAACTGCGTAGAAGATGGTATGATTATGATGAAACAGTATGTCTGGCGATGGAGCATTTAAAAATAGCTCCCTCTGATTTGCAGGCAAAAATTGCCTCAAAAATTTTATATAATATGAAAAAAATTGATGAGTTTTTAGAAAAAACTATTTTAGAAAATCAATAATACTTGGTTAAAAAGCTACTTATATCAATACAAATAAGTTTTCGTTAATTTGTTAAAAAGCTGATACCTACAGCCCGTGCCGCCCTGCGGGCGGCACGGGCTGGGTAAGGGAATAGCGGGTGTTTTGCCTTCGGCAAAACACCCGCTAATTAAGACTGCTGCATAACTTATTTAAATTAAAAAATGTTTTTGAAAATCAGAAATAAATTTTATTGGGGATATAGGGGCGAAGCCCCTATATCCAAACAAAGCCCCCTTCCCGTGTGGGAAGGGGGTATGGGGGATGGGGTTGTTAATTTCGCAAAATACAAAATAAAAAATAGTTATGCAGTAATCTTTAATTAAGAGCTTATACCAAGTTGCCGGCAAAAACCTTATCAACTCTTCTTCCCCTCCCTTGGGCAGGGGGAGGGAGATTTAATACTACATTGATTGCAACTTGGTATAAGCTCTTCGCCACAGCTTTTTAATCACAAAATAAAAAAGACAGCAGATATATCTGCTGTCTAAAATTTTTGTAGAATTAAACAAGACTAATTAAAGATT
The DNA here is from genome assembly GCA_022703625.1 of Cyanobacteriota bacterium. Taxonomy (GTDB): domain Bacteria; phylum Cyanobacteriota; class Vampirovibrionia; order Gastranaerophilales; family UBA9971; genus JAKLDH01. Next base: position 13,021 of record JAKLDH010000012.1, on the reverse strand, counting down.
TATTGCGGCGGCTTCTTCGGGCGCGAATATTGTTTTTGTGGTTAATTCCACTCCATCTCCATCACAACCGCTAATAGCGTATGAACCGTCGGCATTATCTAAAATTCCTACTTCTCCTGCTCCGCAAGCGCCAGCAACAAAAGCAGCCGCGCCTGTAAACGGATTTTCGGAACTTGCGTTCAAGAGGGTAACCACATCATCAGCGCCGCCGCCAGCTGTGTCTATAGCGGCTCCTATAGCCAGTCTGCTCGAAACTGTAGAAGAAGCTGCGCTAACATTGCCCATAACAGCTGATTCTCTTGATTGCTTAACAGCATTCAGTAAAGCAGGAACAGCAATAAGAGCTAATACTCCAAGAATAACCACCACGATCATTAATTCAAGTAATGTAAACCCTTTTCTTGTTTTCATAAGCATTGATCCTTTCAATAAAACTATTTTAACTGTTATTGACCTCTTGCGTTTTGTATAATCAGAAATGCAGTTTCATTTTTCATATTTTTATTATTACTCATGTTTTCATATTTTTAAAGCTTTTTTAAAAAAATTGTAATAAACAGAAACACATTTTTGTTTCTACAAAAAATTTGAGTAATTTTAAAGTTGTTACCGCTCTGACATATTATAATAAAAGTCATTAATATATTTACATTTAACGAGTTTTCCTCATTACCCGCAAAAAATTCATGTTAATTAGTTTTGTCGTTTAGTATAATACCAAGTTGCAATCAAAAGAGTATTATTTTTTGATAAGGTTTTTGCCGGCTACGCCGGTAAAAACCTTATCAACTCTTCTTCCCCTCCCTTGGGGAGGGGAAGGGGGAGGGAGATTTAATACTACATTGATTGCAACTTGGTATAATTTTGAGGGCTTTGCAATTTCGTCATTCTGAGGGCTTTAGCCCGAAGAATCTTGTTGTATTCATGCCATGAGATCCTTCGCTTCGCTCAGGATGACAGTTTTTGCGCTCAGGATGACCTTGAAAATTAATGAACCAATGCAATAGACATATCAGTTTCTTATATAATTCCAAATATTTTAAAGTAAATTATTAATGATGCAAAAATCAAAATTACACCGCTAAATTTGTTTACTACTCCGGTATAGACTTTTATTACAGATATTTTTTTAAACAAGGAAGTAAAAAGTCCTGCAAAAAGAATAATTGCGCTTTGTCCCAATGCATATATAAAAAGCATTAATGCTCCTGCTGTAATATTTGATTTTAAAGAAGCGTAAGCCATTATTCCCGCTAAAATCGGCGTTGAACAGGGAGTTGAGGCAAGAGCAAATGTTCCTCCAAGCATTAGCGGGTATAAAATTAAATTGTTGTTTCTATTTTGGGGCATTTGTTTTATCAAAACAGGCATTGGTATTTCAATTACTTCAAGAAGAGTTAATCCCATAATAAGAATTATAGAGCCTATCATTAATCCAACAAACGGATTTGAATGAAAACCAAGGGTTTTGCCTGTAAATGCGGCAATTATTCCAAGTGTTGTTAAAACAAGAGATATTCCGACAATAAAAAACAAAAGCTGAATAATTGTTTTTTTAGTGGTATTTTCGGAATATCCACCTATATATCCGATTATTATAGGCAAAATGCCTAATGTACAAGGTGATATTGAACTTATTATTCCTCCGGCGAATACTGCCAGTAAAATCCATACTGATATCTGCCCGGCTTGTTCTGTAAAAAGCTGTATAACTGTATTTTCCATAACATCCTAACTATTGCTTATTTCATTTAAATAAATTCTTAATTGACTTCCCGGCGCGTAACCTTCGGTTTTTCTTACAGTATTTCCGTTTTTGTCAAGAAAAATAAGGGTTGGAACTACATTTACATTGTGTTTTCTGACTAAAAATTCCGTGTTTTGATCTGTTGAGCTTACATTAATAGATTCAAAAATAATTTTTTGTTGATATTCCTGCATTAAAGGCTTAATTTCTTTTTCGATTTTTTTGCAGTCATAACACATGTCTGAACTAAATTTAATAACTTTTGGCATGTTGCCGGACGGATTTGCTATGGACGTATTACTTTCAGGCGGTGTTTTAAAAAAGTAATAAAGAGCAATCGGCAGAATAAAAATTAATAAAATTGTAATAAAGCTTGATTTTTTCATTTAATTTATAAACCTCCTATAGTTTATTTTAAACTTATTTTGTTTTTTTAGACAAATAAATTTCGCATTTTTGTTGAATTATTTTTTTGTTGAGGGAATTCTAAATAATAAAATCAGATTTATAAATAGTTTTTATTCCCTTTTATACTAAACTTATATGCTTATAGTGCTGTATTATACTAATGCTTTGTTAAGTTAATTTCATGCAACTTATGACCGATAATATTTTTTATGTAAAAAGCGAAGAAAAAACAAAAAGCGGACATTTGTAAGCAAGGGGGTTCGGGGGCTTGCCCTGACAGTCTTGTCCCCTTGTGGTTCAGTTTTTCTTTCTTTTGCGCGCCTAAGGCGCATTAATAGGGAAATGTTACTTGGATTGTGTACCAAGCTTCCCGCTTTGCGGGTTCTTTCTTTTTGCGTTCAAAAAGAAAGAAAATGAAGAAACGGTAAGTATTGTATACTGGAAAGATGTTGTTGCGAAGCAGTCGGCGCTGTCCGCATTTCGCAAACAAGTTCAGCATGACGCTTTTAGCGGGTTAAGCAGTTAATTGCAAAATTACATAAAAAATATTATGGGTCATAAATTCCATAAAATTAACTTAACAGAGTAATAGTATAAAATCAAAATTTTTAATGATATATTAATATAAGTATCAAATTTGGAATTAGCAGGGATCAGTCAAATGCCAAAGAATGAGAATTTAAAAAAGATTTTAGTGATTGGCTCAGGTCCAATAATAATAGGACAGGCGGCGGAATTCGACTATGCGGGGACTCAAGCTTGCAAAGCCCTTAAAGAAGAAGGTTTTGATGTGGTTCTGGTAAATAGCAATCCCGCAACCATTATGACAGATGATAATATAGCGGATCATGTTTATATACAGCCGTTAACAGTTGATGCGCTTGATTATATTATTGAAAAAGAAAGACCGGAAGGTCTTTTAGCCACATTAGGGGGACAAACAGGACTTAACCTTGCCGTTGAACTTAACGAAGCCGGTATTCTGGATAAATATAACGTTAAGCTTCTGGGGACATCATTAAAAGCGATAAAACAGGCAGAAGACAGAGAAAGCTTTAAAAAACTAATGCAGGATATCGGCGAACCAATACCACCAAGCGATATAGTCGATAATATTGAGGACGGAATCAAATTTGCGGAAAAAATCGGCTACCCTGTAATAATAAGACCAGCTTACACATTAGGCGGAACAGGTGGAGGAATAGCCGAAAACGAGAAGGAATTAAAAGAAATAATTTATACAGGCTTGCTGTACAGCAGGATTAATCAGGTTTTGCTTGAGAAAAGCGTTGCAGGATGGAAAGAAATTGAATATGAAGTCATGCGGGACGCTAACGATACTTGCATTGTGGTTTGTAATATGGAAAATATCGATCCTGTAGGCGTCCATACAGGAGATAGCATAGTTGTAGCTCCTTCTCAAACCTTGCGGGATGAAGAATATCATCTTTTAAGAACATCATCTTTAAATATAATAAGAGCTTTAAAGATAGAAGGTGGCTGTAATGTCCAGTTTGCCTTGAATCCCGAGAACATGGACTATGTTGTAATCGAAGTTAACCCTAGAGTAAGCAGGTCTTCAGCTCTTGCATCAAAAGCGGCGGGCTATCCTATCGCAAAAATCGCCGCTAAAATCGCTGTAGGCTTTAACCTGCATGAAATTCCAAATTATGTAACAAAGAAAACCAAAGCTTCCTTTGAACCCGCGCTTGATTATGTGGTTACAAAGATTCCCAAATGGCCTTTTGACAAGTTTGCGTATGCCAACAGAAAACTTGGCACACAAATGAAAGCCACCGGAGAGGTCATGGCAATAGACAGGAACTTTGAAAGCTCCTTTTTAAAAGCTGTAATTTCTCTTGAAGGCAAGGAAACAGGCTTAAGAAAAGAACATCTTACAATGCTTTCAAAAGATGAGCTGATGAAAAAGCTGGAAATCGTTGATGATGAAAGGATTTTTACAGTTGCGGAGGCGTTAAGAAAAGGAATTTCAGTAAAAAGAATAAATATAATCACAAAAATCGACAAATGGTTTATTAAAAAGATAAATAATATAATTGATGTCGAAAACCAGCTTCAAACCCAGTCAATGACGATTGAACTGCTTAAAAAGGCTGAAACAATGGGATTTACTGACGTTGAAATACAGGAATTGTCAAAAGAATCTATAGAAGCTCTCGACACCCTGAGAAGAGCTCATAATCTATATCCTGTGTATAAAATGGTCGACACATGCGCGGCGGAATTTGAATCAGCGACGCCTTATTACTACTCAACCTTTGAGCAGGAAGAAGAAAACGTCATAAGCAAGAAGGAAAAGATCATTGTGCTTGGGTCAGGACCGATTAGAATCGGGCAAGGGATAGAATTTGACTACTGTTCAGTCCATGCAACGTGGGCAATAAGAGAAGCAGGCTATGAATCAATCATTATAAACAACAATCCGGAAACTGTCAGCACGGATTTCGACACTTCTGACAAGCTGTATTTCGAGCCATTGTACATTGAAGACGTTTTTAACGTAATCAGAAAAGAAATGCCAAAAGGTGTAATTGTCCAATTTGGAGGACAAACAGCAATAAATCTTGCCCCAAAACTTCTTAAAAGAGGGGTTCAGATACTAGGAACGTCTGTTGAGTCTATAAACGTTGCAGAAGACAGAAATCTTTTTGAAAGACTCCTCACAGAGCTTCAAATCCCGCAACCTAAAGGCGCTGCGGTTACTAATTTAAAGGATGCGGTAAAAGTTGCGAATGGGATAGGCTATCCTGTATTGGTAAGACCTTCTTATGTAATAGGCGGAAGGGCAATGCAGGTTGTGCATAATGATGAAGGGCTTACCTCTTATGTTAAAGAGGCTGTAGCTCTTTCAAGCGAACACCCCATCCTAATCGACCAGTATATAGAAGGCACAGAAGTAGAAGTAGACGCAATTTCTGACAGAGAAGACATCTTAATTCCAGGAATTATGGAACATATAGAAAGAACAGGCGTTCATTCAGGCGATAGTTTCTGTTCATATCCCACAAGAACCTTGTCAGATAAAGTTATACAAAAGATAATTACCTGTACAGAAAAATTGGCAAAGGCTCTTCAGGTTACTGGACTTATGAATATTCAGTATGTTGTGAAAGATGAGGAAGTTTATGTCATTGAAGTCAATCCCAGAGCCTCAAGAACAGTGCCTATTATAAGCAAAATAACAGGAGTTCCAATGGTAAAGCTTGCTGTACAGGTTATTACCGGAGAAAAAATAAAAGATTTAGGCTTGGGCACAGGATTTTTACCGCATACAAATCTCTTTGCGGTTAAAGCGCCGGTATTTTCGTTCCAAAAGCTGACTAATGTCGACACAGCCGTTACTCCTGAAATGAAATCAACCGGAGAAGTGCTTGGCGTAGATTCAACTTATGAAAAAGCTTTGGCAAAAGCCTTTTTAGGAGCCGGTTACCTCTTCCCTGAAAAAGGAAACATAATGATTTCAGTTAAAAAAGCTGACAAAGAGGAATCTTTGAGCATTGTCAGAAAGTTTCAGGAATTAGGATTCGGAATCATCGCTACACAGCTTACTTCCAAGTTTTTAAGAGAACACGGCATAAATCCTCTTGAAATTGATAAATTTGATGAAGATATTATTCACGAAAAAATTAAAAATAAACAGATAAACATAGTGATTAACACCCCTACAATCGGCAAAGACGTTAGAAGATGCGGCTTTAAGCTAAGAACATACGCCGAACAATATAAAGTACCGTGCTTTACTTCTCTTGACACGGCTAAAGCATATTTGCTGGCTTTAGAAACCTTAAAAAAAGAGAAGAAATTAACCTATGACCAGATTAAAACCTATATGAAAACGCCAATTCAGGTATAAATCCAATGACAAACAAGATTTCGAGAGAACATAAAAAAACAAATATGCACTATGAAACCTCTATGGGGCTTCATGTCAATTATGAAATAATCTGCGACCAGATAGAGCCTGAATCACGGGTTCTTGATCTCGGTTGCGGCTCCGGCGCATTGCTTAAACTACTTAAGGAAAGAAAGAAAGTTCAGGGCAGGGGCGTTGAAATCAATGAAGACAATGTTATAAAGTGCATAGAAAAAGGGCTTTCGGTTTTTCAGGGCGATATTGATGAGGGGCTAAAGGATTATCAGGATAAATCGTTTGATTATGTTATTTTGAATCAAACGCTGCAATGCATACACAAACCGGATTTTGCGATAAATGAGATGTTGCGTGTCGGAAAAAAAGTTGTGATTAGTTTTCCTAATTTCGGTTACTGGAAAGTAAGATTTTATCTTTTTTTGCAAGGCAGAATGCCAAAATCAGCGATTTTACCGTTTGAATGGTATAACACGCCTAATATTCACCTTCTTACAATCCTGGATTTCAAGGAATTTTGCAGGAATCGAAAAATTAAAATCCTGAAAGAGATATACATGAACGAAGCAAAAATTAAAAACGGCTTAATCCATGACATAATGCCGAATTTTTGTGCTGAAGAAGCTATTTTTATTGTAGAAAGAAACATGAGCACATTTTAAAAGGAGATATATATGAAACTTTGGGGTGGGAGATTCCAAAAATCAGCCGACAAATTAACTGATGACTTTAATTCTTCAATTCATTTTGATCAAAGACTTTATAAACAGGACATTTTAGGCAGTCTGGCTCATGTAAAAATGCTTGCAGTACAGCAAATTATTCCTCTGGAAGATTCTTTGCTTATACAGAAGTCTTTAAAAGAAATTTTATCTGATATAGAGGACGGAAAAGTCGAATTTGACGTTGCCGCTGAGGATATTCATATGAATATTGAACAAATTTTAATTTCGAGAATAGGCGAGGTAGGTAAAAAACTGCACACAGGAAGAAGCAGAAACGATCAAGTTGCCCTTGATATCAGAATGTACCTGAAAGAAGAGATATATAATATTAAAAATCACATAACAAACCTGCAAAAGGCCCTTTTGAATACCGCTAAAGAACATACCAGAACTATAATGCCGGGCTATACGCATTTGCAAAAGGCTCAGCCAATAAGTTTTGCCCATCATTTAACAGCTTATGTCGAGATGTTTAAAAGAGATAAAGAGCGTCTGGAGGATGCTTACAAGCGTATAAATGCGCTTCCGCTTGGATCAGGAGCGCTTGCCGGAACTACATATCCTCTTGACAGGGAATTTGTAGCTAAAGAGCTTGACTTTGCGGAGATTTCCCTTAACAGCCTTGATGCTGTTTCAGACAGGGATTTTTGCATAGAGCTTTTAAGCGCATTATCCATTATTATGATGCATTTAAGCAGGTTTTCTGAAGAGATAATCATCTGGTGTTCTCATGAATTCCAATTTGTAGAGCTGGATGACGCTTTCAGTACAGGTAGCAGTATTATGCCGCAGAAAAAAAATCCTGATATCGCCGAACTTGTAAGAGGCAAGACCGGTAGGGTTTATGGCAGTCTTATGGCTCTTTTAACAACAATGAAATCGCTTCCTTTAGCTTATAACAAAGATATGCAGGAAGATAAAGAGCCGGTTTTTGACGCAATTGACACTGTTAAGATGTGTTTGCCTGTATTTACTGATATGATAAGAACTCTCAAGATTAATAAAGCTAAAATGTATCAGGGGGCTAAGGGCGGATTTACCAATGCGACTGATTTAGCTGATTATTTAACAAAAAAGGGGATTGCATTCAGGGATTCTCATGAAATAGTAGGCAAAATTGTATTTTCCTGTATCCAAAGAGGAATAGGGCTTGAAGACATGACCCTTGAGGAATATAAAACCCTTTCGCCGTTGATTGAAGAGGATGTTTTTAAAGCGATTTCTCTTGAAGAATGCGTTAATAAACGTAATATAATCGGCGGACCGGCTGAAGAAACCGTAAAAAAAGCTATAGAAATTAATGAAAAATTGCTTTATACCAATCATTAAAAGAATTCGGCAAATGAAAAAGATGATTTTTGTAAATTCTTAATTTGCGGGCTTTTCGGCTTCGCCGAAAAGCCCGCCATACCCTTACCTAGCCCGCGCCGCCCTACGGGCGGCGCGGGCTATAGATATTAGCTTTTTAACAAATTAACAAAACTTATTTTGATTGGTATAAGAATCTTTTTTTTTAGATTTTTAGACTTTTTCAGGTTTCTTATATAAAATAATCTTATATTACTTTTAACCGAAAATTAAAAATATGAAAACATTAAAATATTTTATATTTATTGCGTTTTTATTCTTTTTGATTAGCTTTAAAGCTTATTCACAGGTGTTTTCCTTTGAGGCGACCGCTGATGATACCATAGCAACCTTTCCAAAAGGGACTATGCTAAAAGCAATATTGCAGGAAACCGTTTCCACTAAAGACAATCAGATTGGCGACAGGGTTTCTTTCGTTACCGTATCCGATTTAACAATAGGGAAAGCAACCTGTATTCCAAAAGATTCAATATTATTAGGTCAGGTTATCCGGCTGGAAAAAGCTAAAGAAGGCAGGGACGGTTATTTTCAACTATCCGTTAACGAAATTATTTTCCCTGACGGATGGCGGACAACTTTAAGCGCAACCCTCTGGACTGCTGATGGGATGGGAATTATAGGCGGAGCGGTTACGCAGATGCAGGAATATAAAAAAATAGCTCACTATATTGAAGATATTGGACCTGTTGTTCAGCTTGTAAAGACAGGCGCGCGAGCAATGGGGCAAGAAAGAGCAATGCTGGCTGGAAATAATGTAATTATAGTTCTTGAACAGCAATTACAGGTTAAATATTTGGAAAAATTTGAGTGAATTTATCTTGATTTATACCAAGTTGCAATTTATGTAAACTTTTTCAAATATAAATTATACCAATCCAAATAGGTTTTCGTTAATTTGCTAATTAACTTGAATTGCTAATTAGTCGAAACGCTGAAATAGCTTAAGATTTTATTTTAATTTTTATGCAGCTCGCAGGCAAAGCCTGCGAGCTGCATGTCCTTAAACTGGCGTAGCGGCTGGCTAAGCCAGCCGCTACGCCAAATATAAAATTATTTATTTAGCAACTCAAGTTAATTAAGGATTTACAAAAACCATCTTTTTTATTTAACGGTTTTTTAAATTGATTGGTATATGATTGATATAACTAAATATAACTTGTTTGAACGCAAATCGCTATTAAGCTATAATTAAAACAATTAAAAAGTTTAAGGAATATTACATTGGCTATAATCTCGGATGGAGAAAAATTCAAATCGGAAAAAACGCAAAAAGAAACAAGAGAAAATATTTGCGCTAAAACTACCGACTATGATAACTGTTTTGAAACTAATATCCGCCCAAAGTCTTTTGATGAATACATAGGGCAATCTCAACTTAAAGAAACCCTAAAAATTTCAATAGAAGCGGCGAAAAAAAGAAACGAACCCCTCGACCATTTGCTTTTTTATGGTCCGCCGGGTCTTGGAAAAACAACCCTGTCTTCGGTAATCGCAAATGAAATGGGATCAAAAATAAAAACAACATCAGCTCCGGCTCTTGAAAAACCTCGAGATATTATCGGCATTCTGATGAGCCTTAAAAAAAATGATTTTCTGTTCATTGATGAAATTCACAGGCTGAATAAAATTGCCGAAGAAATTCTTTATCCTGGAATGGAGGACTTTACCATAGACAGAACTATCGGAAAAGGCGAAACCACAAGGACTTTAAGAATTCCGATAGTAAAATTTACCCTTGTAGGAGCAACAACAAAGGCAGGTTCTTTGTCAGGTCCTTTAAGAGATAGATTTGGAATTATTCATAAGCTGGAATTCTATACAGATCAGGAATTAAAACAAATATTAAAACGGACAGCTTCCATAATTAACGCCGAGATTGATGAAGAAGGCGCGGAACTTATTGCTTCCAGCGCCAGAGGTACGCCAAGAATCGCTAACAGGCTCCTTAAAAGAATAAGAGATTATGCTGTCGTTAAATCTGACGGATTAATTACAAAAAAAACAGCTCAAAAAGCTCTAAAACTATTAAATATTGACGAATATGGTCTGGATATAACAGACAGAGAGCTTTTAAAACTTCTTATAGAAAAACATAACGGCGGTCCTGTAGGTATAGAAACGATCGCCGCCGCTTTAGGCGAAGATATAAAAACAATAGAAGATGTTTATGAGCCTTATTTGTTGCAAGCAGGCTTTATTGCAAGAACTCCCCGTGGAAGAAAGGCATGCTGTAATGCGTATGAGCATCTCGGGTATAAAATTCCTTCGGCGCAACAGAATTTTTTTACAGATTAAAGAGGGTAATTTTTTGAAATTATTAAAAACATTTTATTTAATATTAATTATTGCAGTATGTGTAACTCTTAGCCCCATAGCTATGGCGCAGGAGGAAGCAGCTTATGTTGCGCCTGAAATATCCTATGCCAGCGGCAAGATTCTTGAAATAACAGATGAAAAGCTTAACGTTGAGCTTTCTGCATCTCTTCAGTCCGATCAAATAACTCAATATACGAAAGTTCAAATCCTTAACGGCAAATATAAGGATAAAATAGTGGATATTGAGAACAATATTACTTCAAACCCCGTCTATGACATAAGATTAAAGCCTAACCAAAGGGTTTTAATGAATATAGAAGAAACATCCGGCAACGCAATGTTTTATATAACCGATATTGAACGATATCCTATATTAATGGTTGTTTTAGGCATCTTTTTAGCTCTTTTAGTGTTAATTGGGGGTAAAAAAGGCATTAAATCTATAATTTCGCTGTTTACAATTACAATATTAGTTTTCTTTATTCTGGTTCCGGCAATATTAAATAACTATCCGCCAATAATTACAGCCGTTGCGGTAGCTTTTGTCGCCACACTCCTGACCCTGTTCACGGTGGGAGGATTAAATAAAAAAAGTCTTGCCGCAAGTCTTGGCACAATTATAAGCGTTTTTATCGCAGGGCTTATTTCTTTGATAGTAATACATTTTGCTCCGCTTACAGGCTTTCATGACCAGGAATCGGCGATGTTATGGGTGGCAAGACCGGATTTAAATTTTCCGGAAATCCTTGCCGCATCTGTAATAATAGGGGCTTTAGGGGCTGTAATGGATGTGGGGATGTCTATAGCTAGCAGTCTTTATGAAATAAAAAGTATTAATAATGATTTAAAGCCGGTTGATTTAATTAAATCCGGCATGAATGTCGGCAGAGATGTTATGGGAACGATGGCGGACACTTTAATACTGGCTTATATAGGAGGGTCTTTTTCTCTTGCGCTTATTGCCGCTAATGCTCCTTTTATAAAATTAATCAGCTTAAATTCAATTGCAACGGAAATAACAGCCGCATTAACCGGAAGTATAGGCATAGTCTTATGTATTCCTATAACAGCGGTGATTTCAGCTTATCTTCTCGGCAACAGAACTGATGAACCTAAAATTGATATACCAGGTTGCAATCAAAAGGGCATGCCTTAATTGGGTTTAATCATCTCTGAAAGACTTTTAACCAAATAATCCAAGTCGGACTTTTTGTGTAAAGCCATTGCGCATATTCTTATGCGTGGAATATCCACTGTAGGTGGTCTTATTGCGGATGCCATGATGTTATATTCCTCTAAAAGCTGTTCTGAGATTTGACATGCCTGCTCTATATTATTGAATTTTATACAAAATATCGCTGATTCAGACGGTATAAGATCAAAATTATGTTCTTTCAGCCTCATTTTCAGATATTCTATATTTACATAAAGCTTTTCTCTAAGGTCGTGAGCGGTTTTTATTATCTCCACAGCTTTAATTGAAGCGGCTATACAAGGAATTGCAGGAGCGGTGGAATAAATAAATGATCTTGACTTGTTTGTCAGATATTCGATTAAATCGCTGCTTCCTGCGATATAACCGCCTTCAGAGCCTGCCGCCTTGCTTAAAGTGCCCATCTGTATGTCAATTTTATCGCTTATTCCTAATTCATGAGATAATCCTTCTCCATGATGTCCATAAATGCCGAAGGAATGAGCTTCATCAATAAATAAAACCGCTCCATACTTTTCTTTTAGCTTGACAAGTTCCAGGAGAGGGGCTCTATCTCCGTCCATACTGAATATTGAATCGGAAACTATGACATTTAATCTGTGTTTATGCTGGTTTTTAATCAATAATTCTTCTAAGCTGTTTATATCGCAGTGATTATAGATGTATTTATTTGCTTTAGATAGTTTAATTCCGTCAATTATGCTGGCATGATTTAGTTTATCAGAGTATACAGCGTCGTTTTCATCAAAAAGAGCGGATAAAGCGCCTATATTAGCGGCATACCCGCTGGAAAAAACCATTGCTCTTTGTACGCCTTTTAATTCCGCTATTTTTTCTTCTAATTGGGCATGTACTTCGCGCGCGCCGGAAATTAATCTTGAGCCGGTAGACCCCACTCCATACTTTTTAACGGATTCAATAACCGCTTGTTCAAGCCTGACATCTCCTGCAAGTCCTAAATAATTGTTGGAAGAAACCTGCATTACTTTTTTGCCGTTATATTCCACATAAGGTCCAGGGCGGGAGGATAATACTTTAAATTGCCTGTATAAGTTATTTTGTTTTATTTGCTTTATATTTTCAGCCAGAAAATTGTAAAAATCCGTCATTTTATTAAATATGCTTCCTTTTTTACAATTATACTATGCTGGTATAGTGATCTGTAAAATTTAATAAAAACCCGCGTCCCAATCCCCTCTGCATATCAGAGAGGGTGTGTTAATACTATTGTTCTGACCGAATGATTGCATAGAACAAAATTACGTTTTTAACGTCTTGAAGAAAAAGACGTGAGGTAAGGACATGAAAAAAAGCGTATTAAAATATGAAGTTTGCCTAAATGATGACCAGAGAGA